>CAZDYU010000041.1:0-29397 GCA_964509755.1 uncultured Occallatibacter sp. | reverse complement strand
TACGCCGGCGGCATCGCCGAGTTCGTCAAGCATCTCAATCGCGGCAAGACCGTCCTGCATGACAAGCCGATCATGATGGAAGCCATGCGCGACAACGTCGAGATCGAGATCGCTCTCCAGTACAACGACAGCTACTCAGAGACCGTCTTCAGCTTTGCCAACAACATCAATACCGTTGACGGCGGCTCGCATCTCTCCGGCTTTAGGACCTCGCTGACTCGAACCATCAACGCCATCGGCCAATCGCTCGGCCTCTTCAAAGACCTCAAAGAGAATCTTAGCGGCGACGATGTCCGCGAGGGCCTGGTCGCCGTGGTCAGCGTCAAGCTCTCGCAGCCGCAGTTCGAGGGCCAAACCAAGGGCAAGCTCAACTCCGACATCGCCGGCACCGTGCAGGCCTTCGTCAACGAACGCCTCGGCGCATTCCTCGAGCAGAATCCGCCCATCGCCAAGCGCATCATTAACAAAGCCATTGAAGCCGCGCGCGCCCGTGAAGCCGCCCGCAAGGCGCGCGACCTCACCCGCCGCAAAGGCGCGCTTGACGGCGGAGGCCTGCCCGGCAAGCTCGCCGACTGCTCCGAGCGCAACCCCGACAAATGCGAAGTCTATCTGGTCGAGGGCGAGAGCGCCGGCGGCACCGCCAAGCAGGGCCGCGATCGCCGTTTTCAGGCTATCCTGCCCTTGCGCGGCAAGATCCTCAACGTCGAAAAGGCCCGCTACGACAAGATGCTCGGCCACGAGGAAATCCGCGCCATGATCACCGCCCTCGGCTGCGGCATCGGCAAAGACGACTTCGACGCCACCAAGATCCGCTACGGCAAAATCATCCTCATGACCGACGCCGACGTCGACGGCTCGCACATCCGCACGCTGCTGCTCACCTTCTTCTTCCGCCACATGACCGAGCTGATCCGCCGCGACAACATCTACATTGCGCAGCCGCCGCTCTTCAAAATCAAAAAGGGCCGCCGCGAAGAGTACATCAAGGATGAGCGCGAGTTCGTCAAGGTCATGGTCAGCCGCGCCTCCGAGGGCATGATCGTCCGCCACGGCGAGGCAGCCGGCCACATCGAAGGCCCCGTTCTCACCCGCTTCATCGCCACGCTCAGCGAGTATCTTGACTTTGTCGACAAGGTAGACAAGCGCATCCGCAATGAAAAGCTCACCGAGATGCTGGCCCGCGCCGAGCTGGTTCACCGCGCCGACTTTGCCTCCAAGGAAGAGAGCCAGATCCCGCCCAAGCTCGCCCAGCTTCACGCGCAGCTTGTCGAGCAGGCTGACGATTTTCTCTTCAAGTCTCTTGGCGAGCCGGTCGAGGACGAGGAGCACAACACCTGGTCCATCAGCTTCGTCGATGCCCAGGGCGCGCCGCGTCACATCGATTGGACCCTGGCCTCCAGCCCCGAGTTCCGCCAGATGATGGCCAAGTATACGCTCATCAAGGAGTATCTGGAGCCGCCCTTCCTGATCGAATTCGCACCCAAGACTACCGCCGCCGATGCCGCCGCCGCCTCAAACACGGGCTCCGATGGCTTTCAACTGGTGGCTGAGGAAGGCCCCAAGGCGGAGGCTGAAGGCGCCGAGGCTCAGGCGGAAGCCAAGCAGGCTCGCCGCATTGCCCGCGCCCTGCAAGAGCCGGTTGAAAAGCAGACCGCCCGCGAGCTCTTCATCTACATCGTCGAGCAAGGCAAAAAGGGCTACGACGTGCAGCGCTACAAAGGCCTGGGCGAGATGACCGCCACCCAGCTCTGGGAGACCACCATGGACCCCGAGCATCGCACCCTGCTCCAGGTCAAGCTGGAAGACTTTGTGGAAACCGAAGAGATCTTCGCCACGCTGATGGGAGAAGACGTAGAAAAGCGCCGCAAATTCATCGAAGACAACGCCCTGGATGTAAAGAACCTCGACATCTAAAACCCAAAGCCCAATGTTCGTAAAACATATGAACTGTCATCGTGAGCGACCGTAGCGAAGCGAAGAAAGTGAAAGAACCTGCGGAGGGCCGGCCGCATTCTGCAATGCAGGCGGGCGTTTCTCAAGTTTGTCATCCGGAGCGCAGTATGGCGCGTGATTTGCGCCATACCTGGTTGAAGAACCCGCGGTTGCTTTTCGTCAAGCTGCGGATAAGCTTTTTCCGATCGCAAGAGGCGTCACGGCGCGACTCCAATCATGGCGCAATTACCATAATTCACCGGGCATCATCTGAAGGCATTTCCCGGCTTGATTCCAAAAATTTTGAAGACGAACGCCATCGGGCAGAAGCCGGTGATCCCCGATTGAAACAGCATGATGCCCACCCAGGCGGTGAGCAGCAGCCACCACGGCGAGACAAAATGCCCCAGCGCCAAGCTGACCAGAACCATGGTCCCGGCAAATGTCAAAACAGAGCGATCAAGATTCATTGTTGACTCCTTTCATTCTCCAGCGCCGCCAGCATTGTCTTCCACGCCAGCGTTGCGCAACGCACCCGCACCGGATAAGCATGCACGCCGGACAAAGCCGTCATCCCCTCGGTTTCGGCCTCCATGTCACCCCTGAATTTCTCCGCGTCCCCGGCAGCCAGTGCGTGAAACTGCTGAAAGAGCGTTCTCGCCTCGGCGGATGTCTTGCCTACCAGCAGTTCGGTCATCAGGGAAGCTGAAGCCGTCGCCAATACGCAGCTTCTTCCGTCAAAGGCGGCCTCGCAAATAACGTCGTTCTGGTCGATCCGCAGCCAAACCGATAGATCGTCTCCGCAGGATGGATTATCGCTTTGCGCGGAGTGGCTGCTGCCGGCCATCACTCCGCGGTTGCGCGGATGGCGGCCATGATCAAGCACGCCTTTCGAGTAAAGTTCCACGGTTTCGCTCATTGCAGAAAGATTTCCTCCGCCTCTTCCAAAGCCTCGATCAGCGCATCCACCTCGGCCATTGTGTTGTACAGCCCAAAGGAGGCCCGCACCGTGGCCGGAAGTCCCAGACGCGCCATCAGCGGCTGCGCGCAATGGTGGCCGGCGCGCACTGCCACGCCGCGGCTATCCAGCATCTGCGCGATGTCGTGCGGGTGAATGCCGGCCATCACAAATGAGACGACCGAAGTTTTCTTCTTTGCCCTGCCCACAATTGTCAGCGGCTTGATTGTGGACAGCCGCTCGGTGGCGTATGCAAGCAGACCAGCTTCGTGAGCCCCGATGCGGTCGAGGCCCAGCGCCCTGACATAATCAATTGCCGCGCCCAGCCCGGCCGCCTGCGCAATCGGTGGCGTGCCCGCCTCGAATTTGGCCGGCAGTGGAGCGTAGGTAGTTCTCTCCAAGCTCACACTGGCAATCATGTCTCCGCCGCCTTGATACGGAGGCATGGCATCCAGCAGTTCCTCCTTGCCGTACAGCACTCCGATACCCGTCGGCCCATAGAGCTTGTGGCCTGAAAAAACCAGAAAATCGCAATCCAGCGCCAGCACATCGACTTTTGCGTGCGCCACCGACTGGGATGCGTCTATCAATACCTTGGCCCCCGCCGCGTGCGCCGCGCCAATCATCTCCCCAATTGGCAGCACAGTGCCCAGCACATTTGAAACATGCGCAAAGGCAGCTAAACGAGTGCGCGGACCCAGCAGCCGGATGAACCCATCCAGCGGCACTTCACCCGCGTCGTTCACCGGGGCCGCCTTCAGAACGATGCCCCTCTTCTCGCGCAGAAGCTGCCAGGGGACGATATTCGAGTGGTGTTCGAGGCCGGTCAGCAGCACCTCGTCGCCTTCTTTGAGAAAGGCTTCGCCGAAGCTGCTGGCCACCAGGTTGATCGCGTCCGTCGCTCCGCGCGTAAAGATAATCTCATGCTCGTAACGGGCGTTGAGGAGTGCCTGAACCTTGCGCCGAGCTTGATCGTAGTGTTCCGTCGCCCGCTGACTCAAGACGTAGAAACCGCGATGAATGTTGGCGTAATCGCGCGCGTAGAAGTCGTGCTCGGCATCGATAACCTGGATCGGCTTTTGCGCCGAGGCGGCTGAATCCAGATATGCCAGCCGATACCCGTGCATTCTCTGACCCAGGATCGGAAAATCCGCGCGTATGGCCTCGACGTCATAGAAGCCTGCGTGCTCTTCGCGTCCATCCGGAGAATGACGGACAAAGCCGGAACTTCCGCCGTCGATGCCCACAAGTGTGCCCTGTCTTTTGATTTCTTCGGATGCGGCTTTCATCGGTCTCTCCACGCGCGCAGATTAACTTCAAGCGAGTTTCCGGCTTATCTTGCGGCGGCCAGCGCGGCGGCGGGCGACGGCTGCTTGAAGACCTTGGTCGTGAAGAACTCGATCATCAGCCCAAAGAGGCCGTTGACAAAGAAATTGATTACCGGAAGCACACTCGGCCCCTTAGTCATAAACAGGAAGTAGGAAAAAATAGATCCGACCGCCATCCCTACCACGATTCCATTCCAGGCCCAATGTACTTTCAGCCCCGAGATGCCAATGGCAAAGCCCATCACGGCCCGGTTCAACAAAACCCAAAGCAGGTTCACCGCTGAAAAAGTGAGAATACCGGCCATAAAGGCCCCTGAAGCGCACATTGCGCCGGCAACCAGGCCAAAGAAAATGGCAACTACGATCCGTTTCATGCTTTCTCCATTCGGGGCAAAGACGCTTCGCGCGTCTCTTCCGATCAGAGTTACGACATGGCGCAGGGATTTGTTCCGCATGTTTTATTAAGGCGCCCCATTCTTTGCCTCTTAACGGAGGGAGCAGGGGCATTCAGGCTCCTGAATGCGGGAAACGAGAAGCTTTCCGCCCGAACCCAGCACGAATAACCATGGATATGCTTGAATTCCCGGGTACTCGCTCAGAAGTGGATCGTTCTTATTCAACGCGCCTTTGGCCCGAAGATGGACCACCTCCCGCGCATGCAATTGGCCTATGATGTGTCAAGAACCAGAGCCAATGCTAAGAACATCGCGATTGAGCGGTACGTCACTGCCTGAAAAGCGCGCCTGCTTTCGCCAACACGAGCTCGTAGTAAATCAATGGCGAGTTGCGATAGCACACACGGCCCTTTTCAGCGTAGCCGCAGCGTTGATAAAAGCCTCCCCCCGCCCCCGGCCGCATCATAAGCATCCAGGCAAATCACATCCGCTGGCCACTCCCTGGCAAGACGCGCCGCCTCTTCCAGGCATCGCGGCCGTCTGCCGGCTGCCCCATCCTCCCACGATCTGTGCGGAAGGGTAGGAACCACGACCCTCAACCCGTTAGAGTTAACCAAGGGAGCAAACCCCATGCGAGCGATGACGCGAGTTGCGACACTAGCGGTTGCGATCCTAAGCGTGTGTCTGGTTGGCGCGGCGCAATATGAAGATCGAGAGACGAGCGATACAAAGGCTTCTGCCACCGCCCCACCGCCCGAGGCGCGCATCGACATCAACCACGCCAGCGTGGATGAGCTGGTGAAAGTCCCCGGCTTGACGCGCAGTTGGGCCGGACGCATTGTGCGTTTCCGGCCCTATCGCACCAAGCAGGATTTGTTGGAGCGCGGCGTAGTGACCAGCGAGGTCTATGTGCGCATCGTGGATTACATCATTGCTCATCAGAAGGCGCAATGAACACCGGCGGACGGCACTCCGCCTGTTGATTTTGAAAGCTCTGAAGTAACGGGTCTCACGCGATCACTCCAGAACCAGCAAGTGTTTTCTGTACCGCTCGCCAGCCAGAAACTTGATTGCTTTATCCATGGTGACCAATACGCCCCGTTCTTTGATGGCTAGTCCAAGCAAATACGCGTCCGTTATCTGCTGATGGCCGAATACCCTATCACGGAAAGGTTCGGAAACAATTGACCACCCGGCCGAAACCGGCCAAAACCGGTAGCCGGGATGGTTGGCCAATTCCGCCAGTAAAACGGTCGTTTCCTCTACTGTGTGCGACCCGGCCTTTGGATTTGTTGCAACCCGAAGAAAACCGGCTTCGGAAAAGGCGCATACTCCCCAATCGAGACCAGGAGTATTAAACCATTTCATCACCAACCGATGATGAATGTGCGCCGGTTCGGCAAGAGCGACCAAGACGTTCACGTCAAGCAGATGCCTCTGCTTACTCAATCTCGTCCTCCTGAGCTGCCTTTACCATCTCGGGAGTGATGGTCCTGCCTGTTCCGGCAAAGATCAGCAGGCCGTTGGCCGCTCGCTTCAGGCGTAGGGATGGACTGGGCGATTGCATCGCTTCAACACCTTTGCGCGCCATTTCACTGATTGCGGTACTCAGTGTGACGCCCCGCCCCTTGGCGTATAGCGTTGCGTGCTGGTAGACATCATCGTCGAGTGTGATGCTGGTTCTCATAAAGCCATTATGCGCCAAGAAACATTGTGGTGCAATGATGCATTATGATGCAGACCGCAAACACCGCACCATATCACGGCGTGATTGACTGATTATTCAGAGAGCCCCGTCGAAAACATTGCGAATGAACAGCATCTCCAATTCGAAAAGCAAAGACGATGTTCATTCGCAATTGTTTTATGCCTCGACCGGTTCCGATGCGGAATCTTCGGCGGGCGTTGGCGCGTCGCCGCGCCGCAGCAGCCGGCTCACAATCACATAAAGCACGGGAATGAAGATGAGGTTGAGGACCGTCGAGAGCAACATGCCGCCAACGATGGTGGTGCCTACCGAGCGCCGTCCCAGCGCGCCCGCGCCGGTGGCGAAGACCAGCGGCAGCACGCCCAGAATGAAGGCGAACGAGGTCATCAGAATGGGCCGCAGGCGCAGTTCGCCGGCTTCGGCTGCCGCGTCGGCAATGGAGCGGCCCTTGCGCCGCAACTGCTCGGCGAACTCGACGATTAAAATTGCATTTTTAGCCGAGAGGCCAATCAGCATGACCAGACCGATCTGGCAGTAAACGTCGTTGGCAAGGCCGCGCCACGCCACCAGTCCCAGTGCGCCCAGCACCGCCATGGGAACGGCCAGCAGAATAATAAAGGGCAGCGCAAAGCTCTCGTACTGCGCCGAAAGAGTGAGATAAACAACCAGCAGGCCGAGGCCGAAGATCAGCAGCGCCTTGCCGCTGGATTCGATCTCGTCCAGCGTCAAGCCGGTCCATTCGAATTTCATGCCGGGCATCATCGTTTTGTTGGCCAGATCTTCCATCGCAGCCAATCCCTGGCCGGAGCTATAGCCGGGCGCGGCTGAGCCGTCGATCTCAACCGAGCGGAAGAGATTGTAATGGTTGATGACCGGCGGGCCGGAGCTTTCCGTCACCTTGGCCAGGTTGTCCAGCGGCACCATCTGGCCCGTGTCGGAGCGGACGTAATAGTTGTGCAGATCGCGCGCCGACATGCGGAAGGGCTGATCGGCCTGCACAAAGACGCGGTAGGTACGATTGTTGTAGTCGAAGTCGTTGATGTACTCCGAACCCATAAAGACGCTGAGCGTGTTGGTGATCTGCGAGAGCGGAATGCTCATCGCCTTGGCCTTCTCGCGATCAATGGTGACCAGCATCTGCGGGTCGTTGGCGGAGAAGGTCGTCAGCAGGCCAGTCAGATCCTTGCGCTGCCGGCTTGCGCCCACAATCTGGTGGGCGACGCGGTCCAGGTCGGTGAGCGTGTTGTTGCCCTGATCCTGGAGCATGAATTGAAAGCCGCCAAAACTGCCTACGCCGTTGACTGCCGGCGGCTCAAACATAGCCACCAGGCCGCCATTGGGCGCAAACATCAGGCTCATCAACTTGGGCGAAAGATCGGCCACAATATCGGCCGCTGAGTGGCCCTTGCCGCGCCGCTGATCGCTGGGTTTGGTCGAGACAAACATCATGCCCGCATTGGAAGCGCCGCCGGAAAAGCTGAAGCCCATCACTGAAAAGGCTCCGGCAATATCCGGGTTCTGGGCGATGATGTACTCGGCGCGCTGCGCCAGATTGGTTGTATAGGTCAGCGATGATCCCGGAGGCGCCTGCACAATCACCATCAAGTAGCCCTGATCCTCTTGCGGAATAAATCCCGTGGGCACGTGCTGATAGGTCCAAACCGTAGCGCCCAGGCCGGCAAAGAAGACGGCCAGCAGTAAGTAGCGCAGCTTGAGCGCCCCATGAATCACCTTGGCATAAGTGCTGGAAAGCCAGGTGATCTGCCTGTCGGTGGAGTGAATGAAGGCTGAAAAGAGCCGCGAAACCGGAGCGATGTGCAGAAAGTCGAGCTGCTTGGGACGGTCCTCTTCGCCGCGCAGAAACATGGCTGAGAGAGCAGGCGACAGCGTCAGCGCATTGAAGGCCGAGATGGCGATGGCGAAGGCGATGGTCAGCGAGAATTGCCTGTACAGAATTCCCGTTGTGCCAGGGAAGAACGAAACCGGCACGAAGACCGCGATCAAAACCAGCGATGTCGCGATCACCGCGCTGGTCACTTCGCCCATGGCGCGCGAGGTGGCTTCATGCGGGTCGGAGTGCTCCATGGCAATATGGCGCTGCACATTCTCAATGACCACGATGGCGTCGTCCACCACCAGGCCCGTAGCCAGCGTGATGCCGAAGAGCGTAAGCGCATTGATCGAGAAGCCAAAGATTTTGATGAAAGCGAAGGTTCCAATCAGCGAGACCGGAATGGTGACGGCGGGAATGATGGTCGCGCGCCAATCGAGCAGGAAGAGAAAAATTACAGTGATGACGATGAAGATGGCCAGCGCAAGCGTGACCAGCACTTCACGGATCGAGTCGCCGACGACGGTTGTGGAGTCGAAGGCAATGGCGTAATTCAGCCCTGGAGGAAAGCTCTTGGCCAGTTCGGCGAGGCGCGCCTTGGCGGCCTTGTCCACCTCGAGCGCGTTGGCATTGGAGAGCTGCTCGACGCCGATACCCATCGCATCGTGCCCGGAAAACTTGAGGGTGTTGCTGTAATCCTCGGCGCCAATCTCGGAGTGGCCCACATCCTTGAGCAGCACAAGTCCATTGCTTGAATTCTTGACAATAATGTTGTCAAACTCGGCAGGCGAAGTGA
The DNA here is from genome assembly GCA_964509755.1 of uncultured Occallatibacter sp. Classification (GTDB taxonomy): domain Bacteria; phylum Acidobacteriota; class Terriglobia; order Terriglobales; family Acidobacteriaceae; genus Telmatobacter. Next base: position 20,449 of record CAZDYU010000041.1, on the reverse strand, counting down.
GGCGGCCCACCACGCGCACCGGAATCTGAAAGGCCTGCTTTTGATCGGAAGGCGGCTGGCCGAGCTGGCCGGCGGGAATCTCGATATTCTGTTCCACCAGCGCGTTGACCACGTCGGAGGCAGTGAGCGAACGGGCGGCCAGGCGCTCCGGGTCAAGCCAGACGCGCATTGCGTACTTGCGCTCGCCAAAGATGATCACGTCGCCCACGCCGGGCACGCGCTTCAGCGCATCCTTCACGTAGACATCGAGGTAATTCGAGATGAACTCCGGCGAGTAGCGGTTATCGAGCGTGTAGAAGCCCGCGCCAAAGACAAAATTGAAGTTGGATTTGGTAATGCTGATGCCGGTTGCGTTGACGGCCGCGGGCAGACGCCCCTGGGTGCTGGCCACGCGATTCTGCACGTCGACGGCGGCAATATCCAGATCGTAGCCGGTCTGGAAGGTCACGCCGATCGAGCTGCTTCCGCTGTTGGTGCTGGACGAACTGATGTAGCGCATTCCCTCGACGCCGTTGATGGCTTCTTCCAGCGGAATCGTGACCGCCTTCTCGACCGTATCGGCGTTCGCGCCCACATAATTGCAGTCCACTGAAACCTGCGGCGGCGCCAGCGTTGGATACATGGCAACCGGAAGGGTGGGGATGCACACCGCGCCGCCAAGAATGATCAGCAGCGCGCAGACCGTGGCAAAGACAGGCCGATGAATAAAGAAATCTACAAACAAGAGTTGCCTTCCTTTTCAATAAATGCTGACTCACTGGGCTTCAGGATTCGCTTCGGCAGTTAGCGGCTGCGATGAACTCTCAGCCGAATTCACCGCAGAATTTGGGTGCCACATCCCTGCGTTTTTTCCGGCGCAAGGATGGGAAAGAATGAAACCCACCCTTCAGGAATAGTGAAAATGCTCTAGGCCCCCGGCAGCGGCATCACCGGCATTCCATTCACCAGAAACTGCGTGCTGGAGACAATGACCTTGTCGCCCACAGCCAGTCCCGAAGAGACCGAATAGGTGTTGCCCACCGTATCGCCAAGCGATACAGCAGTCTGTTTGGCCATAAAGCCGCCGCTCTGCGCCTGAGCCACAAAAACAAACGTCTGCCCACCCTGGCGCGTCACCGCCAGCACTGGCACCACAGCCATCGGAGAAGTACTCCAGATTACCCGCGCCTTGATCATCTGCGCATTGCGCAGCAGCTCCGGGGTCGCGTGCACAGGGGCCTTCACCAGAATCCCCTGCAGTGTGCTATCCACCTGCGCGGAGAGAAAATCGATCTTCGTCTTTTCCAGCAGCTTGCCGGAGTTATCCATCAGTTCCACATCCAGCCCCTGGCGCACCTGACCCGCGCGCTCCGTCGGGACGTAGATGTAAGCTTCCAGATCCTTGTTCTCATCCACTGTTGTCAGCACCGGCGCCGGCGAGCCGGATGGCGATACGTAGTCGCCCACATGCACCGGAATGTCGCCAACCACGCCGTCAAACGGCGCGCGCACGCTGTAATAGGCCAGTTGCTCCTCTTGCGTCTTGCGCAGTTCCACGGCCGATTGGTAATCCGCCTTGGCGTTGTCGTGCGCCTGCTTGGCCTGGTCGAAGGCGTCGCGGCTGGTTACGCCCGCCTCGAAGAGCTTGCGCTGGCGCTCAATCTCCACCGTGTTGTAATCGAAAACGGCCTTCTTTTGCCGCTCGGTGGCGCGCGCCGATTCGACCGTGGCCATCTGCATCCGCGGATCGATCTCCATCAGCAGTTGACCGGCCTTCACCGCGTCGCCGCTGCGGGCCAGAATTTTGGTCAGCACTCCGCTCACCTGCGGCATCAATGTCGCCGACCGGCGTGACTTGATGGTGGCCACATACTCGCTCGACAACGGCACTGGAGCCAGCGTAACCGTCGCCGTCTGCACGGGCATCGCCTGCATCCCAGCCGCGGCTCCCGCCGCCGGAGCCTTCTTCGATTGGCAGCCGGTAGCCGCCAGCCCAACAAGCACAATACAACCTATCTCAAAAATGCGTCTCAAAGTGTTCTTCCTCACTTGATTCTTTCTACGGCAATTCAAGGCCTGAAGTTCAGTAAAACCTTCCGGCTTGGGCCGGATTTGGTACCGCAACGGACCGCGGTTTCCGGTCATCGCACGCGGCTTGAAGCAGCGCCACGATCTTAAGGCCGAAAACGCTCTCATGAATGGTGTCGATTGCTTGGAGAAATCAACACCGAATTGATCCAGCCCATAACTCTGGATACGCTTGTCGTGGTTCCGCTTTAGGCTTCCGTGCTCGGTCTCCGCGCAAGCGCCGGGCCAACGTGCGCACGGCGCTCACATAAAAACGATAAAAAGCCTTCCCCTCTATTGTGACGCTTGGAGGTGGAGCGGCGACGCAAAAAAAATCGCAAGAATAACCTCCGTCCCAGCTCGCGATCTCAGATTTTCGGAAAAGGCGCAGGGCAATTGCATTTTGAAGTTTGGGCGAGAGGTGAAAGGCAGGTGTTTTGGAGGTTCCGGAATGAGGGCTGAGTTTAAGAAAGACCGGCGGAAAGCTGTGGCGGAAATCGGCGAAAAAGGGGTGTTTTTGGCAAAAAGAGGGCCATATTTTGCCAAGAACGGCCAAAAAAGGCAATAGAATATTACTGATTAGTAACTAGTTTGCGTCCGTAACCTATTCAAATCGTGCTAGTTACAAAAATATGAGGAGGCAAAAAAGGGTAGGGGGGGGTGGGGTACGCCGGGATTTTTGGCGAAGAATCGACGAAACAAGGAACAGGAATCAGGGTGCGGCGAAGAGAAAATGAGTGCGCGGGCTGGAGAGTGGATGGCGATCATTTGGGCCTCGGGGGTACCGCTGCTTTTATTGTGCGCGCTGGGGAATTAATTCTCCGCAAAAAAGCCGCACAAGGATGGGGCGATATTCAAAGAGATGTGGCGAGTCGATTTTCAAAAGCGATTGCCCTGGGAAAAGGCGGCCGAAACCTTGACACAAAAGTAGAATGGGTTTCTACTGAAGCGTTGGTTGTGGTGAAGGAGTTCACCCTTAACCGCTGTCCATTCCCCCTCCGGGGATCCCGGCGTCAGGTTTCAGTCGCTGGGGTGGCAATAGGCCGGACAGATGATAACTCCTGACAGGGAATCCTGTTGCGGAGTTGTGTCCCGGCCGAATTCCCTGAACGACAATCTAGGAGTTTGTGCTCATGGCAAACACTTGGGCTCTTTGTGCGCTCTGGGTGGGTCTGGCTTTGGCGGCGACACTGTTGGCGATCTGGTTCAAGATCTCGACGGCGCTTTCTGAGATTGTGGTTGGCACGGTGGCGCAACTGGTCATCGGCGTCTTTCTTACGGGGTTCTTTGGTTTTGCGCAGGGCGGACTGGCCGGCAATACGCAGTGGATCACGTTTCTGGCTGGAACCGGCGCAATTGTTCTGACTTTTCTTGCCGGCGCGGAACTCGATCCGGCCATCTTCAAAACCAAGTGGCGTGAAGCGTCGATCATTGGCCTGGCGGGATTCTTCGGGCCCTTTCTCGGTTGCACGGCAATCGCGCATTACGTGCTGCATTGGGCGATCATGCCGAGCTGGCTGTGCGGCGTCGCTCTCTCCACAACCTCGGTTGCCGTTGTCTATGCGGTGATGCTGGAACTTGGATTTAACGTCACCGAATACGGCAAAGCCATTTTGGCCGCCTGCTTCATTAATGATCTCGGAACCGTGATTGCGCTCGGATTGATCTTTTCTCCGTTCACGATCAAGACGCTGATCTTTGTGGTGGTTTCCATCGTCGTCTTTGTGGTTCTGCCATTTCTCACGCCACGCTTCTTCAAGAAATATGGCGGACGCGTCTCTGAACTAGAAGCCAAGTACCTGCTCTTTTTCCTTTTTGCCATGGGAGGACTCGCTGTTTGGGCTGGAAGCGAAGCGGTATTACCGGCGTACATGATCGGAATGGTGCTGGCTGGAACGGTCGGGAAAGACCATTCATTGATTCGCCGCCTTCGTACACTTACGTTTGGGCTGCTTACGCCCTTCTACTTCATCCGCGCTGGATCGTTTGTCTCTGTACCGGCGTTGATGGCTGCTCCTGTGACGCTACTCGTCCTGTTTGGAGCGAAGTCGCTGTGCAAGGCGGTTGCGGTGTATCCGGCAGTCAGGATTCACAAATATGACGGCAAGGCTGGAGCCTACTACACGCTTATGATGTCAACTGGTCTCACCTTCGGCACCATCTCGGCGCTGTTTGGCCTCAATCATCAGATCATCTCGCAAGCGCAGTACTCCTATATCGTGGGCACGGTCATCGCCAGCGCCGTGATTCCAACCATGATTGCAAACTCGTTCTTTCTTCCCCGGCATCTTCTTCCCCACGCACTGAAAAGCGTAAAGACAGAGCAATCAATTCAGCGGCCAATCCCCGCGGAAGAAGGATAGGTGAAACGAATGGGAAGCCCGACTTTTGTTGGAATTCAAAGAATACTGGTTGCATTCGACGCATCGCCACATGCGGAGCACGCTCTGGATGTGGCCCTGGCAATGGCGGGGGATATGAAGGCAAAGCTCTTTGTCCTTGCCGTGATCCGTCCGCCGGAACCCGCCGAGAGCGCGGAGTTTCATGCGGTGCTTGAAGATGGGCAGGAGCGCTTTGAGCGCAGCTTCGCTCCTCTCCGCGAACGCGCCAAGCAAAAAGAGATTGAACTCGAAACGGAGATTGTCATCGGTCATCCAGCCGAGCAGATCATTCACAAGGCGGATACCGTCCAGGCCAGTCTCATTGTGATGGGCAAGCGCAGCCACACCATCCTTCATCGCTGGATGCTGGGCTCGAACTCCGAGCGCGTTCTGAGGTATGCGCACTGCCCGGTAATGATCGTCCATTGAAGCTGAAAACGGCAGTTGAGAGCCCTCATGCGTAGGATGCGTCAGGATTGGGAGCCTCGAGAACTCGCTGCTTTGTTGTAACCAGGGCACGCCTTCAAAGCCTGCCGGAGCGCAGCCGAATTGGTGCCGTAAATGTATTAAAAATAAGGGCATTAGCCCCTGCGGTGATCTACATGCACTGAGTCAACCCCGCGCCACTAACCGCGCAGGGGGAAGTTACTGGAGGCAATCAACATCACGACAGCAACCGATCAAGCCATCTTGGGTTGGGACTTGGGTTGGAGAAGGTAAGGAGAGCCTTTTTCAGGTAGGTCGCCGGTAGCGATGCGCATCTGGCGCACTGGAATAGCCGCCAGCCGCGGCTGAGTTACTTCAAACTCAACGCGTTCGGCCAGCGCCGATACCTGCGAAACACTTTGCACATGTGAAGATATGGCTTTGAAAAACACTATTGTGAAGACAAGGAATACCATTCCTAAAACAAGAAGCACAGCAAGACGATGCTTATGTTCCTTTTTTAAAGCAAGCCTGATGAACCTTCTTCTCATCTCTGGCCGAACAAAGAAACCGCGCAGGGATTTCCAAGCGCGGTAGCAGATTTGCGAGAGTGCGCTTATCCTCTTGCTCATGGAATGTGGACGGCGAAATGGCTATCGCGCGACGCAAACCTTTCCCGTACTCGAATCAGAAGGTCATAGTTGCCCGGGGCCAGAGCCGTGCTTGCCTTGAATTCGCACGATGATGTGAAAGATATCTGAACCGCATTCGAATCCGATTTGCACTCGGCAATCGATGCTTCCACCCCATTCCTGAGTAGGGCTACCTTTAGTCGATCCGGCTCTGCATTCACGAGCGCAACGAGCGAAAGATTGGGTGACCTTGCCACGGTTCTGGAAGATGCATTCAAAATGGCAGGAACTAGTTCGCCCACTTCTGGAGCATTGCAATCGCTGACCAGGCGCACAGTAACAGCTATATCCTCGTTTTTGTACCGCAGCAACTCGTCAGAATATTTAGTGATGGCTTGAATGGTGGCAAGTCCGCCTGAAGCACCATCGATCTCATACATATTCTGCGCAAAATAAAGCCCATCGCGACTCGAAATGTCTACACAAGCGGAGCGCCATCCAACTCTGGGGGGAATGAGCAGTCCGACAGCCGATGGATTGAATTTTCCGGAAGCTTCGCCAAACCGCAACCCAACCAGCAGATTTCCAGAGACCTTTGGCTTGCCGACAAAGCTCTCGACGTACGGCGGATGTTGAAGACGAATAGATTGGGCCAAGATGCAGCATGGAAGCACACAAATTGCCAGTATGGCCCACTGAGTGCGGCGTAAACTTTTTGAAAGAAACGACTTCATAGCCACTCCCACCATCATCGGTCATCAATTCATACCCGGGAAGCTCCCCCACCCACCGGATCGAAATGCGGGAAAAGTGTTCTACTAACCATCAAGGGCGTGAATCACTAGTGTTGCCTGACAATATCCAGATGAAAACTCAACGTCCCCAGGCAAAACAGACCAGCTGAGTGAATTTGCACATCTTTAGAACATCAGGATTCGGAATCTGCTTGTTTCACATATTTTCACAGCTTGCCCTTACACAACGACCGTGCATCCCCGCCTTCAGGGACTGCTTCGCCATTGGAACGTAACGACCACGCTTGGGCTTTACGCCCACCGGGTCAATGCGTCGATGATGGCCGCGCAGGCTGCGATGATGCAGGCTCTTGAGACGAGCTCACAGACGATTCAGTAAGAGGTCTTGGAGGGGAGCATGGAGGCAGGCGAGAAAATACAGGCGAGAATCGAGGAAGCCACCATAGGAAGCGGCTGTAAACTGCTGATAAATATGGTAGGCACGACTGGATTCGAACCAGCGACCTCTTCCGTGTCAATCTAGCCAGATCTGGTTTTTCAACGACTTACAACACCGCGGGGACTGCCAAAGTACGCGGAAGTCGTGCAAGACAGCAAGATTTGTGGGTTGGGCTGTGGGTTGAAAAAACCTACAGTCGCCCAGCGAATTGCATTTATGGAGTAACGCTCTATAATTGCATACATGATCTCCAGGCGCCTCAATTCCCATCTTAATGAACTGCTTCGCCATTCACCGGCGGTTGTCCTTTTGGGGCCGCGCCAGGCTGGAAAGACCACCCTCGCTTTGGAGATTGGCGAAAAGACAGCTTCGATCTACCTGGATCTTGAAGACGAGAACGACCGCGCCAAACTCGCCAATCCCAGCAAGTATCTTGCGGACCATGAAGGCGAGTTGGTCATCCTCGATGAGGTTCACCGTGTACCGGAACTCTTTCAGCAGTTGCGAGGCATCATCGACAGGGGACGGCGGCAGGGAAAAGCCAATGGCCGCTTTCTTCTACTCGGATCGGCGGCCATGGACCTGCTCAAGCAATCCGGTGAGAGCCTGGCGGGACGCATCTCTTATCTCGAACTCGGCCCCTTCGACGCCCTGGAGATTGATCCGGCTTCCCTTGAGACGCTTTGGGTGCGGGGTGGGTTTCCGCGCAGCTTTCTGGCCGAGTCCGACGATACCAGTCTGCTCTGGCGGCGCAATTTTGTCCGCACCTACCTGGAGCGCGACATCTCGCAATTCGGCCCCCGCATACCGGCTGAGACGCTGCGGCGCTTCTGGACGATGCTGGCGCACAATCAGGCTCAGATTCACAATGCCGCCACTTTGGCGCGCGGTCTGGCTGTCGATGGCAAAACGGTTGCCGGTTATCTTGATCTTCTGGTGGACCTGCTGCTCGTCCGGCGCTTGCCGGCTTGGCATCGGAATGTCGGCAAGCGGCTGGTCAAGTCGCCCAAGGTATATGTGCGCGACAGCGGCATAGCACATGCTCTGCTCGGCATTCGCGATAAGGAAGCGCTGCTCGGCCATCCGGTCATTGGCCAAACCTGGGAGAGCTTTGTCATGGAGACTCTGATAACCGCTGCACCGGACGGAACCGAGGCGCACTACTACCGGACCTCGAACGGAACCGAGGTGGACCTTCTCCTTACGCTTCCCGGCGGAGAGTTGTGGGCCATCGAAGTCAAACGCACGTCTGCACCGAAGATCGAGCGCGGCTTCCATTCCGCCTGCGCCGATCTGAATCCGCAGAAACGGTTCTATGTATATCCGGGCACCGAGCGCTTTTCACTTGACGACAGGACGGATGCCATCAGTGTTGTCGAACTCGCAAAAGCATTGCCCAGCCGGGTTCTGTTCTGATCCTCGTTCACCACGTCCAGCGGCCAGTGCAGCCGATTCTCCACATCCCAGTAGCGGTGAACCACTTCATTGTTTCGCTCCGGAGAGAGAACTGTAATAAGCAGATAATACGTGGTTTATGTTGTGGTTTTGTCCGGCGTTTAGCGCACCGGTTCTACCTTGCCGATGGCCTTCAAACCGGACCATTGATGCAGCTTTTGGAGCCAATCGATCTGGTTGGAAACCTTCCCTCCTCTTCAAGGGGTCACGTGTCTGATACTTCAACAGCGAAAAGATAATGAAAATAAGCGACAAAGAGAAAATTATGGTCCGTGCGATGGACGAGTAAAGTGCTGGTGTTATCCGGCAATGAGTCCGAATTGGCCCGCGATCCTGTTCGACTTTGACGACCCGACTGCGATAATGCAAGACTGTTCCGACTCCTCTGTGCTGCCGAGCTTTCTAGCTCATGCCCTGTTATGCTTTTTAGGGTGTATAAAATCGAATGCGCTTGTCCGCGGTGACGTGGCATCCTCATCGAATGTGGGTCCGAAAATGCCAGTGGAACAGTATTCAAGCACGAGTGAAACGATCGACGCGATTTCGTCCAGGGTGCAAGCAGCCCACCGTCCGTTCGCAGGAGCGCAAATGCGTCTTGCCATTGTTCCCAGCGCAACGGGTCCTCAGTTCTTGACCGGAACGATGGTATTTGCAGAACAGAAGCTCGATGATTCTGCCCGCGCCGAGTATAGGAATGTCCAACTATTTGAGTTTTGGATTGAAGGCCAAGACGATGCAATCAGTTTTTTATATCGGTTCTTTTCCGGCCAAGAGCGGATAAGCGGGGTTCCCGTTCTGAATAAATTCACACACACGATGGTCAATCACGATGCCAGCGGGCACAACGCATCGAGATGGCCGTCGTGGCTCTTCACGACCAGTGCAGATTCCAGAAAGGACAACCAGCGCCTCCTCCTTGACCAACAGCCAACTGTGAGCAAAGGACGACCACCCTTTCGTTCTCCTGCTGACGCAGTTCGTAGCTGGGTTTTCCATCAGACGCAACAGATCGTTATGGCAAACGACGTACCATATCAGGACCAATTCCTTGTCGTGATTCCGGATACCCGTGCCCGATTTGTGTCGGGCAGGTGGTCCCCCGGTTCTCTTGACGTTGTATTGGAGGCGAATGCGTCTTTGCGTGACCTAGAGTTGCAAATCTTGCATGTTGGTTCCGAGAATAGAAGCGCAAACTATTCTGTGCAGACGGAACCCATGCACTTCCCAGTTCCCGATGATGCGCGAGAACTTCTTCTCTACGTTGTGCATAAAAGCGATGACTTAATTTGCATGCACTCGTTAAACAGTGTTTATCGTTCATTTGGAAAGACCGATACCATAGAAAATGAGGGTGTTGACTTCGCGCGCGAACTCCAACTTGGCGAGAACGAAATTCGTGAGTTTAAGCCGTTCATAGTTCCCTGGGATAAAAAGGAATTCGAGCTTGTAAAATCGGCAGTCGCGTTTGCCAATTCAGATGGTGGTACCATCTTCGTCGGTGTAGACGATGAGGGCGTTCCTCAAGGGGTTTCGGAAGCGAGAAAGTGCTTTCCTAAGACCGACAATCCAATCGAAGCGCAAAAGGCCAGGCTGAAGAATCTAATCACGGAGAATACGAAGCCAGTTCCTTCGGTGACTTACACAATCGTCAAAATGAATGGAAACCCGGTTGTCGTAGCCGAGGTGAAGAAATCGTCAACTTTGTGCTCGACTCACGATAATCGCGCCTACGTCAGGAGGGGCGCGACAAGTCGTTTAGCGGATCCACAAACTGAAATACCTTCACTCAACAGAGTTCCCGGTATTGATTTCGAGATACCGCTGAATGCACTGGGTTGAAAAAAGCGAAGCGGAAGAGTACGTTGGCACGTTTTGCAATGTCATCGAGCGGAACTGAGGCTTTTGCGGCTACAGCGTTTCGCACAGCGATGTTCTATTGCCTAACCGACAGGAATTGGTGTAACAAAGTCATCTCGCATTCGGAACGCAGCGGACGATCCGCGTTCAACTAACTCGTCCAGAAGAAACAGAATCGAGTCGCGGAGAATGGGTTCGCGTTTCAGCTCTAGCGGTCTTGAATAGACATGCCTCTGCAGCAGAAGTGCGAGTGTAAACACTGTATTCGCTTTGGATAACATCGTTCGTGGATTGCCATGCCGCAGGCGCTTTGCGATTTGAATAAATGCACCGGGAAGTGATCGCTCCCCGATGTGGTACAGGAAGCGCACGTAGTCGTCCATAACAGTCGACGAAGGTGGGAGTGCTTCAAACAGTTCATGAACATGATGGACATGTCCTTCCAGACTCCGCCAGTGGCGCGCATCCTCCTTCCAGAACGTTCCTAGAAAGATCGCAGACATTAGTTCATTTCCGCTTGAATACTGGTCATCGATTCTACCGAGCCATCTTGCATTCTTAATTCTATCCGCGAACATCGTCCAAATCGACCAGAATTGATCTGTATTTGGCTCGCGATCTTCGACACCAATCAGGCCTTCAATAACCCAATATACTTCTCGCCCGTGGCTATCGATAGCATCGAGAATCGGCTGGAGAATTTCTCCGGCAATTTCAGAGGATGTACGCATCACGAAGCTCCGGAGGAGCTCGGAAACAGCGGACTCCATATCTCGGTTCCTGGGGCGCCGGTTATCATCGTATCCATTTCGATCATCATTCCATGAATCGGCTACTCGTTGAGCTGCCTTCTTGAATGCCTTAACAGCGATTGGCTCGGTCGGCATTTGCGCCAGAATTACTAGGATGTGTCCATTTGCCTCAGCGCCAAACCACTCGGCAGTATCAAGCCTCTCATAAGCATCATTGGATAGTGAGTCTGGCAGCCAGAACCGCTGCCGTACAAGTGTAGCGGCGTCAATTTCGATGGACTCAACCGGCCGTCGTTCTGGATATGGGATCTCGTTCGCGACGCACATCAATTCCTGAATACAGACACCTTGCGCCGCGAGTGCATTCACGCACCTCAATGTGAGCCGATAATCAATTGACCACAACTGCGTAGCAATTCCCCACACAGTATAGGATCTAACCTCATTGATTGGGTGAGTCAACGCAACCGCGAATGCGTCTCGGACACTTTTGCGGCTTCGCTCTGGGAGACTCTTGCCTAAAAGAAGGGGGAGAATGCGGGCGCAAGCTCGATCGGCAGAAACGTCGAAGCGCTGCACACGCTCAAGGTGGTTCCAACTGCTTGCTTGACGCGTGACCTCTGAGCATACGGTTTGCACACACCACTCTTGTTCGTCTTCCGACATTTCATTCCAATGATCGCGAACGCAAACAGCGGCAACAATTCCTGGCCCTCCTCTAGTCATGTCGCCCATTTGATCATCCGAACTCGACCAATCCCATGTTCGAGCTTGATTCAACTGTTCTTTCCATTGCGCAGGATTGTAAGCCCCGCTGTCATCTTGGTTGAACACTTTCTCTCCCCACATCCAAACACTGAGTTTGCTCTGCATGGACGCGAAGCGCGCGGAACTCTCTACGACCATTTCTTTCACATCCGGGTCGGGATCTTTAAGCTCAAGGTAAATGGCTACTGTAGGGGTGTCGGGAGTGCTGCCCTGCACCGCATTCGCTTGGGGCTCTTCAGGAGAACTTTCTTTAACGACGTATTGTCGCAGGTCCATTTTATGCATCGACAGTCGCCAAATGCGGTGTTCTTCGTTTTGATCGGGTATAGGCGGAAGAGCTGCATTGTGCTCGTCGAGAATCGCGTGAACTTGAGGAGCGAACTGACTTAGTTGCAAGTTTCTGATCGCGTTTTCAAGATCGTTCTTACGATGTGCCATAATATCCGCTTGCTTCCGTTCTTCCTCGAAGACCCTATTTTCCAGACGGGCTCGGGGTAACATTGCAGAGATGCTCGACAATGATCGGTGTTCAGATGCCAATCGCTGACGATCAAGTAGGATGCACTCCGGGCACCGGAGCAATACCAACAATGTTTCGCCAGACAATCGCGGGAAGGCATTCGCAATGCTTGCCACTACTGCTGTAAGGGCCACTGAATTAGACTTTCGGAGGATATTCAGAAGGGCATCGTCCAACCTCTTCGGGAACGCGTCCGCATATCCTAATAGCCAACGTTCGAGCGCCATTAAATACGATAAAAGGACGTTCGGACCAACCGTAGAGCCCCGGTACCAATTCCAAAGACGTGAATTACCCCATTGTTTTCGCGACGTGCCATCCTTAAATGTCAGGCAGATTTCGCTTGGTGGTTCAATTCGGTCGGGTACCCGAGGATGCGCGTACCAATCGGCAGAGTGATTAAAGACTGAGATTACGAAGTCCAAGCCGGCGTCTGGATGGTAGCGCAGTAACGGGAGCAACGGGCCACGGTACGCGCTGGGCGGAAAGTAGTCGTGCTCACTTTCTTTAATCCCAAAGAGCATCTCAAGTTCGATTGGGCTTACGTACCGAGTTGTTCGCTGAAGGTCTGCTTCAGAACAGAGCACGCGACTTGTCGCCACCGATATGACTAGATCTGGTTGGTCTCGCGCTGCCGCCGTTCCTTCCATTCCCGATAGGACAATATTTTGCAGTATCTCCGATGCCCGCCCGCGGGTTTCCCTTTTATCCGTCCCTCGGAGCAGTGCGCCAAATTTCTTTGGGTCTGCATTTGGAATCTTCGCAATCACCTGTACAGCTGTCTTCAGCTTGTCCTCCGATCGATGGTCGTCGAACTTCGAAACGAGCCAATGCGCTATTGCAGCAACAGAATCGGCTCCGTCGGGATAAGGTTCCGAATAAACGCTGATGCCACGGACCCAATCTTCAACAAAACCCAAAAGGAGCAAATGGTCTTCCGATTTGAAGGCCTTGAGATGTCTCTGCACTATCCGAAGAAGTGACGGCCAGGCGGTCCCATCTGGAACGGTAAACAATGCGCCTTGACCCGCAAGCCAGGAAGGCGTTGTTACGCAGGCAACGCGCAATAAGTGAAGAACTCGCCGGAGTAATTCATAGTTATTCGCAATCAGCTCGGATTCATGTCGCTCAAGAAAGTTCGTTGATGATTCTGTGCGAAGGAGGGACACAAGTGTGTCATCTCGAAAGTGAGCAGGGACGCTCGATAGGACAACACTCGGAATGACGTTATCTGCGCAATTTGGATCACGCTCCACTAGCTCAGTGACCCACTTGCGATAGGAGCGCCGAATGGCTGGGTAGGTACCGATCCTATCGATGAGCTCTCCAAGGGAACCATTGACTAGGGAAAATTGTTCATCTGTCCAATGCAGAATTGCCCAGTCTTCAAGAATATCGTGGGCAGGCGCCATAAGGATACTGTTCTGTTTCGGAGAAATGACCAGAGCGTCAGCTTGTAACAGGTTAAGTACTGATGCGTCGAGATCGTCGCAGGCCACGTAGAGAGTAAGTGACCGAGCCCGTCGCAATGCGATTTGCTGGAACGCCTCCTCTCGTCGTCTCGGCATTCCATCAAACTGACGCTGGTCATCACGAACGACTTCTCGCCAGAATAGATCACGAAATTCGCGCTCGCTTTCCGGAAGGGGGCGTTCTGGCGACCAGGAGATCCTTAACGCTTTATCGAGAATATAGGGATTCCGAAGCACTTCACGTAGTGCCGGATTTGTGAAAGGACGGCTCAGGGTTGGGTGTGCGGCTTGCACTGCCGATAATTCTGAATCGTCAAGGGGCGGAACTGTGACGAGTGAATGAGTAAGGTGAGCTGTCTCAAGAAAGCATGAACGCACTAAGTCGGCGGAGTAGTCCCGGCAAGTTAAGACAAGATATAGACTCTTATCGGCTGCTGCCATACTCAAAAGATCTTTGAAGGAATCGCGAGTTGGGCTTTCAAGGAGGCGTTCGATACTTTCGACAAGCAGTACCTTGCGGGCTTGGCTAGCGAGAATCGCACCGACCGAGACACCATTTGCGGGAATCTGGTTATTCTGTAACGTTGTGTCGAAATGGGTCGTTGCAAATTCCTCCGCCCGAAAGCTGAATACAAAGTGCTCTTTAGAGAGCTGAGCAAGCACGTTTTTTGCGACGACGGATTTCCCAGCGCCCGCTGGACCCGATATCAGAACTATCTGGCTCTCTCCGAAGGTTTCGATCACAGTTTGAATCAACCCAGCGCGCGTCAAGTGCGTGTTGCCGCCTATTTCTGAATGGATTCCTTCGAGAATCAGTGTCGAGTGATCTCTTAATGCCTTTAGCACACGGTGTTGAGCTGAAGCAATCGCTGAATGTCGTTCACGGAGTGCGCTAGGCAGATCATTACGGCTCAAACTCCGACCTGCCGGCATCGAATCCGCGGCGAAGGCGAGCAACGCATTCCATGATGCTTCGGAAATTCCGATCTGGTCTGCTTCGGCGGCTGTGTAGGCAAGAAGCCCCTTCATCATAGCTTCTGTCTGTCGAGTTGAGGTATGCAAATCTAAGCTGAGAACGTGCAAGACGCATAGAAATGGCCAAATGTCGACCGGTGAAACAATCCTGTTCTCTAGCTCACCAATGATTGTGCTCAATTCGTTGCAGTGGTGAACCGCTTTGGCGCTAATGAATCCTGCGGTGTTCAACCGTTGTTCAAATTCTGTGCCGCTTCTGCTTGCCCGAGCACAATCCAAGAGCCCCGCAAAATGTTCTAGCAGAATGTTCGTCCCTCGTTGTGTGACGATAACAAAACGGTCAGAGGAAGCCGAGAATCGTTCAGGTATCTTAAAGTCCTGCCAAAAATCTTGGAATGTCTTTTTGCATTCTTCGTCTGATGAACTAACTGTGAAACTCCTCTTGACTTGGCCAATCAGCTTTCTGTGTTCTCCACGCCCATTCTGCCCAACTATCAAAAAGTCGTCCGTGTGCCATCCAAGGTGTTCGGTCTGCAAATGCACTTCGACAACAGCACAGTCAATCAAAATTGGGGGTATCCAGCCGACGAGAAGCTGAACAAGCCAATAGGCGTCCACATTTTGCTCGAAGAACGTGCCGGCACCACCGGTGGATGCTGGGCTAGAGATTGTTGCAGCTTTCGACGCGTCCGCGTCGAGCGTCTGGCTTTGGGTCGTAGAGCTTTTCTTAGACGGTGTTTTCATGAGTGGGATTGCCGCGATACTGAGGGAATGACTAGGCTGTTGCCGGGAATGTCGCGTGGGCATTTTCGGCACCGCGGATATCGCCTCCTAACCAAATTGCAGTCTGCTGCATATTATGATAGTCCGCTTTTCGGGTGCATAACGGCGTATCCGTGGTCGAAGTGGCGGTGTTCTCCAGCATTGAATTCGACTTGGCGGTTGCTGTCGAGACGCGGCCGTCCGGCGCGATGACTCGATGGCGGCAAGGTCGCGATTGACAACGCCGAGTAACTTGTCGGGCGCGGTGAACGGGATGGCGGCGTCGTAGCGCACGCTATATCGCTCCGACTTCGCCAGGATGCGCAAAAAAGCCGGGGCGGCATTCGTGACTTATTGGCCGAAAGCAAAGCCGCCAACAAAGACGGCAATGCCGGCAAGCAAACTGTTGAAGAGGATGAACGCGCCCACGGCAAGCGCACCAGTGGCAACTCGCTTCTCTTCGCCGGTATTGCCGAGGACGCTTGCACGGACCCGGCTTGCTACCAACTCCCTCACACCTGCCGGGACATCCCGTCGGCACCGTTTGCAGGAGACGACAAACTGTTTAGACTTCAAGATTGGGAACCCAAAACTCATTGACCTATTATCGGCGAACAAATAGCGAATCGTTATCCACAGTAGCAAGCGATGTAGCGTGGACGGATATTGCTTCGTGGGTACTGGATTCCTTCGGGTTGGCGGCGGATCGCAGGGTAATCCTTCTATTATGAATAGGTAGGCAATCAAGACAATTGCCTGAATCCGCCGCAGGTGGCCCGGTTAGATATCGAGAGCGCCGAGATTTTGCAGGGCATTCGGAGGTTGCTATGAGCACAAGCCGGAATTCCACTCCTTTGTACGAGGACATCCGCAGTTTGGTGTTGTCGGCTCGCCAGAGCGCCGCCCGCGGTGTCAACTTGTTGCAGGTCTATACGAACTACGAGATTGGCCGCCGCATCTTCGAGCAGGAACAGCAGGGAGCCGACCGCGCTCAATATGGCAAGGAGATCGTTCGAGACTTGGCTACCCGGCTGACCAGCGACTTCGGAAGCGGGTTCTCGAAGACCAATCTTGAATATATGCGGCGGTTCTATCTTGCCTATCCGGGGCGAACTCCACAGATTGCCCAGACGGCATCTGGGCAAATCCAGGCTTTTGCAATTGCCCAGACAGTGTCTGGGCAATTGCAGGATGCCAGCGGCCACGCGCAGCCACCGTTTTCTCTTAGCTGGTCACACTATGTATTCCTGCTCGGTCTCAAAGAGGAAGAGCGCAACTTCTACGAAATTGAGGCAGCCCAGCAGGGTTGGACTCTGCGCGAACTCCGGCGCCAATTCGATGCCGGCCTCTATGAGCGGCTGGCTCTCAGCCGCGACAAGCAGGCGATCCGCGACCTGGCACGGCAGGGGCAGCACGTCGCCAAGCCGCAAGACCTGCTCAAAGACCCCTACGTTCTGGAGTTTCTTGGCATCGAGGAAAAGGCCCGCTACTCCGAGTCCGATCTGGAGTCGGCCATCGTCACCCACATTGAAAAGTTCCTGCTCGAACTGGGGAAGGGCTTCCTCTTCGAGTCCCGGCAGAAGCGGTTCACCTTCGACGAAGAGCATTTCTTCGTCGATCTTGTTTTCTATAACCGGCTGCTGCGATCCTACGTGCTCATCGACCTCAAAATTGGCAAGCTCACGCATCAGGACCTCGGCCAGATGCAGATGTACGTCAACTACTTTGACCGCCACGTCAGAACCGAGGCGGAGAACCACACCATCGGTATCGTGCTCTGCAAGAAAAAGAATTCCGCCCTGGTCGAAATCACCCTGCCCAAAGATGCCAACATTCACGCCCGCGAATACCAGCTCTACCTGCCCAGCAAAGAGGAGCTGCAACAAAAGCTCACGGAATGGATGGGAGAGCGGGATGAGCAGGGTGAGTAACGTCCGTAGGGGGTCTGGAAAGACGCGCTGATTCCGCACAACGCGATCAGTGACAACTCCAGAAACTGCGCCATACCAACACCTCCATTGGCACAGAACATTAAAACCTATCATATTGGGCACGGAGTCGTGTGCTAGGGATAAAATGAAGATCATCAACACATTGCGGCTCCAGGCCATAGAGCCGATGAAGCAGACGATAGAGACGGCGATTTCCGAATTTGGCAAGGCTGCCAAAGCAAAGCTGGCCAATCCGGCGGCAACTGGTCAACCAGAGGACCAGATTCGTGCCCCGTTCGAGCAATTGCTCCTCGACGTTGCCGCGCTCTCCGGTTTTCCTTCTGGCAGCGTTGTGGCCGTCGGTGAGTCGTCAGTCAGTGACCTTAAAACCAGGCCGGACTATGCCGTCACCGTTCAGAAATCCCTCGTCGGATTTGTCGAACTCAAGGCTCCCGGCAAGGGCTGTGACCCCAGAAAGTTCAAGGACCCTCACGACAAAGGTCAGTGGGAAAGATTGTGCTCGCTCCCCAACCTCCTTTACACAGACGGCAATGGATTCAGTCTGTGGCAAGATGGAAAACTCGTCGGCACTGTGCTTCATCTGGACGGTGACATTGAATCCTCTGGAGCCAAACTCGCTCCGCCGTCTGGCCTGCAAACGCTCTTTGAAAACTTCCTGCGCTGGCAACCGGTTGCGCCGCGCAGTGCGCGTGACTTGGCCCATACCACTGCCCGTCTTTGCAGGCTTCTCCGCGATGAAGTGACCGAACAGCTTGGCCTCAAAAGTGAAGCTCTCACCTCTCTGGCCACCGACTGGCGCACATTGCTCTTTCCTGACGCAACCGATGAGCGCTTCGCCGATGGCTATGCGCAAGCTGTCACCTTCGGTATGTTGATGGCGCGCGCCAAGGGAATCCCCCTCGGCAATGGACTGCAACTGGCTGCGTCGGAACTCACCAAATCCAGCTCCCTGATCGGCGCTGCTCTGCGCCTGCTCACCGAAAACAGCGAGAATCAACAAACGCTGAAAACCTCGCTCGATACGCTGACTCGCGTTCTCGATGCCGTGGATTGGAACAAAATCAGTAAGGGCCAGCCCGATGCGTGGCTCTATTTTTACGAAGAGTTCCTGGCCATCTATGACAATGACCTGCGCAAGCTGACCGGCTCTTACTACACGCCTCCAGAGGTGGTCAGTGCAATGGTTGCTCTGGTAGATGAAGCGCTTTCCAGCGAGAGGTTCGGTCTCCATGCCGGTCTCGCCGCTCCTTCTGTCACCCTGGCTGACCCTGCCACCGGAACCGGCACCTTCATGCTGGGCGTTCTTCGCCGCATTGCTCAGAGAGTTCGGGAAGATCAGGGTGAGGGCGCAGTCACCGGCGTCATTCAGGCCGCGCTCAAGCGCCTCATCGCATTCGAGATTCAATTAGGCCCCTTTGCTGTCGCCCAGCTCCGCATTCTCGCAGAGGTTCTTGATCTCACTGGCTCCACATCGAATGAACCCTTGCGTATGTTTGTTACCGACACGCTGGGCAACCCGTACGATGATGCCGAGTGGATTCCCGGCATTCTGGCCGCAATTGGCAAATCTCGCAAGGATGCGAACAAGATCAAACGCGACGAATCCATCACCGTCGTCATCGGCAATCCGCCCTACAAGGAAAAAGCCAAAGGACGCGGTGGCTGGGTCGAGCAGGGCAATCCCAACGCCAAGGACCCCGCACCGCTGGAAGCCTGGATGCCGCCCGCCGAATGGGGCGCGGGAGCGCACAGCAAGCACCTGCGCAATCTCTACATCTACTTCTGGCGCTGGGCCACATGGAAGGTCTTCGACCACAGCCCCGAGCACAACAAAGGCATTGTCTCGTTCATTACCGTTGCTGGTTTCCTCGGTGGTCCCGGTTTCCAAAAGATGCGCGACTATCTTCGCCGCACCTGTGACGACATCTGGGTCATCGACTGCTCGCCGGAAGGCCACCAGCCGGACGTGCCAACGCGCATCTTTCAAGGTGTGCAGCAACCGGTCTGCATCGTGATGGTCTCCCGCTCGAAGAAGATGAATCTGGAAACGCCCGCAACGGTTCGTTTCCGTGCTTTACCCACTGGCAAACGAGAGATCAAGTTTGAAGCATTGAAGGGCATTCATTTGCACGACGCGGAATGGACCGATTGCCCGACCGATTGGCGTGCGCCATTTCTGCCCGTATCGCACGGAGCATGGTCCACGTTTCCAGCACTCGAAGACCTTTTCGTATACAACGGCTCAGGTGTGATGCCTGGAAGAACTTGGATCATTGCGCCGGACTGCGATTCGCTGGAAAAGCGCTGGACCAAGCTCAAATCAGTTTCCGTCGATAAGATGGACGATCTGTTTCAGCCACATTTGAATCATGGAGTGCTGGGAGATCGTCACAGCAACAAGATTCTGCAAGACGCACTTCATGGATTTCCGGTCAAGATAAAATCCGTTGCTGATGACTCCAAGCAAATCGTTCCGCCGATAGGCTATGGATTTCGCTCATTCGACCGGCAATGGATCATTCCAGACAAGCGTTTAATCAACAGACCAAACCCTGAACTCTGGAATTGCAGGTCAAACGATCAGATTTATCTCACCGCGTTTAGCGAAGAGAAGCCGACTAGCGGCCCCGCACTCACTTTTACTGGCCTCGTTCCTGACCTCCATCACTACAAAGGCTCTTTTGGTGGTCGTGCGTTTCCTCTCTGGCGCGACGACAAGGCACAGCAGCCAAATCTACCACCGTCCCTGCTTCCGCACCTCTGCGAAAAGTACGCGGTAAGCGCGACAGCGGAAAACCTCATGGCCTATATCGCCGCCGTGGCCGCGCATCCCGCGTACACCGCCAAGTTTCAGGATGATCTATCTACGCCCGGTCTGCGGATTCCATTAACCGCCGATTCAAAGCTATTCACAGAGGCGGCAGAGCTGGGCCGTCGCGTGCTCTGGCTTCATACCTTCGGCGAACGCATGATCGACCCAAAGCATGGA
The DNA here is from genome assembly GCA_964509755.1 of uncultured Occallatibacter sp. Classification (GTDB taxonomy): domain Bacteria; phylum Acidobacteriota; class Terriglobia; order Terriglobales; family Acidobacteriaceae; genus Telmatobacter. The sequence continues at coordinate 268 of CAZDYU010000041.1, read as the reverse complement.
CGCCCCTCTGGCCCGCCGCGCCTTCCCGCAGCGAGTATGCCAACCATTCCCAAAGAAGGTGCGGTCTCCAGTGAGCCGGATCAAATGCCCGACTCCATCAACTATGACGCCGGGAAGCAACGCCTGTTGGTGGGCCACGGCTTCATTGAGAAGGTCCCGCTGGCAGTCTGGCAGTACGAAGTCTCCGGCAAACAGGTTCTTCTCCAGTGGTTCATGGGGTTGCCCCCTCGGCTGAGACAAACAGTTAAGACCCACGTTGCCGTTCGCT
>CAZDYU010000040.1:0-29440 GCA_964509755.1 uncultured Occallatibacter sp. | reverse complement strand
TGAATGGTCCCCGTTCCACCGGCAGGGTAGCGGTTGCGAAGTGAGAGCCCGCCCTTGCGGGTGCGGCCTGCGGGCCGCAACAAAGCCCGCCTGGTGTCCACCCGGACACCAGTTACTCATCAGTCAACAGCATAGGTTACTTTCGTCGTGTAGACAATAGTCACGTATCAGCCGTAGCCTAACTCGAACGCAGGCCGATAGATAGACTAAACGCGCTCTCGTCTGTGTCCGTTTTGTCGGTGTCCTAATTTTTTCTGGACACTAGTACCCAACAATGAAATCATAGGTATAATCATTTCGGCTTGACTTTTAAGCCGTTGCGGGAATCGGCGGTTCCGGGGCTTCCGGTGCCGCGCCCGGTGACTTGCATCAAGACGCTCTATCCCGTTGCGTCCAACCCCCCCAGTTGAAGGCAGGAGATCGGCAAATGGAGAACAAGCCGGCACAAAATATACAGGACACGTTTCTGAATACGGTCCGCAAAGACAAAACACCCATTACGGTCTATCTGGTCAGCGGCGTCAAGCTGACTGGAAAGATACGTTCCTTTGACAAGTATTCCGTTCTCTTGGAGAACAATAGCCAAGAGCAGTTGATCTTCAAACATGCGATCTCAACCGTGGTGAGCAACCGTGCCGTGCTGCATACCGAGCACCGTCCGGTGGGAAGCACAGGAATTGGCCTGGCCCCTGTCCCGGTGCCGTCCAGCGCTGGGGATTTGCGATAGCCGGCGGGAAGCGGTCAGATTTGGCTCGCGATCAGGGCAGAAGCGACGGCATCGGCGAAGTGCCGGGGTCTTCCGCCGCAGTACTCCTTCGGAGAAAAGAGAGCCCGGAACGAGCGGTCTTGGTGGGGGTAGATTTCGGTCAGCGCTCCAAGGCCCGCCATGCGGCTCAGGCGGGCGCGCGTCTAGCGGCCATCAATGCCTCACAGCCAGCACTCGATCCTCTGGCTCCAGAGGCTGGCGATCTCTCTGGGCAAACTGAACTAAGCCTGACTTTGCTCAAAGCTACGCAGGGCAGTTTCTCCACCGAACTGGACGCCGAAGAATCCATGGCCGAGTTCCGCGAACTGGCGTTAAGCGCGGGGGCGGTGGTGGCGGCGGAGGTCTTGCAGCGTCGCGCGCATCCCGATCCGGCGACGCTGATTGGCGCGGGCAAGGTGGAAGAGATTGCCGGCGTTGCCGCTTCAGTCAAAGCGGATCTGGTGCTCTTCGACCACGATCTGGGCCCCACTCAACTGCGCAACCTGGAGGCCGCGCTGCCCTGCCGCGTGCTGGACCGGACGCAACTGATTCTGGACATCTTTGCCCGCCATGCACGAACGCGCGAGGGGCAGTTGCAGGTGGAATTGGCGCAGCTTGAGTACATGCTGCCGCGCTTGGCCGGCAAGGGCAAATCGATGTCGCAGTTAGGCGGCGGCATTGGCACCCGCGGCCCCGGCGAAACCAAGCTCGAAACCGATCGCCGCCAGATCAAGCGGCGCATCGACCATCTGAAAGAGGAACTTGACTCCGTCCGCCGCGTGCGCAAGCAGCAGCGCCAGCGCCGCGAGGCGGTTCCTGTACCCACCGTCGCTCTGGTCGGCTACACCAACGCGGGCAAAAGTACGCTCTTCAACCAACTGACCGGCGCGCAGGTCTTGCAGTCGTCCAAGATGTTTGCCACGCTGGATCCGAAGTTGCGCGTAATCGACCTGCCGAGCCGCCGCCGGGTGCTGCTGTCTGACACGGTCGGCTTCATCCGCAATCTGCCGCACACGCTGGTCACTAGCTTCCGCGCGACGCTGGAAGAGGTGGTGCAGGCCGAAGTGCTGCTGCACATTCGCGACGCGGCTTCGACCTACGGCGAAGAGCAGAAGACGCAGGTCGAAAAGGTGCTCGGCGAGTTGGAATCACTCGGCAAGCCGCGCATTGAGGTGCTGAACAAGATCGATTTGCTCGATGAGCACGAGCGCCTGGGGCTGCTGGAGCGCTGCAAGAACTCTGGCGAAGTGGCTCTCTCGGCGCGCACCGGCGAAGGGATGGAGGCGCTGCTCGCGGCCATCGACCGCGCACTGCACACCGACCCGCTGCTCGACGCGGAGTTGCGCGTCCCGCAGCAGGAGGGCGCGGTGCTGGCGGCGATTGAAGCGGGGATGGTGGTGCATAGGCGCGAGTACGAAGGCAATCTGGTTCGGCTGAACGTCAGCGGGCCGGCTTCGCTGATTGGCAGGCTAAGGAAGTATCGGTTGCGGGAGGAATGAGTTGCCTGGTCCCGGAACCGAGGCGCTGATTGTCAAAGTTGGACACAAAAGTTGGCCAGGGGAAGGGTTCGGGGTATAATAAAGATTCGGCAAGCTGCCGGGGAAATGTGTCTTCTTTGCCCGGTTGGATGAGCGCCGTTGCGCGCAATGCCAAACGAAGCGCAAGAGTGCTTGTGGCAGCGCCGCGAATCACCAAAGTCTGGAGCAAAGTCATGGCACAGGTATGCGACATCTGCGGGAAAGGTCCGCAGTTCGGCAATAACATCTCACACGCCCACAACGTCACACGGCGTCGCTGGAGCGTCAATCTACAGGCCGTCAAGGCGCTGGTCAACGGCCACGCCAAGCGGATCAGGGTCTGCACCGGTTGCATCAAGGACGGCAAGATCGCCAAGGCGTAATGCCGCTGGGCTCACTGGATGCAAGTTCCGGTTGAGTTTAGGAGCAGGAATAAGAGTTGACGCGAACCCCGTCCAGGGCGGACGGGGTTTGTTGTGTCTGCTGCGACTTAATTTATACCAAGCGCTAGTCGCTCTTTCCGGAGCTTGAGTCAGAGTCGGCGGGCAGATCCAGGGCAACCAGGGCGAACTGGGTCTTGCCGTTCTTGGGAGTCTCAAAGCCCACAATGTGCTGGTGGCGCTTGGAGCCGGCCTTCAGTTCGAGGCTGTCCTTGCTGGTTCCGTAGTCGCTGTGATCGATCTTGACATTGGAACTACTGCCGCTATCGGCGCAGGTGAGGCCCTCGGTGGTTGCGGTGGGTGAGCCGACTGGGGCGTCGTTGCGGCAGGAGATCACGTTGCCGTAGCGTTGCAAAGCCCTTTTATAGAAATCGGTGACCTTCTGCTCGGAATCCGGCGTCTCATAGGAGACGGCCCTGACTCGCAACTCCCACTCGCCAAAGCCGAGATGCACGTCGGCCGACTTGTGGTTGTCGTTGTCGCGGACGGTCTGCGCGCCGGGATAGGCCGGCAATCCCAAGTCCGACGCGGTTGTCTGGTCGGTATTGACGTGCAGGCCGCCAAAGGGTGTATCCACCTTGACGTTCTTGTCATCGCCGTTGGCGCCCTTGTCTACCTGGACTCTGCATCCGGCCATTGCCGCTGCCAAAAGCAGACCCACGGCCACTGCCGCCACTATTCCCGTACGATTGCACGCTCTGTTTTCCGTCATGGAAATCGCCCTCTAGCCCCGTTATACGCCACTAGCCTTGGAATGGTTCCTGATAATTTGAGGAGCGCTGTGGAGGTTTGTACCACTTTTCTGGCCGAAACGGGTTAATATCCAGCATGACGGCCCTTGCAGATGCCGGCGCGGCGGTTTGCGCCGGTGGCGAGTGCAGGGGATACCCACAACGCGCCAGTTCTCCCGCCTTCCCCGGAGCAGTGGGATATACCGGGATGGAAGGTTCTGAGCGCCCAACGAAAGGAATTTTGTATGCAGATTATTGCTTTTGCTTCCGCGCGGAGGCTGTGCGCATGGATGGCCGCCGCTGCATTTCTGACGATTGCTAGCGCACCCTTGCACTCTCAGGACGATCCGCCGGCTCAGGCAGGGCGGATTTCGTCTGTCTCCGGCACGGTGTCGATCCAACTGCCGGACAGCGACGACTGGGGCCAGGCCCAGGCGAATTTTCCGCTGGGACCGGGCGACCGCATCTTCACGGACACAGATGGCCGGGCCGAAATTCAGGTGGGCCAGACCTTCGTACGCATCGGACCGAATTCGGATGTGAGCTTGGCCAACATTTTGCCGATTGGGATCTGGTTTGGCGTCGCGCAGGGTTCGGTTCACGTCCATTGCGCTAGCCTATGGGATGGCCAAGTACTGCACGTGAATACGCCCAACGGAAGCGCCAGCGTTTCCAAGCCAAGCGATTTCCGCGTGGATGCGCTGCCGGATCAGGGCGCGGCGATCGTTACCGACTTTGCGAGCCCGGTCTTTGTCTCTGGCGCGGGCGGATATGGGCAAGTGATTGGCCAAGGGCAGGCGCTGGAGCTAGCTGGCTCAAACCCTGTCACTCCGCAGTGGCTGCAGCCGGCAGACTGGGACGCGCTGGACAGGTGGAGCAACAGCCGCGATCAGCAGATTGCCAACGCTGCCTCTTACACCTATGTGAGCCCTGAGATTCCAGGCGCTTATGAATTGGAGGCGAATGGGAGCTGGCGGCCGGGCACGGAATACGGCGCGATCTGGTTTCCGAACAACGTTCCAGCCGGCTGGGCTCCGTACCGCTACGGCCACTGGGTAAATCACGCGCCTTGGGGCTCGGTGTGGGTGGAGGATGAGTCGTGGGGGTACGCGCCCTTCCATTACGGCCGCTGGGTTTCTTACGAGGGACGCTGGGGATGGGTTCCTGGACCTCCGGCAGCGCATCCGGTGTGGTCTCCCGCACTGGTGGTCTTTGCGGGCGGTATTCATGTGGGCGGAGCGGGCGTCTCGGTCTGGTTCCCGCTGGGCCCCGGCGAGGTATACAGACCCTGGTATCACACCAGTCCGCGCTATATCGATGAGATCAACCGATCGAACATGGGCGAGAGCCAGCGTGTGCATGTGCAGACGACTTACGTGAACATCAACGTTGTCAATGTCACGTACGTGAACCGCACAGTCGGCGTTTCTGCGATGCGGCATGAGGACTTTGCGGCAGGCCGCTCAGCGCATGGAGCCGCAGTGGCGGTGGATGTACACCAGCTCGATCACGTACAGGTGCTGGAGCGGCCCGAAGTTGAGGCTAACCCGCATCCATTTGCCGGGCATCCGCCGCTGCGCCCGGTGCGGGTGAGCAGCCAGCGCCCGGTGCTGATTAACGAAACCGGCAAGCTGGTCTCAACCAAGCCGGGGGCGCAGGCCGTGGAGCCTCCAGTGAAGGCTGCTCCGCCGGTCAAGGCGCTGCCTGGACATGCCGTGGTCGCGCCGCCTCCGGGCACCAAAGGGCCAGTTGCACCCGCGTCTGGACAGAAGCCAGGTGGAAGATCGCCGGCGGATTTAAATGCAAAGCCGACTCCCCCGCCAGCGGCGACTCCATACACAAAACCGGCAGCACCGCCAAGTACGGTACCAGTAACGCCGCCTAACGGAAGGCCTTCGGCGCCGCCAAACGCAGGGCCGGTTGTACCTCTGAACGGGAGACCCGTTACGCCGCCAAGCGCCAAGCCAACCCCTCCGCCGGCGGCTTTACCAAGCGCAAAACCGGCTGTGGAGCCGGCAGCCAAGCCCGCAACGCCACCCGCTGCCAAGCCGGCGACTCCGCCAGCCGGTAAGCAACAGCAAGACAAAAAGGATAAGAAAGACGAGAAGAAGCCGTAGAGTCCGGCAAAATTTTCGATTTGTTCAAGACAGGGCCGTTGCGCGAAAGCGTGGCGGCTCTTCTTCATTGGACGGGAGATTTAAGGGAGAGTTCGTGGATTAATCCGCCGAGGAGCCGTCTTCCTTGGTGGTGGCGACAAAGAAGATGCCGATGGCGAAGACCAGAACGATGATGGGAACAACTACAAAGGGGGAAGTGATGTTCATTGCGCGGACTCCTTTGCGGTAGAGTAGCAGAGCGCGGAAGTGTGTCGAGAAAAATCGGGGCTGGAAGACTGGGAACCTGGTTTGGTCCCTGCCTTTCAACCCCATCCCCTTTACTGCGATAGCCTGTCCCTTTTGTCGTCTCGGTTACAGCGCTTTCTCTTCAATGTTCATGTTTGCAATTTCAGAGGTGCGATGCGCGGCGCGTTCGAGGTTCTGCGCCATCTCTTGCGTGGCCAGATGCTGCTCTTCAGCCGCGGCAGCCATCTGATGTGAAAGCCCGGAGAGTTCTTCGGTTTGGGTTGTAATCTGGCCGATGGCGCCCATGGCGGTGGCTACATCGACGCCGATAGCGGTGACCTTGGCCTGAATCTCAGCCGTGGCCGAGGCGGTCTGCTCGGCGAGCTTTCTGACCTCGCTGGCCACGACGGCAAAACCTTTGCCATGCACCCCGGCTCGAGCTGCCTCAATGTTGGCATTGAGCGCCAGTACGCTGGTTTGGGTAGCGATGGATGCAATCAGCTCGGCCACCTTGGCGACGCCGCTGCTCGAGGTCCGCAGGCTCTCGATGGCCGTCTTGGTCTGGGCACTGGCGGTGCGCGATTTTTCGGAAGCCTGCGCGACGTTTGACGCGTTTTTGGCAATCTCGGCAATGCTGGATTCGATCTCGTGCGTGGCTGTCGCGACCATCTGCAGATTGCCGTTCAAGCTGGAAATGTCAGCGCGCTGCGCCTCCTGGGCGGCCCGCAGAGCGTTGATTGCCTGCTGGGTGCTGACGCCCCAAACTACGCATGCGCCGAGAAAATTGCCGCGTTCGTCGATCATCGGCTCAATCTCCAGATCGAGCTTGAGCGGACCCAGTGGAATCGTTGCTTTGTGGGGCAGGTGATGCAAGCCATTGTGCTGCTTTGCGCCAAGAATCTTTTCGATATTCGGCGGAGATTTGTGAAAGACGTGGATTGACTTGCCCACAATCTGGTCCACCGGCACCGGCAGATACTGCTGCAAGGTGAGCAGCGTCTTGCGCGAGGCGCGGTTGAGATAGCGCAGGATCAGTTCCCGGTCGCAGAACATCGCGTTGCAGGAGAGCGCGTCCAGCGCGTACTCGAAGTTGCGATTGACCTCCGGCTCGGATTGAATCACCGGAAGGGCGCCAATTCCCATTGAAGCGGGTAAATCCTGTGTGCCGCGCTGTGAAAACAGACCGCCGAGCAAGCCGTGTGCCATGACTGTTTCTTCCTCTCGAACTCTTGACTCTTGCCCATTTCATCACACTCTGAGGCTGCGGAAGCAGAACAATCTACCCGCAAAAACCAAGCTTCCCGGATGCGAACTGAGGCGTTCCACTTTGAACGAGCCCTAAACTGAGGCGTCGCATCCAGGGATTGAATGAGCAGCGGATCTGGCGCGGATTTGCCTCTTTCTTTGAAGCAGTTGAGAATGAGTAGCCATGGGGTGGTTGGAGCGGAAACGGATCGATTGCGAGGAGCGACTGCTGGCTGGCTTGACCCGGCTGACACGCCGCCGGGGGCGTGAGGGAGGACTGCCCGCCCACCTGGTCACCGGCATCGATGGAGAGACGGCGGCGCTTTTTTACCTGCGTCGCAAGGGTTATATCGTGGTGGCGCGGCGTTGGTCGCCGGGCGATGTACCCGGCGATGTAGATCTGATTGCGTGGCAGGGGCCGATTCTTTGCTTTGTCGAGGTGAAGACGCGCACTGCGCACGACGCTTCTCCGGCCGAGATCGCCGTCGATTGGCACAAGCGGGATGTACTGCGCCGCCTGGCTCGGCGGTATATCCGCCAGTTGCCGCAGCAGACTGCTCCGCCGGTGCGCTTTGACGTGCTGAGCGTCTACCTTGTGCCGGGCAAGGAAAACGAGTTCGTCCATTTTGAAGGGGCATTTGGGTGGAGTGAGCGGGAGGAGTTCGAGGAGAGATGAACGGGCAGGTGTACATAAACATGACCCAGTAGGTCACGTTGCGCTACAATGAGGCTATGCGGACTGCCAAGATCAGCGAACTGAAGGCCAAACTCAGCGCACATATCCAATTTGTCAAGAACGGCGAGGAAGTGCTGATCTTTGACCGGAACACTCCCGTTGCCCGGCTGGTTGCTCCGGGAGTAGTGGAGGATGAGGATGCGCGGATGCGACGGCTTATCGCCAAAGGCATCGTCGCCGCTCCTCGCGACCCGCAAAACATGGCTGGCTTCTTGCCAGTTCCCGCCGGTGATCGGGTCATCTCTCAGGAAGTGATGGACCAGATTTGGGAAGAGGAGCGTGAGGACCGGTGCTAAAGCCCATAGCATTTTGGGATGCCAGTGTGTTGGTTCCACTCTGCGTGAAGCAAAACTCCACGCCACAAGCTCTCGTTTTTGAAAGCAAATATCTCAAGGTAGTATGGTGGGCGACTCATGTTGAAATCACCAGCGCCTTGGCCCGCCTACTGCGGCGGCAGGAGATTGCCGACAGCCTTTACGCGCAAGCTCAGTTGCAAGCCGAAGGTCATGCAAATCTATGGCAGGTCGTGAAACCGTCTGCCAAAGTGGAACGCGACGCGCGAGTATTGCTTGAACTTTACCCGTTGTGCGCCGCGGATGCCTTGCAGCTTGCAGCGGCGCTGGAATGGTGCGAAGGCAAACCCCAAGGAAGAGTCTTCCTGAGCTTTGACCAGCGGCTGAATGAGGCCGCTGGACTGGCTGGATTCACGTTGGGCTAAACTACCCCTGCGCGTCCACAAACTCCTCATGCCAAGCCATCTGAATCGCCTCCAGGCGCGGCTCGTTCGATTTTGCCGGGTCATCCGCAAAGCCCTCCAACTCGATCACATAGCGGTGCAGATCGGTGAAGCGTACCGTCAGTGGATCCAGCTCCGGGAATTTCTCCTGCAATTGAATGCCGATCTCTTCAGCGTCGGTCCACAAGATCTCGCGCGGCATGATGAGTCCCTCCTGATTGAGCGATTGCCGGATTCTCTTCGCGGTGCAAAGAACTGCAATTAGTATTTCATGAGGCTGAAAATGGACAGGCGATCTTCCAGCCTGCTTTGACTTGCGCTATTGGATCAATCCCTTATCTGCACACGGTCAAGAAGCGGAAAGAGCGCCGCTGCGATCAGCGAGTTCACGACTGCTTTCATCAAATCGGAAAACCAGTTCCATTGGAGGTCCAGGCCGAGCAGGATGCGGTAGACAAAGATATAGATTGCACTGGACAGGATCGAAAGGAGAAAGGTGAGAATCACGCGAATGGTTTGGTTTTCCACGTCAATGCGAATGCCCATGGAACCGGCCAGAAAGCCGGCCACTGTTTTGGCGACGCCGTTGATGCCGATGGGGTGATGGGTCAGGGCATCTTCGAAAAGACCCAGCCCCATGCCCATCAGAGTCCCTTGAACGGGATCGCGGCGAACGAGGGCGAAATAGATGGTGACGATAAGAGGCAAGTCAAACCAGACATAGCCCATCAGCAAGCGCGGCAGCCAGGCTTGCAAGACGAGCGCCACCAGCGGCGTCATGACATAAACCAGCAGCGGATAATGGCGGATACCCAGATCGCGGCTGTGACTTGCGCCCAATACGGCCATGGCTACTGATTCCTCTTGGGGGTGACAGGCTTCGATGCGGGGTTGGGCGCAGGCTTCTCTTCTTGATTGGCCGTCGGAGGGATTTCATTTTTCTGCGCTGATGAATCGGCTGCCCCTGGAGTAAACCGGTCAGGATGCATCGCGGGCAAAAGCTTGGGAGCTGGGGTGGGCGGGAGCGGAGTCTGTCCGGATTGGGCCGGTGGGCCAGACGCCGGCGCTGCCCCTGAAGCTGGATTTGGAGCCGGTGCCGGAGCATTGGGATCGCTGAGCCCCGGCAGGCGCTCCGCCATGATATCTGAAGCTTTGCGCTGCTCCTTGATGGCTGCGGCGTCGGCACCCTTCAACTGCTCGCTGGTAGCCATATCCTGCAACTGGTCAGCGGGGAAGCGCGGCTCGGTGGAGGTGATCACCAGCACTTCGTCGAGCCGGTCGATGTGGGCCGCCGGCTTTACGATCACGTTGATAAAGGAGTCGCGCTCGGGATCAGGCACAACCTTCTCGACAACCCCAACGGGCAAACCGCGGGGAAAGATCTGGTCACCCCCGGCGGTAAGCACTTTCTCGCCAGGCTGAATTCGCTGGTCGGCCAGAATGCCTACAATTTGCGGGCGGCCGGCGGCGCTTCCGCGCAGGATGCCGCGAGTTCGGGTCGTTTCCAGAATCACACCTGCTCCGCTTGTCTGGTCGTTGATAGCCAGCACCTGGGCCGAGCGGGGAAAGACCTCGCGCACCTTGCCGACGATGCCATCGGCGGTGATGACGGCCATATCCGGCGTCAGCCCGTAGTTCGCTCCCTTGTCGATGTAGAAGACGCGTGACTGATCGCTTCCGCTGGAGCCGATGGCCTGCGCGGCGAGGGTTTTGTAGATGTATTTCTGCTGGAAATCGTTGAGCGCTTGTAGGCGCTCACCCTGGCGAGCGTCTTCGAGAAGCGAGGCCTGCTCCAGCCTCATGCGGTCGATGGTCTTCTGTAAATCCAGATTCTGCTCACGGGTGTGGCGCAGGTCGAGGTAGTTCTGCCAGAGGCTCAGCAAGCCGAGCTTCGATCCGTGAACCAGTTGCTCAGGCGGCGTCAGAAGCCCATCTGCCCAAAAACGGATCAGCCGCACGCCAGCGCCATCGGGCGGGTCCAGCACGTTTCGCCCGCTGTCAGTGCGGCGCACCTGCACGGCCAGCCCGATGATCTGCGCCAACAGGAGGGCCAGCAGCACCAGCAAATTCCGATAGCGGAAAAAGAACGATTCCATGGCGAGATCTCATGCAGAGCCGAAACTGCACGGAAAGCAGGAGTATCACCAGTATACTGACAGCGAATGGAAAGGTTTGCCGGGTGCAGGCCGGTCTCCGCGCAGAGCGCATCTGGCGCTCTATAATCATTTTCGCAACTTCAGTTGATGGTGTGCGGCCCGGCAAGCGAAAGGAGCAACATGGAAGGCTCTTCGCGACGCAGTTTTCTTTTGGCGGCAGGCGGGATTGCCGCAGCCTGCGCGACTCGTCCGCGGCTTGGCGCTTCTCAGATACCGCATTCTCCATTCCGGATTGCGGTTATCAACGATGAAATCTCACAGGACTTCGATCACGCCTGTTCCGTAGCCGCGCGGGATTTTGGAATGGGATGGATCGAACTCCGCTCCATGTGGGGCAAGAATGTGATGGAGTTGAGCGCGGCCGAGATCGATGAAGCGCGCAAGATTCTAGTCAAGTACAACCTGCGCGTTACCGACATTGCCAGTCCGCTCTTCAAGACCGATTGGCCGGGCGCGCCTCGGTCGCCTTATGGCGCCAAGGGCGATATGCACGGCGCAGCGGAGACTACTTTCAAGCAGCAGGATGAAATTCTGGAGCGCGCGATTGCGCTGGCAAAGCAGTTCCAGACTGATCGAGTTCGCTGCTTCGACTTCTGGCGGCTAGACGAAGTTGCTCCGTATCGCTCGGCGATCGATGAGAAACTGCGAACGGCGGCGGAGGTTGCGGGGCGCGCGGGAGTGCTGCTGGTTCTGGAAAACGAATTTGCTTGCAACACAGCAACAGGCCGCGAGGCCGCGCGCACCATGAATGCGATTCAGTCGCCGTATCTGGCGCTCAACTGGGATCCGGCGAATGCCGTGATGCGCGGCGAACTTGATGCCTATCCCGGCGGCTGGCAGGCTCTGCCTAAGAATCGCATCCACCATTGCCACGCGAAGAATGCCGTGCAGAACGCGCCGGGCAAGATTGAGTGGTCGGAAGTCGGCAGAGGACTTATCGATTGGACGGCGCAGTTCCGAGTGTTGAAACTGAGTGGCTATCGCGATTCAGTCAGCCTTGAAACGCATTGGACTGGCGGAGGAACGCCGGAACAGTGCTCGCGGATTAGTTGGGCGGGGATGAAGCAGGCTTTGAAAGATTCGGGGTCTCTTTAACGATTTGGAATAATTACGATTTTCATTGGAGATAAGATGCTGACTCGACGTGATTTTCTTGACACCCTTGCGGTTGGCGCGGCTGGTTTGGCGATTGGATCAACCGCAAAGAGTTATGGCCAGATTATTGGATCGAACGATCGCCTCAATTTTGCAATGATTGGATTGAACGGGCGCGCCAATGCTCATCTTTCCTCGCTCAAAGCAAACAAGGATGCGGCCCGCATCTCGCATGTCTGCGATGTGGATAGCGTAATTCTGAAAAGATTTTCCGATAGCGTGGAGCACGAGTTGGGTTATGCACCAGCCGCCGACAAGGATTTTCGGAATATTCTCGCGCTGAAGGACGTGGATGCTATCACCATTGCCACTCCAGACCACTGGCACGCTCCAATGGCGATTGCAGGCTTGCAAGCGGGAAAGCACGTTTATGTAGAGAAGCCATGCAGTCATAATCCCGCTGAAGGAGAGATGCTGGTGGAGGCGCAACGGAAGTACGGCAAGGTTGTGCAGATGGGAATTCAGCAGCGCTCTTCTCCGCACACAATCGAAATTGTCGATAGGATTCATAATGGATTGATTGGACGTCCCTACTTTGCAAAATGCTGGTACAGCAATGTAAGAAAGTCGATTGGGATTGGAAAGGAAGTACCCATTCCCCCGCAGCTTGACTGGGATCTGTGGCAGGGACCGGCGCCGCGAAGGCCCTTCAAAGACAATATTCATCCTTATAACTGGCATTGGTTCAAGGCCTGGGGGACGGGCGAGACATTGAACAACGGGACGCACGAGGTGGATGTCTGCCGCTGGGCGCTGGGAGTGGATTTTCCGCGCCGCATCACTGCATCGGGAGGAAGATATCATTTCAAGGACGACTGGCAGTTTTATGACACATTAATTACCAACTTTGAGTATGAAGATAAGATGATTGCGTGGGAGAACAAGAGCTGTCAAGGAATGAAGTACTTCAATCGCGACCGCGGCTCGGAGATTATGGGAACGACGGGCGCGGTGGTTGTTGATCGCGACGGCTACGAAGTCTACGATCTGAAGGGAAACAAGAAGGATGCTTTCGATACGGGTAAAGCTACTTCATCCGCCGATCTAACCGGCCGCGACTCGATGACCGATGCGCACTTTACGAATTTTATCGCGGCAATTCGGCAGGGCGAAAGGCTGAACGGTCCTGTATCGGTAGGCAACGTGGCTGTAACCATGCTGCAACTCTCCAATATTGCTTGGGAGGTCAATCGCGAGCTTGGAATCGACGCGGCTGACGGGCATGTCTTGCACGACCCGGAAGCTCTGAGCATGTGGGGGCGCATCTACGAAAAGGGTTGGGAGCCGCACCTGTAAGTATTGGCGAAAAGTAATTATCGTTTGGATTTTCAGGGAGCTTTGACATTATGACAGACACTGTTTCGCGCCGTAACTTCGTTCAATCCGGGGTTGTGATTGCGGCAGCGCTAGCCGCGCCAGGCGCTATGAGATCACTGACGCAACGGTCGCCGCGCACCGGCAAAAAGTCGCCAATTCAATTAGGACTTGCGAGTTATACGTTTCGTAGTTTTTCTCGCGCGCAACTGATTGGCTTTATGAAGCAACTCAACTTGACTGCATTGAATGCGAAGGATGTTAAAGATCATCTCCCCGCCGATCCGGAGGACGAGGCAAAGGCGCTGGCGGATTATGCGGCGGCAGGAATAAAACTTCATGCCGCCGGGACGATCTCTCTGGCCAAGGACGACGATGCCGACATGCGCGGCAAATTTGAATATTGCAAGCGAGCGGGAATCACAGTAATGGTGGCAGGTAACCCAACGCCGGAGACGCTTCCGCGCATTGACAAATTTGTGAAGGAATATGACATACGCGTCGCCATTCACAACCACGGACCGGAGGATAAGTTATGGCCTTCGCCGCTGGATGTACTGAAAGCCGTCAAAGGGTTTGATTCGCGCATCGGCTGCTGTATCGACCTGGGTCATGCGGCGCGCGCGGGCACGGATGTGGTTCAGGCGATTCATGAGGCGGGGCAGCGGATTTTCAATGTTCACATGAAGGATCTGACGAACTTTGAGAGCAAGGAAAGCCAGGTGGCCGTGGGCGAGGGTATCATGCCGGTACGGGAGATATTTCAAGCACTTATTACAGTCAAGTACAAGGGATATGTCGATCTGGAGTATGAGATTCGCGGCGACGATCCAATGCCCGGAGTTACTGAGTGCTTTGCTTATATGAGGGGTGTTCTGGCGGGCATGGGTTACTGAAGCTATGCAGAAGGCATAGAGCAGCCGGCCATTCTATTCAAACGAAGTAGAATTCGGTAAAGGCAAGATTGCGGAGTCAGTCATCAAGGATCGGAGGTCGAATTATGTTGATTCACGAAGATCGCCTGTTTCCCTCCGAAATCGGAGCGCGCAAGATTGCCAAAGCGCTTTACGAGCAGGTAAAGGGCCTGCCGATTCTCAGCCCTCACGGACACACACAGGCGAGTTGGTTTGCGCGGAATGAGCCGTTTTCCGATCCCGCGGCGCTACTGGTGCAGCCCGATCACTATGTCTTCCGGATGCTCTACAGTCAGGGAATTCCGCTTGAGGCTCTTGAAATTGGGCACGCGAAACTGGAAGACGCGCGCAAGGTTTGGCGCATCTTCGCGAGCCATTATTATCTCTTTTACGGAACGCCGACGCGCCTGTGGCTTGATTTTGTTTTTCAGGAACTGTTTGGAATAGAGGAGCGGCTGTCGGCAAAAACAGCGGATCATTATTTCGATGCGATTTCAGAGCGGCTGAAGCTGCCGGAGTTTCTTCCGCGCGCTCTTTACGAACGATTCAAGATCGAAGTGCTGGCGACGACCGACTCTCCGCTGGATTCGCTGGCGGATCACAAGGCTATCCGGGAATCAAATTGGAAGGCGAGAGTTATTCCCACTTTTCGCCCCGACCCGGTGGTCGACCCGGAGTTCTCCGGATTCAGAGAGAATATTTCGGAGTTAGGCGAGCAAACAGGAGAAGATACGTGGAGTTGGGCGGGTTATTTATCCGCATTGCGCAAGGCGCGCGCGCGATTCCGCTTGCAGGGCTGCACGGCGACCGATCACGGGCATCCTACCGCGCGAACCGCCAACCTTGGATCGGTGGAAGCCGCGGATCTCTTTCGCAAGATACTGGACGTTGATGCCAACGCTGAGCAAAGAGAGCTATTCAGGGCACAGATGCTGACTGAAATGGCGCAGATGAGCGTGGAAGATGGGCTAGTCATGCAGATTCATCCAGGCAGCGCGAGGAATCACAATCGCAAGCTTTTCGAGCTCTACGGGCGCGACGTGGGCGCGGATTTTCCCCGGCCGACAAATTATGTGGATGCGCTTAGTCCCTTGTTGGATCGCTTTGGCAATGAGCGCGGATTGACGATTATTCTTTTCACGCTGGATGAGTCGACTTATAGCCGCGAGTTGGCGCCGCTGGCCGGGCATTATCCGTGTCTGCGGCTGGGACCTCCGTGGTGGTTTCATGATAGTCCCGAGGGCATAACTCGTTTCCGCGAGACGGCGACCGAGACGGCGGGCTTTTATAACACGGTGGGATTCAACGACGATACGCGCGCCTTTCTGTCGATTCCGGCGCGGCACGATGCGGCGCGGCGGATGGACTGCGCGTTTCTTGCCAGGCTGGTCAGCGAACACCGGTTGGGCGAAGACGAGGCCTTTGAAGTGGCATACGATCTGACTTATGGGCTGGCAAAGAAGGCTTACCGGTTGTAAGGCAATTGAATTAATTGGCGATTACTTGTTCGCCCGCGGAGCGAAGAGAATGGAGTTTGGCGCATGAGTCTTTTTTGCGCAACGGGCGGCGTTGCAATGGATCTGTCTTTGCGGCAGATGAAGGATCTGCTCTTTGAGAGTCTGGCCAAGCTTGGAACCCGCAGCCGCGTACTGGTCGTACCGCCCGATCAGAGCCGGGCACACTCCCGCGCAGGCGAGTTGACGGTTGATGCATGGGAGTATTTTGGCGACAGCCTCAAGGCAGTCCTTCCCGCTTTGGGCACACACACGGCGATGCGGGCCGATCAAATTGCGCGGATGTTTGGCAATGTGCCGCTGGAGTTATTTCGCGTTCACAACTGGAGAAGCGATGTCGTGACGCTTGGCGAGGTACCGGCGGAGTTTATTCGCGAGCAATCGGAGGGCAAGCTGAGTTACACCTGGCCGGCCGAGGTCAACCGGCTCATTGCCAGCGGCGAATTTGATCTGATTCTTTCTATCGGCCAAGTTGTGCCGCATGAAGTTATCGGCATGGCCAATTACAGCAAGAATATTTTGGTAGGCACGGGAGGGCGCGAAGGCATCAATCGCAGCCACTATCTGGGCGCGGTTTATGGGATGGAGCGAATCATGGGGCGCGCGCGAAACCCGGTGCGCAACGTGCTGAATTACGCAAACGATCAGTTTCTCAGCCATCTGCCTATTGTCTATGTGCTAACTGTGATTGGGCGCAAGAAAGACGGCGAACTGGCGGTGCGCGGTTTGTTTATCGGCGATGACATTGAGTGCTTTGACCGAGCATGCGAACTGAGCCTGAAGGTCAACTTCGAGATGCTGGACGAGCCGATTCGGAAAGCCGTTGTCTATCTCGATCCGCGGGAGTTTCAGAGCACCTGGCTCGGCAACAAGGCGATCTATCGCACTCGCATGGCGCTGGCGGACGGCGCGGAGCTTATTATTCTGGCTCCAGGAGTAAAGGAGTTCGGCGAGGACAAGGGGATCGATAAATTGATTCGCAAATACGGTTATCATGGCACGGAGGCAACGCTTCAGGCGGTTGCGGCTCACGCGGATCTGGCCAGCGATCTCAGCGCGGCGGCGCATCTGATTCACGGCTCATCGGAGGGGCGCTTCAAGGTTACCTTGTGCCCTGGCAAGCTCGGCAAAGAAGAAGTGGAAAGCGCTGGCTTCAGTTACAGCGGCTTAAATGCTATGCTTGCGCGTTACAATCCCAATGAACTGCGGCACGGCTATAATCAGGTCGATGGCGAAGAAATATTCTTTATCGCCGACCCAGGGTTGGGGCTGTGGGCGCAGCGCGGCAGGCTTTGATTTTAAGAAATGCGAGTTTATTGAAAGTAAGGGGTGAGAGATCGATGAGTCACGGATTGAATATTCGCAACGATGGGGAGTTGGATTTTTTGGCACTGGGTGCATTGGTACACCGGCTCGATCCAGGGGTTATTCCTTTTCGCAAGGCAACCGAGTGTCAAATTCACGTGAGTGGCGGCGAGTACAATGTGGCCGCCAACCTTTCCGATTGCTTTGGGATGAAGACGGCGATTGCCAGCGCAATGTCCAGCTATCCAATTGGCGAGTTGATTGCCGAACGTGTTCGCGCGATGGGCGTGAAACCTTATTACAAACACTTCCAGCACAATGGCGTGAACGGGCCCAACATGGCCACAGTGTATAGCGACCGGGGGCACGGACTGCGCGCACCGGTGGTTTTTTACAATCGCTCCAATGAAGCCGCGGCGCAATTGAAGCCGGGAGATTTCAATTGGAGGGAAATCTTTGCCGGGGGGGTGCGCTGGGCACATAGCGGAGGAATTTTTGCGTCTCTTTCACCGACTACGGCTGAACTGGCCGCGGAGATGATGCGCGAGGCGAAGGCCGCCGGAGCTATTACCTCGTTCGATCTGAATTTTCGCGAGAAGTTATGGAAGATTTCAGGCGGAGAAAGCCGCGCGGTGGAGATTATCGGAAAAATTATCGAGAATGTAGACGTACTGATTGGCAACGAGGAAGACCTGCAGAAAGGGCTTGGCATTCCTGGGCCGGAGGTAACTGCCAAATCGAAGCTTGATTCCAGTGTTTTCTTCGGGATGATTGATAACGTCGTGAAAAAGCATCCCAAGGTGAAGGCGGTGGTTACAACGCTGCGCGAGGTGCAATCGACGAACAGGCATAGCTGGAGCGCGGTTGCCTGGATTGGCGGCAAGACCTTGACTGCGCCGGCGGTAGAACTGGAAGTGATGGATCGCGTGGGTGGCGGGGATGGATTTGCATCCGGCTTTATCTATGGACTTCTGGCTGGTGAAACGCCGGAAGAGGCGATCAAGCTGGGATGGGCGCACGGCGCGCTGCTGACAACCTTTCCCGGCGACACGACCATGGCTACCTTGGAACAGGTGCGAGCATTTGCAAGGGGCGGATCGGCGCGCATCCAGCGGTAGTTGGAAACTTGTCCGCGACGGATTTCCGATTGCATCCGGAAGGAAGCGACTTATGACTTCCTAGCTTTCGTAAATGGACAAGTGAGGCAAGCCCCGATTAGAACTTTGTGTCAGAATTCAATTAATTTGTCAACGGACCGATATTTGAGTATTGTAGTTAAGTAGGTCCGAGAGTGTCTTTGGGCATTTTTATTTAGCTGCTCGAAGTCGGGACCAGTTACAGGAACGGACCAGGGAGGATACATGGGAGTACCAGAGATTCTGACAATCATCGATCAAGAGATTGCTCAGTTGCAACAGGCGAAGGCATTGCTGACCGGTGGAGTTGCGCCGGTAGCGAAGAAGAAGGCAGGCAGGCCGCGGAAGTTAGCTGTAGTTGCCGCGCCCAAGAAGGCAGCGGCAGTTGCAGCAGCCTCCAAGAAGCCCGAAAAGAAGAAGAGAAAGCTTTCTGCTGAAGGCCGGAAGCGCATTGCCGATGCAGCCAAAAAGCGCTGGGCGGCACTGAAGGCATCAGCGGCGGCCAAGTAGGCGAAGGCTTTCCGTTTGTAGGGCAGAACTGGCGTTAAATACTTTAGGCGCCGGTTCTGCCCGCACATCTGAAGCTGCTACAGAGCCAGCGCGCTCGGCCGTTTGCGATGACTTGGCCAATTGAAGTACTTCTATAATATTGTGCTGCGGCGCTTGAGTAGAGCCACAAACAGAAGCACCATTCCCGGATCAATTCAATAAAGAATGATTGTCAACCGCGGATTTTTTACCGCGGCAATGGTACCCACTGGGCTGAATTAGCGGAGTGGAATATGGCTTCAATGACAGCCATATTCCGGATCGCGTCTTCCAGTGGAACTGGCACTTTCGTGTGATCCATAATTGCTTTGGAAAAAGCATCGCCTTGCAGGGTGTACTGATCGCAGGCGGGGAAGGTTTCTGTCACGATGCCGCTGCCGAAAAGGTCTCCGGTGGTGTCGATGACGAGGCGCGCGGGACGGTCCGGTGGTGCGTTGAAGGGAATTTCAAGTTCAATGCGTCCGCGAGTGCCGAGGAATTGAAGGCGTTGATACGGAATCAACTGCGTGCTGCAAGTGAAGATGGATTGGCCGGCGGGAAAGTCAAGAATCGCCGAGGTAATCCGGTCAGTGTGCATTTGCGGATCGCGATCGATGCTGGCAACAACGCGCGTGGGCTCCTGGGCGAAGGCGTAGCGGGAGGCGTGGATGAGATAACATCCGATGTCCATCAAAGCGCCGCCGCCGGATTCGACCTGGTTGCGTATATTGGCGGGGTTGTCGTTGAAATAACTGAAGACGCCGACAATGGAGCGCAATTCTCCAATACGGCCTTCCGCAAGCAATTCGCGGAGGCGAAGCCATTGCGGGTAACTGCGAATCATGAAAGCCTCGCCGATTTTGACACCTGTTTGAACGCGCACGGCAAGCAGCGTTTCAGCTTCATCGACGGTAAGGCTGAGCGGCTTTTCGCAGAGAACGTGCTTGCCGGCCTCGGCGGCTTTGATGGTCCAGGGCACGTGCAAATGGTTGGGGAGCGGAATGTAGACGGCGTCGATATTAGGGTCGGCGAGCAGTTCTTCATAGGAGCCGTAGGCCGTGGGAATTCCAAGCGCGGAGGCTGCTGCCTGCGCCTTGGCAAAGTCTCGGGATGCGATGGCGGCGACGCTGGTGAGTTGACCCCGCTGCATGGCGGGGATTACTTTTTTAAGGGCGATGTTGGCGGTGCTGAGAACTCCCCAGCGGAGTTTGTTAGGCATGGAGATAATGATAATGCCGATTGGCCCTGACGGATGCGCAATCGGAAGGCTGAGCTAGCCAAGCACTCCCCCAGCCTTGTAAAGTTTGATGCGGTTGGTCTTTTCATTTTCCGCGGTTGGCAAAGCGTCTACCGGGTTCAGGGGATTTCTGATAAGAGACAAGCGTGGACCGGGAGGTCCACACTACAGTCGGCCGGGAGGCCGGCGCTAAAAGCTCTTGCGGGCGCTACTATTTCTTGATGGCGCTACGGTTTCATGCCTTGCGGATCGTCGAAGCCGGTGGATGACTGGAAAGCTGCGGTTGGGGATTCTTGGATATTTGCCGCTGTTCTCAAAATTCGGGAGAAATACCTGCATGAAGAATTGTCGATTGTTTGCTCTGCTGCTCGTTTTTGCCGCCTTTACAGCCGTTGCACTGGGGCAGCAAGCAGCTTATCTGGATACCAGGCTCTCTCCGGCCGAGCGAGCCCACGACCTGGTGAGCCGCATGACGCTGGATGAAAAGGCGAGCCAGCTTGAAGACTGGGCAACGGCGATTCCGCGGTTGGGCATTCCCGACTATCAAACATGGAACGAAGCGCTGCACGGCGTGGCATTGGCTGGCTACTCGACGGTCTTTCCGCAGGCGATCGGCATGGCCGCCACATGGGATCCTTCACTGGTGCAGAGCATGGGCAATGTAATCTCAACCGAGGCGCGCGCCAAGTACAACCAGGCACAGAGGGAAGGCAATCACCGCATTTTTTTTGGGCTGACCTTCTGGTCGCCGAATATCAACATATTCCGCGATCCGCGCTGGGGACGCGGGCAGGAGACATACGGTGAAGATCCGTACCTTACGTCTCGTCTGGGCGTCGCATTTATTAACGGCGTACAGGGCGGCGACTTGAACCACCTGCGCGCCGTGGCAACGAGCAAGCACTTCGCCGTGCATAGCGGCCCCGAATCTCTGCGCCATGTTTTTAACGTCGATCCCAGCCCGCGCGATCTGGAAGAGACCTACCTACCTGCTTTTCGCGCCACTGTCACCGAAGGCCATGTGCAGTCGGTGATGTGCGCCTATAACTCGATTGATGAATGGCCTGCGTGCACCAACAAAATGCTACTCAAAGAACATCTGCGCGATGCCTGGGGCTTCAAGGGCTATGTCGTCTCCGATTGCGGCGCGATTGTGGATGTGAACGAAGGGCATAAAAAGACAGCAGACATTCTGCACTCAGCGGCGCTAGCTCTTGAAGCCGGCACGGATCTTTCATGCAGCATTTGGGCTCCGGGCTTTAACACGCTGGCCGATGCGGTGCGCCAGAAACTGGTCGGCGAAGATTTAGTTACGCAGGCTGCGGAGCGGCTTTATACGGCGCGTTTTCAGCTTGGACTCTTCGATCCGCTCGGCTATAACCAGTTGGATCGGGTTCGTTTCAGCGAGGCGGCTTCCGCACCGAACCGCGAAACTGCGCTCCGAGCCGCCGAAGAAAGCATTGTTCTGCTGAAGAACACTGGGATACTGCCCTTGAAGGCGTTGCCCGCAAAGATTGCGGTGATTGGTCCGACAGCCGATTTGCTGCCGTCGATTCTGGGCAACTACGTAGGTACTCCGGTGGCTCCGGTTATGCCGCTGGATGGTCTTACGCGGCAGTTCCGTACTTCGGCTATTCTCTACGCGCAGGGCTCAACGCTGGCCGCCGGAGTGGGCGTACCGGTGCCGCGTACCGCCTTTGGGGAGGGGCTCAAGACGGAGTTCTTTGCCACCGCCGACTGGACTGGACGCCCCGTTACGACGGTGACGCAACCCGAGGTGCAGAGCAATTGGGAGAACGCCAAGCCGGTGCCGGATCTGGACACTCCGAATTATTCAGTGCGCTGGAGCGGCAGACTCGCCGTGCCAGCGCCTGGCCACTACGTTTTCAGCCTTGAGCAGGGCTACAGCTTCCCTTATTCGCCCCGCGAGAGTTACCGTTTCATTCTCGATGGCAAGGTACTTGGCGAAGGCAGCTTGCGTGAGGACGGCAAACTTCAACCCGCCGCTGGCGCATCACCCACAGCGCCGCCCAATCAACTCAACCCTAAGACTCCTTTTATCACGGTTGACTTTTCCGACACCAAGCCCCACGACTTCCGGCTGGAGTACTCTCATGCGGGCGACCGGGCGGGCGGCGGCTTGACGCTGAAGTGGGAAGCGCCTGCGCAGGCGCAGCTCGACGAAGCCTTGGCACGTGCCCAGGAAGCCGAAGTGGTGGTGGCGTTTGTCGGTCTCTCGCCGGATTTGGAAGGCGAGGAAAAGAAGATCAAGATCGACGGCTTTGACGGCGGCGATCGCACCAGCCTCGACTTGCCCGCGCCGCAGCAAAAACTTCTGGAGGCGTTGGCAGCCACCGGCAAGCCGCTTATCGTGGTCTTGCAGAGCGGCAGCGCGGTTGCGCTCAACTGGGCCAACGACCACGCCGCGGCAATTGTTGAAGCCTGGTATCCCGGCGTCGAGGGCGGCACGGCGATTGCGCGCACACTGGCCGGACTCTCGAATCCCGCTGGCCGCCTTCCTGTTACCTTCTATGCGTCGCTTGAAGGATTGCCGGCCTTTACCGACTACGGTTTGAAGGGTCGTACTTATCGCTATTACCAGGGCAAGCCGCTGTGGGGCTTCGGATACGGGCTAAGCTATTCCAGCTTCAAGTATGGCCCCGTCAAGCTTTCGGCTGAAGTACTGAAGTCCGGCGATCCGCTGACCGCGACGGTCACAGTGACCAACACAGGCAAAGTTGCCGGAGATGAAGTTGTGGAAGCCTATCTGAAGACTCCGCAGGCAGACGGCCCCATACAGGTTCTGGCCGGTTTTGAGCGCGTCAGCATTGGTGCGGGAGTGAGCAGGGAAGTTGCGATTTTCATCGATCCGCGCTCGATGTCGAGTGTCAACGATCAGGGCTACCGCGCGATTCTGGAAGGGAAATACAAGCTGACTCTGGGTAGCGCGCAACCGCAGGAGACCGAGGCGAAATCCGAGGCAGAGTTCAGCGTAAGCGGGACTCTGCCATTGTCAAAATAATCCCGTGAGCTATCTTTTCTGGCCGTGAATTGCATCAACAAATCCTGGTCGGAAGAGTACCGAATTCGACTCATTGTCGTTAAGAGAGAACGCCGCAACAGACCGAGGCGGTTTGCGAGTTTGTGAGGGTTATGCGCCGGAAGGTATCATGAACCTTCATGGGAATGCCGCAAACAATTGAAGTTGCCAACCTTGGGATGTGGGATTCGCTGATCCTGATGGTGATGGCGCTGGTGGTCTTCGGGCCTCGGCGGCTGCCGGAGATCGGCCGCCAGATCGGTAAGTTGATGTACGAGGTGCGCAAGGCCTCGAACGACTTCAAGTTCCAGATGGAAGAGGAGTTGCGCAAGTCCGAGGACGCGGAGCGACGCAAAAAAGAAGAAGAGGCTAGAAACTGGGAACGGGGATCAGGGAACAGGGATCAGGCTCCCGCGCTTGCAGCCAGCGGAGACTTTCAGATTCCAAAGTGGGATGCTGGTGCGCCCTCAGGGGATCGAACGCCGGTGCCAGACGGTCAGTTCCCACTACCGAATCCTTATCCTGAAGAGGCCAATTATCCGCCGGCGATCGCGGCGGCTTCCATAACTTCTGCGGATGAGCCTTATCCGCGTATTCAACTTCCATCGACCGGCCAACCGGTAGAGGCGGCGCGGCTGGGTGGCGTGACTGCACAGATTGCCGTTGCGGAAGAAACGCCCGCTGATCCAAGCGCCGCGAGAGATAGGCGGGCAAACCATGATTGATCCCGCGGACGCAATCGGCAGGGCAAGAGCCGTGGTGGCCGAGCGCGCCGAGCTGCCTGGGATGAGCCTGATGGAGCATCTGGACGAACTGCGCAAGCGCATTGTCCGCTCCTTTATCTATCTGGTGGTGGGTTTTCTGGCGTCCTGGGCCTTTCATGACAAGTTCGTCGGCCTGATCCAGGCACCGCTGAATCGCATTGGCAAGACGCTGGTCTTTACGCATCCCATGGACCCGCTGAATCTGGACTTGCAGGTTTCGCTGGTCGCTGGAGCCATTCTGGCTTCGCCCTTTATCCTCTTTCAGGTGTGGCTCTTCATTGCTCCGGGGCTCTACCAGAAGGAGCGCCGCTTTGTGATTCCCTTTATGGCGGCTACGGTGGGATTGTTTTTAGCTGGCGCGGCCTTCGGTTATTTTTATGTGCTGCCCGGCGCGCTGCAAATTCTGATTGTGAACTTCGGCCACAACTTTACTCCGATGGTGACGATTGAGGAGTACACAGGCTTTTTTCTCTCAATCATTCTCGGCCTGGGCATCAGCTTTGAACTGCCGGTGCTGATCTTCTTTTTGGCGCTCTTCGGCATCGTCAGCCCGCGCTTCTTGTGGAAGAATATTCGCTACGCGATTCTGGCGGTTTTTGTGGTTGCGGCCATCATCTGCCCCAGTCCCGACCCCTGGACGATGTGCATCTACGCAATTCCGATGCTGGGGCTTTACCTGATCGGCATTGGCGTGGCGTGGTGGGTGCATCCCTCGCGGCGCAAGGCCAAGGAGGCGGCAAAGTGAGATTTTTTAAAAGAGGCTGGGTGGCCCAGGTCTCGTTTCTGAAACATGGGAAAGCTCAACTCTGGATGATATTTGCGGCTGGTCTGCTCCTGCTTTCCTCCCAGTCCGCGTTCGCCCAGTCGCACTTCAACGGCGCAAAGGCTCTGGAATATGCGCGCGAGTTTGTCTCGATAGGCCCGCGCTGGCCCACCAGCCAGGGTCACCTGAAGGCTGAGGCCTTTCTGCGCGATCACTTCAAGCACGACCAATTGGAAGAAGACGCCTTCACCCCGATGACTCCCATCGGCCCGGTGCCGATGCGCAACTTCATCGTGCGTTTTCCCGGCAAGAAAGACGGCGTGATTGTGCTGGCCACGCACTATGAGACCAATTACTGGCTCAAGAACATCAACTTCGTCGGCGCCAATGACGGCGGCTCGACAACCGGGCTGCTGATGGCCATCGGAGACTTGCTGCGCGCACAGACGGCTGGCGGCAAAAAGCTCGACGGCTACTCGGTCTGGCTGCTCTTCGACGACGGCGAAGAGGCAATTGAGAGCTGGACTGACACCGACTCTACTTACGGCACCAAACATCTTGCAGCCAAGTGGCAGCGCGACGGAACGCTGGGCCGGATCAAGGCTTTCATTCTGGCCGACATGATCGGCGACAAAGACCTGGACATTCTCCACGAAACTCAATCGACTGACTGGCTTGTTGCCATCGTGCGTCAAGCGGCCAAGAAGTTTGGCTATGAGCGCTACTTCTTCAAGACCAGTAACGAGATTTCAGACGACCATCAGCCCTTCGTCCGGCGAGGCGTTCCCTCGATTGACATTATCGATCTGGACTACGGCCCCAACAACAGCTACCACCACACCGACAAAGACACCATGGACAAGATCAGCGCGCATAGCTTGACGATCGATGGGGATGTTTTCATGGAGACAATACGGCTGATCAATCTCAGGTAAGGTAGGATTCTCCGCTCGCGCCGCACCGGCTATTATCAGTACAGCATGACTTCCTTCTTTCCCCGCGTCCGCCTTGCCCCCGCGCCTGATGGGCTGCTGCATTTGGGCAGCGTTCCAACCGCCCCTTACAGTCGGCGCGTCGAGCGCTGTGCGGGAGTCTGACCAGCATGAACGACATGTTCTGGAACTGCATCTTCTGGGTCCACGGCTACCCGCCTCCTGGGCTGGCGGTGGTGCTTTGCCCAAAAGGCGGCTGGGGGTTGAAGGACGCACTGCGCCTCTACAAGCGCGGCGGCGTTGAAACTCTTGTCTCGCTGCTCGAAGAGAGAGAGGCGCACCGGTATGGCCTGGCGAAAGAGGGCATCCTCGCGCGAAAGATTGGCATGCAATTCCACTCTCACGCCATCCCCGATCACAGTCTTCCCGCCGACGAGGCGGCCTTCCGCGCCTTTGCCGCCATGCTGGCCCATCGGCTGCGCATCGGCGAGCACATCGGCATTCATTGCCTGGGAAGCATTGGCCGCGCGACGATGACCGCTGCCTGTACGCTGATCGAACTGGGCTGGGAGCCGCAGGCCGCTCTTCATGCGGTGGAGATCACCCGCGGTTGCCCGGTTCCCGACACCGAGGAGCAGCAAGAATGGATTCTGGGCTACAAGGCGCGGCGGTGAGAGGCGGGGCGGAGCGCGGTGCGACGGTTGATCTGTGCTTTCCGCACCGTTGGCAGGCGGAGATACTGGCGGCGCGACCGCTGATCCTGCCTTCGCGGCATTTTGTTTATCCACGCGAGGTGGAAGAGATCGAGCGCGGCGCTCTTGAGGTTCTTGTCCATCCCGGTGCGCAAAAGCGATCTTCGGAACAACTCAATCGAAGCCAGGTTTTGTATCAGGGCACGACTTCAGTTGGGCCGCAAACGCCACAAAAAGGGGACTGGGCTTCAACCCCTGCGGGAAGCTCTTCGGAAAATTCGCCCGGCCTCTCGCCTCTTCCCTTGAAGAAGGATGCGCAACCTTTTCTTGCTACCTGCGCGCTGGGCTTCCGCGATCCAGTCGTGCCGACTGGCATCTGGTCTACTCCGAATCCGGATGAGCTTTGCGCCGTCTCTGGCGGCTACGCTTACCTGATCGACACCACCACGCCGGAGCACTTCACGAGGATTCCCTACCGCCCGGTGCTGGAGATTCGGCCAGTTGTCGAGCAAGGCCTGCTTCTCTTCGTCGGCCATCACGCGATTCTGGCTTGGGGAAGCGGCGGCCTAGCCTGGGAGTCGGAGAAGCTCTCCGACGAAGGGGTGACGATTAGCGGCATTGAGGGCGGGGTTCTTCGCGGGGTGGGGTGGGAGATGAGGAGCGATTTGGAAAAGGCGTTTGCGGTGGAGCTGAGGACGGGAGCCCAACTACAAATGTAGTAAGCGTGTGGATTTGTAGTCTCTCAGATCCCAGAATTGGGAGATGGGGCTTTCGGCATTTCTCCTTTTGCTGGAGATACCGGCGTGGACCAGGAGGTCCATGCTCCAGCCGGCCGGGAGGCCGGCGCTACCAGGCTGGCAGCACCGTTTCATAAGCCGCATAGACTCCTTCAAAGACAGAATCCCAACTGGCTGTCAGCGCATAACTCCGCGCGGCTTGGCGCATGGCTGTGTGCTTTTCTGGGTCGGTCAGGATTTCGGCTACGGCGGCGGCGAAGTCTGCATCCTGGGCGATGCGGCCGGTGACGCCGTCGCGGACGATGGTTGGCGGGCCGCCGTGGGGAGTTACGATTGCTGGCACACCGCTGGCCAGAGCCTCCAGAACCACGTTGCCAAAGGTGTCGGTGTGCGAGGGAAAGACGAGCAGGTCCATGCTGGCGTAGGCTTCGGCCAGTGCTTCGCCGTGCAGGACGCCGGGGAAGTCTGCGCGATGCAATCGCTGGCGCAGCCAACCCTCCTCAGCGCCGTGGCCGACGATGAGAAAGCGGAAGTTGGTCACTCCCATACGCTCCAGCTCTTGCTGCACCTGAGCGAGCAGCGCGACATTCTTCTCGATCGAGAGCCGGCCCACAAAGCCCAGAACAACTTCGTTGTCTTCACTTTTTCGTCTGCGTTTAGCCGGATTGAAGAGCTCCGCATCCACGCCGCGCGGCATCAGGTGGCAGGGCCGGTGCGCCGTCCGCTCCAGCAATGCGCAGAGATCGGGATTGGGCGCAAACAAGACCCTCGCCGTGGAATAAAACTTGGCCGCGATGGCCAGGGTCAGGTCTTCGATCTTTTGGCCCGCGGCCTGCGACGGACCTTTGGGCAGAAAGCGCAGAAACCACTCCGAGCGGCGCGCCAGATACTCATGCACATTGGTGTGCCAACTGGCGGCTAGCGGAATCCCTCTGCGGTGCGCGAAAGCTGCGCCGAACATTCCCAATTCGCTGGGGCCGGTGATGTGAATCAGGTCGGGTTGGAAGCGCGTCAGCACCCGGCCGATGAGCGGAATGTGGCGCAGGAAGGCAGGGTCGTAGCGCAAATCTTTTTCCAGTGCAAAGGAGAGAAAGTTACGCGGTAGCTCGAGCGTCCAGAGGTTGCCTTCCTGGATAAAATTTGGAGCGCGGGTGCCAGCGCGGACGCAGAGAAAAGGGAGATTGCGCCGCCGCGCAAAGGCCTGGAAGTGGCGGCTGGTGTGCGCCACTCCGTTGACTTCATGGAAGGAGTCGGGGAAGTAGGCTACGCGGGGATGGGAGGGCGTTGGCAGCGGCGCTAGTGTGGCTTCATCGAGCGTTTCCAGCACTGACAATATGCCTTTCTTTCTGACTTGAAGTACGGGCTAAAGCCCGTACCCTTCAACTCGGTTTATTTTTTCTCAGTGCGGTGAAAGGCACCAGCCCCACTGATCCGTTTTACTCACCCAATGCCAGGCGCAACTGGCGCTCCTCGCTCCATGCCATGCGCAGGCCGCCGGAGACCAGGCCCATGCCCATCATCTGCACCATGCCGAGCACCACGCTCATCGCCCTGGGCGGCTGTCCG
Source organism: uncultured Occallatibacter sp. (assembly GCA_964509755.1). Taxonomy (GTDB): domain Bacteria; phylum Acidobacteriota; class Terriglobia; order Terriglobales; family Acidobacteriaceae; genus Telmatobacter. The sequence continues at coordinate 1,195 of CAZDYU010000040.1, read as the reverse complement.
CCCGGCCACAACTCGCTCAGCGGCCGGATGACTCCGTTGGCATCTGGATGATAGACGCGCTCATCCCAGGTACGCGAGCCTTGCGGAAACTCGGGGTAGTGGCGGATGGCGTCGATGGTCGATTGCAGCAGGCGATGCTTCCACGGCTCGGCATACTGCGGCATGAAGAGAATATTGCTCTTCTTCTGGCGGCGAATCTCATGCACGAACTCGGTAAAGTTGGCCGCGTTGGTCAGATTGATGTTGGCGTTCGGCTCCACGCCGTGCCGGTCGCCGCCAGAGATCAGCGTCATATTCCACTGCTCGGCCAGCCGTCGCACCGCGCGGTTTTCGTCCCAGTTGCGCAGTCCATTCAGCTCCAGCGCGTGCAGATAAACGCCATTCCACTGCAAAAATTCATTCACCAGAAACTCGTGCCGTTCCTTGCCGATCAGGTAGAGATCCCAGAGCGGATGGTTGAAGACTAGCAGGACATTCGGCTCCTCATGCAGCGCGCGCAGAATCTCAGTGAAGCGCGCGTTGCTGGGATGCGCGGTGTAATCGGTCATGGTTTCCATCCACTCGTTGGCCTTGGCGCTGGGCAGGTTGTGCACGCCCAGGTGGAAGGACTGGTCGCCATAGGGGGCGCTCCACTCGACGGAGACTGGAATCTGCCGCGCGCTGGGGACGGTGCGCAGCAGCATGGGCGCCTTGATGTTGTCGTGATCGGTGATGGAGACCATCGAAGCCAGATCGAGATTTTCAACCTGGCGGGATTCCAGATCGAAGGCCAGCTTGGGTGTCATTGGCGGTGTCCAGTAGCTGGCCGAGTAGTTGACGCGCAAGCCATGGATATGCTCGGAACGATTCTCCAAACGCGAAAGGAAGGGACGAATCACCGGGTATTGATTGCCCAGATTCGCCAGAAAGTCCAGCGTCTCATGCGATTGGTTGGTGTGGCTGTGCAATGAAACACCACATCGGAAACCTTCCGATGCCTTCTTGTCGCGCCACAGGTACGAGATGGTCGACTGGGCCATTTCCGCTCCTTGAATGCAAAGACGCACTCGGATTCCGCTCGCGATCCGGAATCTCTGGAGCCAGTTTGCGGGAGCGATATAGACGTGGGGTTAACAGAGCGCTAACGCCGGTTCAATATCCACGAGGGTGTAAAACATTTTGTGTAAACGGTCTTTTCGACTCTGTTAAACAGAGA
>CAZDYU010000039.1:0-29832 GCA_964509755.1 uncultured Occallatibacter sp. | reverse complement strand
CAAGAGAATCAGCAAAAGGAATCTACTTGTTCACTATTTACGGACAAGCACTTAGTCGGGCCGATAAAGCCAATCATATCAACGTTGGGCTTTAGCCCCTGCTACGCTCAATCGCGATTGCACCACCCGAACAGCCCTTTTTCCGCAGCCTCTTTAGCCCGTACATAATCCTTCTCTTTATGCGCAGGCTTTAGCCCCCGAGGGATATGTTTCGGGATGCTTGATTCGCTTTCCTTCTTTTGCGCAGCAGGTATGGCTGTTAGTCTTCACTCAACGCCGATTTTTCGACCGTTGCAAGGAATCCGATTCCCTCCGAGGAGATTCCAGGGCCCCATGAAGTATTTAACCGAGTTTCGGAACGGAGAAATCGCCCAGCGGATGGCGCGGGAGATAGCCGCCATCACCACGCGCCCATGGAAGATCATGGAAGTATGCGGCGGCCAAACGCACTCCATCATCAAGAACGGAATCGACCAGATGCTGCCCTCCGGCCCCCAAGCCCGCATCGAAATGATCCACGGCCCCGGCTGCCCGGTCTGCGTAACGCCGCTGGAACTGATCGACAAGGCGCTGGCCATCGCCGCCGTGCCGGGCGTCATCTTCTGTTCCTTTGGGGATATGCTGCGCGTCCCCGGAACCGACGGCGATCTCTTCCAGGTCAAAGGCGCGGGCGGTGATGTCCGCGTCGTCTACTCGCCTCTCGATGCCGTTGAAATCGCGGAAAAGAATCCCAACAAAGAAGTGGTTTTCTTTGGCGTGGGCTTTGAGACCACCGCTCCGGCCAACGCAATGAGCGTGCACCTGGCCAAGCGGCGCGGGCTCAGGAATTTTTCGCTGCTCGTGTCTCATGTTCTAGTCCCGCCGGCAATTTCTGCAATCCTGGAGTCGCCCGGAAATCAGGTGCAAGGCTTTCTGCTTGCCGGGCACGTTTGCAGCGTGATGGGCTACTGGGAGTATCCGCCGCTGGCCGCAAAATACAAAGTCCCGCTGGTTGTCACCGGCTTTGAGCCGCTTGACCTGCTCGACGGAATTCGCCGCTGCGTGATTCAACTCGAATCCGGCCGCCACGAGGTCGAAAACGCCTACGAACGCATCGTCAAATTCGAGGGCAATCAGGGCGCGCAGAGGCTGCTCTCCGAGGTCTTCCAGGTCACAGACCGTGCCTGGCGTGGCATCGGCGTCATTCCCAAAAGCGGCTGGCGGCTCAGCGAGGCCTATCGCGCCTTCGACGCCGAGGAGCGTTTCCATATCACCGGCATTCATACGGCTGAGTCGCCGCTCTGCCGCGCCGGAGATGTCCTCCGCGGAGCCATCAAGCCCGCCGAGTGTTCGGCCTTTGGCAAGCAGTGCACGCCGCGCCATCCCCTCGGCGCCACCATGGTCTCCAGCGAAGGCGCCTGCGCGGCTTACTACAACTACGGGCGCTTTCTGTCAGCCGAGGAGTTGGCTGGCGCGGGATCAGCACTTTCCAAATGATGAGTTCCTTCGGAGAACGCACGATGAAAGTTTTCGAGTATTTTGCCAGACGGAACAGAAGAGCGGGTCTCCAACTTGGCTCAACGCTGCCGGTTGCTGCAAGAACTGGTAGCGCCGGCCTCCTGGCCGGCTGTCGCGCGGACCTCCCGGTCCGCGCTTCACTCTGCACGAATAGGAAAAACACTTTAAATGAGGTTTGAATGGCTGAGTCATTGAAAACCTTCGCGCCAGACTTCACAAACTGGTCTTGCCCGCTTCCCCTCGTCGGCTATCCCACCATCGTGATGGGCCACGGCGGCGGCGGCAAGCTGGGCAATGAGCTGGTCGAGCATCTCTTTCTGCCCGCCTTTCGCAATCCGGAACTGGAAAACCTGGGCGATGCTGCTGTCCTCGATCTCGGCGGCAAGCTGGCCATGAGCACCGATTCCTTCGTCGTGCAGCCGCTCTTCTTCCCCGGCGGCTCCATCGGCGAACTGGCCGTCAACGGCACTGTAAACGACCTGGCCGTCTCCGGCGCGGAGCCACGCTTCCTAAGCGCCAGCTTCATTCTTGAAGAGGGCTTTCCGCTGGCCCAGTTGGCGGCAATCGTCGAAGCCATGGCGCAGGCCGCAAAGACGGCGGGCGTCAAGATCGTCACTGGCGACACCAAGGTCGTCGAGCGCGGCCACGGCGACGGCTGTTACATCAACACGGCGGGCATCGGCCTCCTTCGTCCTGGAATTTCTGTCGGCCCCCAGCGCGCGCAGCCCGGCGACGCGATTCTGGTCTCTGGCACCATCGGTGACCATGGCATGGCCATCATGAGCGTGCGCGAGGGCCTCGAGTTCGAGAGCCAGATTCGCAGCGATTGCGCCGCCCTGAACGGCATCATTGCCGACGTTCTGGCGGCGGCGGGCACGGCCGTTCACACCATGCGCGACCCCACCCGCGGCGGTCTCGCGTCCACCCTCAATGAAATCGCCCAAGCTTCCGGCGTCGGCGTCGAGATTGGCGAGCCCAGCCTGCCCGTGCGGCCCGAAGTCCAATCCGCCTGCGAGTTGCTCGGCCTTGATCCGGTCTACGTCGCCAACGAGGGCAAGGCCGTCTTCTTTGTCGCCCCCGAGGCCGCGGATTCAATCCTCCAAATCCTGCGCGCCCATCCGCTGGGCCGTGACGCAGCCCGCATTGGCCGCGTCACCGCCGAGCACAAGCACATGCTGGTCGCCCGCACCGCCATGGGCGCCAACCGCGTCATCCCAACCCAAATCGGAGAACAGTTGCCGCGGATTTGCTGAGCGAAGGCGGAGTGATCACTTTGCTGGAATCAACAGCACCAAGCGCCCATCTTCAGCAATCATTCAGTCAACCAACTCAAAGGCCCGCCGAATGCGATCCGGCAGCGCCGCGGGCTCACCAGGCAGCTTCGAGCTGATTTCCAGAACAGTCGCGGGCGGCTCAGGCAGTGCGTTGAGCCCCGCGGCCGTCGCCGCCCAGTCAATGCTGCCATCGCCCGGCCAAAGATGCTCGTCTTTCAGGCCGTGGTTGTCGTGCGCATGTACCTGGACGATACGCGCGCCCAGAGTGCCAATGGCTTCGGGGATACCGACCGTCATCTGCGCATGGCCCAGGTCCAGGCATACGCCGATCGAATCCAAATGGCCGGATTCGAGAACATACATCAGGTGCTCAGGGGTGGTCGGGTTGCTAGTGAGGTTTTCGACCAAGGGGCGCACGCCCAGCGGATGCGCAAAAGCTCCCAGATGTTCCAAGGCGCCAAAGGCGTACTCGATGGTGCGAGGCGACCACTCGTCGTCGCGCTCGCCTAGATGCACCACTAGGTTGCGGAAGGGGATGGAATCCGCGGCTTCCAAGGCCCGCTTGATCTCGTCCATGGCGGCGATGCGGCGGGCCTTTTCCGGGTGCAGCAGGTTGACGGAGGGCGCGCCCGCCCGGCCCATCTCGCGGTCAGGGTACAGCGGCGCGTGCATCGACCAGGCCGATAGTGAATTGGACCGGAACCAGTTGGCCAGTTCAGCCACGTGCTCGCGGCTGGCGTAGTCAAAGTGCTGGCGCGCGGCAAAGATCTCCACCGCCTCTGCGCCAGAGCGGGCCGCAAGCTCAAGCAGCCCTGGGTGCAGCCGCTGGTTCATCCACAGATGCGTCGACAGAACTCGCAGCTTGGTCAAAAGATCCCCCGCTCAGGTTGGATGCATGGAGCAACCAATCGGCTGTACATTTCATTCTCGCATTATTTTAGAACCATTTCCGCGCGGCAGAATGAGCCAGAACTCTCGCCGCAGTCGGGGCAATATACGGCAAATCCAAGCCTCAGATGCAAATTTACAATAGGGAAAATAATTTCAGTTTTCTGAAAATTAAATTTGAGAAGTGTGCAAAAGTGAACAGATTCTTGCTTGCAGCCAAGAGACTTTGGTATTGGAATTGAGATTGATTGGGTCTTGAAGCCAGGCTGGGAAAGGTGGTGCCACTCGGAGATTCTAAGGAAGGGTTCCCGGCAGGATCGCGGAATGGAACGTGAAACTCGAATGATGGATCTGAAGCTGCAACAGTTCGATCCGGTTCTCTTCCTGGCGCAGGCTGGGCTTGGGCGAAGGATTCTGCGTTTGAAACCCAAGGAAAACTTCTTCTCCCAGGGCGATCCAGCCGACTGCGTCTTCTATATTCAGGACGGCCGGGCAAAGATTACCGCGCTCTCCAGCACCGGCAAGGAGGCGACAATCGCTCTGCTCGGTGCCGGTGATTTTGTTGGCGAGGAGTCCATGGCGGGAGTGCCCGGGCTGCGAATTGCCACGGCCACGGCACTCACCCTATGCACGGTTCTCAAGATTGAGCGCGCGGAGATGGTGCGTGTGCTGCATGAGGAGCACACCTTCAGCGATCTCTTTCTGAAGTTCCTGCTGGCCCGCAGCATGAGAACCCAGGCGGACCTGGTCGATCAACTCTTCAACTCCAGCGAGAAGCGCCTGGCGCGGATTCTGCTCTTGATGGCGGAGTTCGGCCAGCCCGGCGAAACTGAGGCGCTGATCCCAAAGATCTCTCAGGAGTCACTGGCGGAGATGATCGGAACCACGCGCTCCCGCGTCAGCTTCTTCATGAATCGCTTTCGCAAGCTGGGATTCCTCGAGTATAACGGCGGCATAAAAGTAAATAAATCGCTCTTGAATGTGATCCTTCACGACTGAAAAAACAGTTCAACTGTCCTTGCTGGCTGTGCTGGGGGCGGAACAGACCGCTGTGCAATTCCCGCGGCTTTCGATCAGCCGCGGGATTGCACATTACTAGCAATCTTGCGCAGACTGGGGAGCATCTATATTTGAATCAGCCAGCTCGCCAGAGATATCCTGCGCAAGAATAGCGAAAACTCTGATGAGGCAATTGCATCTGAATTCGATCATGCGGAACAGCGGACAATCCGCCATTTCCATCCCCGCAAGCCACCGTACACAACCCACAGGCGACCGCACGATCAGAGTATAGGCTCGATTTCAAATTCGCGACTGTTCAATTTTGCACATTTTTTGTCCCAAAATTGCGAACCGACGCCCGGCCACTGCTCGATCCTCCCCAATTCCTGTTCCCTGGTCCCTACTTCGTCCACTCATCTACCCAGTCGTTGACCGTCTTGTACCAGAGGCGGGAGTTTTGCGGCTTCAGCACCCAGTGGCCTTCGTCGGGAAAGTAGAGCATCTTGCTGGGCACGTTGAGGCGTTGCAGCGTCGTGAAGAGCTGATAGCCTTCGCTCACGTCAAGCCGGTAATCGAGCTGGCCGTGGACCACCAGCGTGGGCGTCTTGAAGTTCTTCGCCGAGAGCGCCGGCGACCATTTGCGGTAGGGATTCTCGCTATCCGGCTTGCCGTAGTAATCCCAGGGCTTGCCCCCTTGGGTGTTTGGAGATTTGAACTCCCACTCGTTGAACCACAACTCTTCCGTTGTCCCGTAGGCGGATTCCGGGTTAAACATGCCGTCGTGGCTGACGATGCATCTGAAGCGGTTGGTGTGGCCCAGAATCCAGTTGGCCATGTAGCCGCCGTAGCTTGCGCCCAGGGCGCACTCGCGCGTCTTGTCGATGAAGGGATAGTGCTGCTCGGCGTAGTCCAGGCCGGACATGAGGTCGGTGAAGGGCTTGCCGCCCCAGTCGCCGTTGATGGCGTCCGCAAAGGCCTGTCCGTAGCCGTCTGAGCCGCGGAAGTTGACCATGAGGACGACATAGCCGTTGGCGGCAAACAGTTCCGCATTCCAGCGATAGCTCCACATATCGCCCCAGTGCCCCTCAGGACCGCCGTGAATCAGGAATTTAACGGGGTATTTTTTTGCGGCATCAAAGGCTGGGGGACGGATGAGGAAGCCTTGGAGTTTTGTTCCATCGGCTGCTTTGAACCAGAAGTCTTCGAATTGTTCGACTGCCAAAGCAGCAAGAAGAACATCATTCAAATGTGTAATGCGCGCTTGGTAAGCTGGCTCATAACCTACTTCCTGTGGCCACCAGGCAATTGATAACTTGTCTGCGCGATGCGCTTCTTTCTCAAGCCAATCATCAGGCGGCGTAGGCCCTTTAGTAAGCGGCACTATCAAATCCACTGCGAAGCGGACAACTTCGCTGGGCTGGGATATTGACATTCTTGCCGCGAACAGGCTTTTCCCATCCGCTGTGATAAGGAGGTCAGAGTATTCGCCCGGAAAAGGAAGCGTAATTCTAACCAGTTCCCCAGACAATCTAGACCTGAGGATGTGAGATTCCCCCTGATTGTTGACAGTAAAAAAGATTGATTTTGAATCTGGGGTCCAGACAAGCTCCTCCACCCATCGATCAAACTTCGGTAGCAAATCTTTGGCCGACTTCGCCGCACGGTCATAAAGCACAAGCCGGAACTTGTCGCTCTCGTAACCGGCGCGCGCCTGTGAGCGCCATGCGATGTACTTGCCGTCGGGCGAGTAGGCGGGGTTGAAGTTGCCGCCCTTCATATTCTCAGACGTGCTGATAGCAACAGGCTTCGCCGCCGGATTAATCAGGTCGAGGATGAAGATCTTGGCGCTGGTCGAGATCGCCTGCTCTTCATCCGGGTTGTCGGTGAAGGCCAGCTCCTTCGAATCCGGCGCAAAGGCGCAGCCGCACCCTCCGCCCTCCAGCGAAAACGGCGGAATATCATGCGGGTCATTCGGCGTCAAGTCGCGTATTCCACCATTCTCAACCGAAAGAAGAAAGAGATGGGATCTCTTCTCGCCGGTGAAGTGGTCCCAGTGGCGATACAAGAGATGAGTGAAGATCTGCGCTTTGACCTTGCTGGCCGCTGCCTCCGCGTCCCGATCCGCATTGCACTTATCCCCAACTCCGCCGTCCGCGGCACTGATCGCCGGGCAGTCGGGGTACACCGTCGAAGTAAAAACAATCGACTTCCCATCCGGTGACCAGATGGCGTCGCCAGCCCCGGTCGAGATCGCTGTAAGTTTCTTCGGATTGGTCGTCGCCCCGCTTGCGGCGTCAAAGTCGGCCAGCCAGACCTGCTGCGAGCCGCCGCGCCCAGAGAGAAAGAGCACCGAGCGCCCGTCGGGCGCAAACTGAATGCCTGAATCTCCCGGATGCGCTACAGCCAGCTTTTGCGGCCCTCCGCCAGTTCCGAAAGACGGAACAATCGCCTGCACCCACAGCTCCGCCGTCTTCGTGTTCTTGTCCAGATCCACGCTTGTCACGGAGTAAGCCAGCCACTTGCCGTCCGCCGAAACAGCAGTGTCGCCCAGCCGCTTCATCTGCATCATGTCTTCAAAGGTCATGGGCCGCTTGGCGGGCGCGGCGGCTTGGACAGCCTGTGAGAAGCAAAACGGAGCAACAACAGTGGCGAGTACAAAAACTAAAAATAAGGCAGATTTGCGCATGGCGATTTCCTGTTCGCGCCGTCGAACCAAAACTAGCGTGCGAAGGGAAATTCTACACTGGGAGAGACAAGTCAGGCTGTGCGAGTTTGGCGGCCACAATCGCCTCGGCGGCGGCGACAACCTCTTCCAGCGTCATGTTGGTCGAATCCAGAATGACGGCATCGGAGGCGGGCTTGAGGGGGGAATCGGCGCGGTTGCGGTCGCGCTCGTCGCGGGCGCGCAAATCCCGAATCACCTCTTCGGGTTGCTGGGCAGGCTTCGGACCAAGTTGGTCGTAGCGGCGCATTCCCCGCACCTCGGCAGCGGCATCCAGAAAAATTTTGACCTGAGCGTGAGGAAAGACCACGGTGCCGATGTCGCGGCCCTCCATGACAATCCCGCCCGGGGCGGCCATCTCTTGCTGTAGACGGACCATCCAGGCGCGAATAGCAGGGAAGACGCTTACGCGCGAGGCGGCGTCGGTGACGGTCTGGTTGCGAATCAGGCCGGTTACGTCCTCGCCATCGAGCAGGACGCGATTGTCCTCTTCGGTGGCTTCAAGGCGAATAACAGTCTCGGCGGCCAGGGCTTCCAGGCCGGCGCTCTGGTCCAGCGGTAGTCCAACCCGCAGCGCCCGCAGCGCAAAGGCGCGGTACATGGCCCCGGTTTCAAGGTTCAACAGGCCAAAATGCCGCGCCAGATGGCGGGCGACGGTGCTCTTGCCCGCTCCGGCAGGGCCGTCAATAGCGACAATGATCTTGCGCGCCGGATCAATGGGAGTGACAGCGCTTTCGTCTACACTCATCCGCGCTTCTTCGTTCCTTGCTTGGGCCGGGCGGTGTAGCCGAACTGCTTGCTGTTGCCAGCCTTTGTGCCGGCGGTAAGCGTGGGCTTGCGGCTGCCGTTGCCGTTGCGGGCGGCACTGACGGCGTGCGTAGGCTTGCTTCCATTGCGGGAGACCGCGCCGGGCTTGCTTGCACCGGAGACACTATTCGAAGAGCCTTTGCGCTGGCTCCAGGCTGGCGCGGAAGATTTGGCCGAGCGTACGCCCGAGGCTCCGTTGGATGGGCGAGTAGCAGGCCGGGCAGTTGATTTGTGGCCGTTTCCGCCGCTTGCGGCAGCGCCGGGATGGGTTCCATTGCGCTTGGCCGTTGTGCCCGAGGCTGGCTTGGGGCTCCAGCGTGCGCCGGAGGCAGGGCGCGCGCTACTGCCTGTGCGGGAGCCGGCTGGCCGTGAATCAACGCTGGTGCGCCGCGCCGGACGGCTGCTGGAAGAGGACTGCGCTGGCTTGCGATCGCGGGATTGAGTGGCAGGGCGGCTGAAGTGAGGCCGGGCCGCGGCGGATTTGCTGCTCACCACCGGCTTGCGCGCGGCAGTGCGGGGTGCGTGGGCCTCAACAGGCTTGGACGCGGCGGCCGGGGCTGGCTCCTCCAGCGGCTCCACTTCTTCCGGCAGATCCTCTTCGCGGTCATTGAAGTGCAAATAGTGAGCCGAAGCCGGCAAGGAGATGCTGGCATAGACGGTGGGAGCCACGGCGAACTCCGGCAGAGTGCCGGCTACATAATAAAGCGGCGCATGGCCCATGGAAATGGTATGGACCTGACGCGTGGCGACCAGGCCGCGCAGCACTTCCCGCACCTTGCTGCGGGCCGTGAGCGGGGCCAGAAACAGCTCGACTTCTTCCATGCCCGCGGCAATGACCGCTTGCAGATAAATAGAGGCAAGTACTGAGATGGCTGTCACTTGGGAGGTAGAAGCGCCTTCGGCAATAGCCTTCTGGAAGCGCAGCCGGAGCAGTTGCCACTTGGCCGTCTCACCGGGAGCCGAAATGATCGGGATGATCCGCAACTGCTGCCAAAGCTCGGTGATGGCGCGCAGAACAGCGCCTTCGGTGACTTCTCTGCCCAAAGCGTGGGTGAGTTTGGGAATGGTGGTGTCGCCCGCCTCCAGCAGTTTGTAGGCCTGGACTGCCAGTTGCGAAACTTGACGGGAGCCGGTCAGTTGCGGACTGCGGCGCCAGTCGCGGTCGCCACGCAAAGCATAGACGTAGGGCAGAACCCAGCTAGCCACCACAAAGTCGGGCTGCTCGCCGGGCAAGCCCAGTAGATTCAGCCGCACGGCCACGCCGTCGATCTCCAGGCGCACCAGCAGCTCTTCGGCCAGCGCAACGTGATCGGGGTGAGGGGTGGTGTCGCGCTTGCCGGCCACAGCCTCGACAAACGACGGCGCAATCGAAGTGGAAAACTGCCGCTTGGGCAAGAAGAGACACAATCCTGTCTCCTCAATCCACGTCCGGGCGTCCTCCAATGTGAGTGCCCCGTTACCGTTCAGGCGCATTCTTTCAGCGCGCGATGCTTCCAATTGCTCCAATGTCAAAGAAGAACCTCACTTCCAGGCTGGCGCTAACGCCGGGCTGCCCTGTCCCCTAAGAGGAGGGCTGCCACCTTCCACCAGTCTCAAATTCGATGGAAGGCCCGCTGGATCTCCTTCCAAGAATACATCAAAGCGATTGGACGTCCATGCGGGCAACTGGTTGGGTGGCTGGTTTTCGCCAATTCCAACAGTAACCATTCCATACGTGCCGGGTCAAGTGGCGTATTGACCTTGATGGCCGCGTGACAGGCGATTGAGGCCGCAATTCTGGCTTGAAGTGTCTTGAAATCTTGATTTTGCGCAAATTCTCCGGAATCTGCCGCCGATTGGTCGATTACCTGGGCCAACATGCGCTCCAGAGCCGCTCCCTCCAGGCCAACCGGGGCAGCCTTGACGGCAAGCGTCTGAGGTCCAAAGGGTTCCACCTCGAAGCCGTTGTGCTCCAACTCTTCGGCAATGCGCGCAAAGACCACCATCTGCGCTGGCTTGAGTTCTACCAGAAGGGGCATCAGTAACCTCTGGCGCTGAACTTTTTCCACTTGGCGGTCTCTAAGAATTTTTTCAAAAAGAATTCTCTCGTGTGCCACATGCTGATCGATAATCCAGAGACCGTCGGGGCCGGTTGCCAGAATAAAAGACTCGCGCAACTGCCCCAGGGGGCGAAGTGAAGCCAACTGATTCAGGTTGACCGCGGCCTGTTCCGCTTCGATTTGGGCCGTTTCTGCGGCGGGATTCAGGCCCGGCGCATCGCCGGGGTCAGCAGAACAATCACCAGAGGGGGGCAGGTTAACTGTCTGAAAGAGTGCGGTTTCGGCCTCTTCCCATGTCTTTCGATCAGGCTCGATGCCGATGGGCAGTATTTCCGCTCCGAAGGAAAGTTTGCCGGGAACGGGAGTGGGCAGGCGTGGCGTCAATTCAAAGGCTTCCGCGTCTGACCGGGCGGCCTGATATGAGATTGGCTCCGAGTCGGGAAATGGATGGGCCGGCGCTCTCTCCGGTGCGCCCGGCAGCGGCGATGCGGCCGGTGGCATCAGCGAGGGGCTTGCGCCCGGAGCGGAATCCAGCGCGGCCAGGAAACCTGCGGTGGGCCTGGCTTTGATCAGCGCCGTACGAAGACTGTCGCGAACAAAGTCATGCACCATGCTCTGCTGGCGGAAGCGCACCTCGGTTTTTGCGGGATGGACGTTAACGTCCACCTCTTCGGGCGGCATCTCCAGAAAGAGCAGCACCACCGGAAAGCTGGTGGGCGGAATCACGTTGCGATAGGCTTCGGTGATCGCGTGCAGCAGCAGACGGTCGCGGATAAGGCGCTTGTTGATAAAGATATAGATGGAGTTGCGATTGAGCTTTTGCAGCTCGGGCTTGGAGAAAAAGCCGGAAAGCCGCATGGCTCCGGGTTTGCGGGCGGGCTCGTCAGGGTCTTTTTTCCAGGGTGGCGGCTCGGGCAGGCCAGCGCGGGCCAGCGCCAGTTCCGCGGCCACCGGAAGCAGTTGGGCGAGCGTGTCCTTGCCAAAAATCTGATAGATGCGCTCTGCAGTGCGGGCCACGGGCGGCGCGGAGAGAACCGTGTGCGTGGCGGACAGCAGCTCGAAGTGCTTCCCGGGGTGAGCCAGCGCATAGTGGGTTACGAGAGCCGTCACGTGGGCCAGTTCGGTAGATTCGGCGCGAAGAAATTTCCGGCGCGCCGGGGTGTTGAAGAAAAGATCGGCGACAGCGAGCGTGGTGCCGCGGGGCAGGGCGGCGTCGTCCACGTGCAGGATTTTGCCGCCGGCGATCTCGATGCGGGTTCCGGCAGACTCTTCTCCCGTCGCGGTTTCCAGCGTCACGCGAGCCACAGAAGCGATCGAAGGCAGCGCCTCGCCGCGAAAACCCAGAGTAGCAATCGACAGCAGGTCGTCGGCGGTGCGCAGCTTCGAGGTGGCGTGGCGCTCAAAGGCCAGCAGAGCGTCGTCGCGGTTCATCCCGCAGCCATCGTCCGTGATGCGGATCAGCTTGCGCCCGCCCGCCTCCACCTCGACGCGGATGCGGCTGGCGCCTGCATCCAAGGCATTCTCCAGCAACTCTTTGACCACCGAAGCTGGCCGGTCTACTACCTCGCCAGCAGCGATCTGGTTGGCGACCTGGTCGGGAAGTACGCGGATGCGGCCCATACCGCTTTAGGGTAACGCAGTAGACCAGGGAACAGGGATTAGGGAACAGGGTCCAGCCGGATGTCTAGTCGCCAAGATGCGAGGAATAAACGAGTGAAATAATATCTATTGCACTCATTTTATACTCATGCAATACTCGTATAGAAAGTTTTTTGCAACCCCGCGAAGGTGACATTAAAAGGAGACTGTCTATGATCTTGTGCCCAATCCATAATGTTTTGAGACTGGGATGCTCTCGAAACTATCAAGGAGAAAAATGGATTTTCTGGAAACCGCAAGAACAACGGTATTCTCCGAAACCTCCATCGAGGGAGTTGATGTAGTAGCTTTCTCAGAGCTTGAGCAGATTGACGAACAAGTAGCTCTAATTGAGAGTTTTCGGCAGCCGTTCCCTTTGAGGGAACGCGACAAGACCGTCATGGACGGAGAGATGGATGCATATGGCTAAGACACGGCTGCAATTTGATTTCACGGAAGATGCGCTGAGCGAGTTGGATGAACTCAAGGGTGCCACCGGTGCCAGCAATCGCGCAGAGGTCATTCGCCAGTCCCTGCGTCTTCTGCAGTGGACAATTGAGCAGACCAGAGACGAGAATGCTACCGTCCTGGTCGAGAAAAACGGCCGGCAGCGAGAGGTAATCTTTCCCTTCCTGTCGTCCGGGAAAGCAACGGCTAACGCGAGATGATCGAAACCAACGAAGTTGGCGATCAAGGTGAGATAGAGGAAGTCGAGAGTCCCAGGCATCTGCCAGGCGGTCCAGGCTTCTCGCCGGAAGAGCACCGCGCCAAGACAGCGAAGCTGATGGCAATGTTGTTCTTTATAGCCCTTTGCGTGGTCTTTGCGGCTCACTTCGGTTCGATACTTTATCTTGCACGCAACAGGCCGGATTCGATTGAAGCAGTCACACGTGTCTTCACTGGGTGGACGCCAATTTTTTCGACGCTTGTCGGGTCAGCAGCCACCTTCTACTTTACCCAAGACAGGAAGTAGGTCTCCTTGTGGGCGCAATTCCAGTGTTCCGAACGGGATACTTTGGAGTGCGCGTCTTTTTCGTTGTGCCAATCCAATTGCACCCTTGGCGAAAAGAATCACTTCTTCCGCGCCTCGGCCTCCGCCAGCCAGCCCCGCCGCAACTTCTCCGGCGGGATGCTGGAGAGATAAGGCTTGATGTCCAGAATCGGAGTTCCATCCAGCATGTCCACGCCGCGCACATAAAGCGAACCGCCTTCCCGGCGCAGCAACTCGACAACCGTCAAGCCGATAGGGTTGGGGCGGTGCGGTGAGCGCGTGGTGAAGACCCCGTGCGGTCGGTCGTCGGAGGGCGGCGTGACCATCAGGTCAAAACCGTCGAAGTCTCTGGAGCGGTCGAAGACCCAGAAAATCATCAGATGCGAGTAGCCTTCAATGTCCGTCAGCCCAGCCTCGAACTCCGGCAGAATTCTCATCTCGCCTTCCGCCTCGTGCTGCGCGCACAGACCCTTCGGGATCGCGGCTGTGTCTGTGAACGGACTGCTGACAAATCCAATCGGCCGCGGCGTAAACATTTAGACTCGCACCTCCGATCTCCATGTTAACTGCCAGCGCAGCCCTGAATGCTTTAGAATTCCTATTAATGTCGCAGCCGATCGTTTCCAGTCCCATAAAAAACGAATACCGGAAGGCAAGCTGGCTCCGGTAGACAGCCTTTGATTCTGTCAGGCTGCGCGCTCAGGCCTTGAGCCGCTCAGATAAGGAACGCAAATGAAATACGCCGGATTGCTGGTCATGCCAGCCGGATTCTTTCTTTCCATCGCCGCGCTCGTGCTCTTTGCCGATCCCGTGCAGCGGGCGGCCTTTGTGCTCTGCGGCCTGGCCGTCGAGTGCCTCGGACTCGTTGTCACCGTGCGCGGCCACATGGCAGCGCGTGGAGAAAGCCGCCCATGAACGCACAAGCCGCTCAGCCCCTTTCCGACACCGCCTTTGCGCTCTGCCTTGCCCTGCTGCTGCTGGCTCCGCTGGCCATTGCCGGCGTGGCGTTAATCAACACCGGTCTGGGCCGTTGCCGTTCGGCCGCGCAATCGCTACTGGGCAGCCTTGCCATTGTGGCCGTTTCGGCCATTGTTTTCCTGGTGATCGGCGCAACCTTTGCAGGAACGCCGGGCGGGGCGGGCCACGTGGCTCAGCTTGCCGGCAAGCCCTGGAACTGGCTGGGTGAGGGCTCGTTTCTGCTGGGCGGACTGGGCTCGGCTCCTGCTCAATCGCAGCTTGCTCTGCTCTTTGAATTTCTCGCCGTGGCCATGGCCGCCATCATTCCCTGGGGCTCGGGAGCGGACCGGCTGCGCCTCAGCGCCGGCTGCGCCATTGCCGCCCTTCTAGCTGCTACAGTCTTTCCGCTGCTGGCGCATTGGGTCTGGGCCGACGGCTGGCTGGCGCAGCTTGGCGTCAACTTCTCGCTCGGCGCTGGCTTTCTGGATGGCGGCGGCGCGGCTACGGTGCACGTTCTTGGCGGACTCAGCGCGCTGGCCGTGGTCTGGATCGCCGGTCCCCGCAAAGGCAAATTTCCCAAGGAAGGCCTCTCTACCGCGCTGCCCGGCCACAATGCCGTTTACGTGCTCTTTGGCTGCCTGCTGGCGCTGGTGGGCTGGCTGGGGTGGAATGTGGCCGGCGCGGTGCTCTGGCTTCACGCGCCGCTCTCCGCGCTGCCAGTCACCGCGATCAACACGCTGCTCACCGCCGCGGGAGCCGGAGCAGCTACCTTCGCCATTACGCGCGCCCGCTTTGGCAAGCCCGACGCCAGCCTCTGCGCCAACGGCTGGCTGGCCGGCCTGGTAGCTTCAAGCGCCTGCGCGGGCATCATTACGCCCGTCGAGTCGCTCTTCGTCGGCGTCGTTGCCGGTGTTGCCGCGCCGCTGCTGGTCGAGTTGTTTGAGCTGGCGCTCTCCATCGACGATCCCTCCGGCGCCATCACGGTTCACGCCGTCGGCGGCCTGCTGGGCCTGTTGGCCGCGGGCGTCTTTGCTCCGCAGACGGGCCAACTGGTGGCCCAACTGGTAGGCATTGCAACGCTGCTGGGATTGATTCTGCCGCTCGTCTATCTGCTCTTCTGGCTGCTCAATCGCGTGGTCGCCTTCCGCGTCGATCCCGACGGCGAGCGCATCGGCATGGACCTGCACGAACTTGGCGGTGGGGCGTATCCGGAGTTCGTGATCCACCGGGATGAATCGTACCGGTGAAGGAATAGGGAATAGGGAGTAGCGAGTAGGGATTAGGAACAGCGACTAGTCCTAGCCGAGATCGGTCACGGGTTCTGCTATGATCGTTTGCAGAATTCACGTCGAATAAATAAGCGAGGATGTCATGCAAGCCAGAAAGCTGTTCCTCTTGGCCCTATTGCTCGCAAGTCTTTGCCTCACCTCCTGTGTTCAAAACGCTCCCAAGTCGTACGCGGCTATTGATGGGAACTGGCATATTGCCGGCGCACAGGACCTATTGTCGCGTCCTTTATTGACCCTAGCGATCGGAGCGAGTGGGAATACTATCTATGCGTACGGCGATGTTGCCGTGAATTGCGAAAGCAATGGCGGAGGAGTTGGAAGCTCGCTCTCCTTGACAGGACAGATCGCGTCCGACGGGAGTTTTCTGATGAGCAACTCCGCTTTCCCGATCGATTCGATCCAGGTATCGATTAAAGGACAGGTTCCCGCCGACGGATCGACGACCTGGATGGGCAGCTACACAATCACGAATGCTGCCAGCGACACAAGCTGCACGTTCAATCAGTCGAACAGTTTTGTTGCAACGGCCTATCCTCCTCTGGATGGGACTTATGCCGGAACGATTGCCGGCCAGAGTCCCGACAAAGGGTTAACGATATCCGCGCAGATTACACAAGAACCCTTGACTCTCATCCCCACCTCATCGTCTTCGTTGGTGCGAGGTCTCAAAATTCCTTTGAGTGGCACCATTAAGGTCACAGGCTCCCTTTGCTTCACTTCCGGCACAACGACGCAAGGAACTGCTGGATCAACGTCCCTACCGGTGCTTGGACAGGTGGACGGTGATACTTTTCTGCTAAATTACACCATGAACGACGGCTCTGATCTCCAACTGAATGGGTACTTTGCCGATTCGAGTGAGTCTGAGCTATATGTTCAAAATGCCTTCGTGTTCGGCGGAAAATGCAACGGCATCCTCGGCGGTGGCGGCAATTCAACCTACAGTGGAGATCTCACTCGCCAGTAGCGACTCTCAACTCATGTGCAGGTTCAATCTGTCGTTGGACTAAGAAAGAACACCTCAGTCCCGTTCCCGCACTACAATAAGCCGGTATGCCTACAACAGTTCGATCGCACGCAAAGATCAACCTTGGCCTTGGGATTGGCGCGCCGCGCCCCGATGGCTTTCATGCGCTAAGCACGGTTTACCAGACGCTGGAGTTGCATGACCTGGTTACGGTCTCGGCTCGTCCCGCACCGGAGACAGCGCTGCGCCTGACTTCCAATGACAGCCGCGTTCCCAACGATAACCGCAATACCGCCTGGAAGATGATTGCGCTGGCGCTAGAAGCACTGGGCCTCACCGCCGAGGTCGAGATTCATATTGAAAAGCGTCTGCCCGTGCAAGGCGGTTTGGGCGCAGGTTCGGCCAATGCCGTCGCGGCGCTGGTGGGGCTCGAGAACGAAATTGCCGCGGAGTTGAGATTAGCAAGTCAGCAAGTCGGCCAGTCGGCGAGTCAGCCCTGGCCAGCGCAGCGGCTGGAGATTGCCGCTCAAGTCGGCTCCGATGTGCCGCTCTTCCTGATCGGCGGCGCGGTTCTAGGGTCAGATCGGGGCCAGAAGGTCGAGCCTCTTCCTGACTTCGAGCCGCTCTGGTGCGTGGTGGCTTTGCCCGAGGTTGGCGTCTCCACGCCGCAGGCCTTTGCCGACTGGGATGCGCTCTGCATCGAGGAGGGTTTGACCGCGGAGGCCAGTACGGATAAACTAAACAAGTTGAGCCGCGCCTATGCCAGCGCCTTTGCGGAAGCAATTCCAGAAGGTCGGCCAGGAGTTGGCTCCTCCGGTGTTCTTCTCGATGAGAGGAACCTGGCCGGACCGTCAGAGTCCGCGCTTGTCCGCACCGGGATCTTTAGCTGGATTGCGAACGACTTTGAACGCGTCGTCTTCCGCCAGCATCCTTCCCTTGCAGAGATCAAGCGCATTCTTGCGGGCCCGGGCACTCCGGAGGCAGCCCTCCATGCCTCGTCGTTAGTGGCTTCGCTGTCTGGGTCCGGTTCGGCGCTCTTCGGGTTGTACCTGACCCGCGAAGATGCGGAAGCGGCGCGTGAACGTCTGCGCGTTGGCGGTGTGAGGAGTCAGTTGACCCACACTCTGCCGCGTGAAGCCTATTGGCGTCAGATGCTTTTGCCGTAAGTTTTTTGGGCGATCGTCTAATGGTAGGACAATGCCCTTTGGAGGCATTTGTCTAGGTTCGAATCCTAGTCGCCCAGCCAAAGTTCAGTGGTCAGTGAACAGTTCTCAGTGGTCAGCTACGGCATTGACTGACAACTGAAAACTGAAAACTGACAACTGAGAACTGACAACTGTAAAGAAGCAGCCAAAGCAAACCAGCTTGGAGGCAGTCGGAAATGGAAGCGGAAGCATTGACGGCAGTGAAGGAAGAGATCCAACCGGAAGGCGGGCAGGCAGCGGCCAAAGAAGCGGCGCAGTTTGCCGCCGTCGAGGCCGCGGCCAAGGCAAAGGATGCCCTCAAAGCGGCTCCCGAGCGCAAGCGCAGCCGCAACCTGAGCGAAGACAAGCGCTTCAGGCTCTTCAGCGGCACGGCCAACCGGCCCCTGGCTGAAGAGATTGGCCTGCACATTGGCGTCAAAGTGGGCGAGGCCAAATTGCAGCGCTTCGCCGACGGCGAGGTCTACTTCCAACTGCTTGAGAATGTGCGCGGCGTGGATGTCTTTGTGGTGCAGCCCACTTGTTATCCCGTTGACCAGCACCTGGTGGAGTTGCTCGTAATGATCGATGCGCTCAAGCGGGCCTCGGCGGCCAGAATCACGGTGGTGGTGCCCTATTACGGCTACGCCCGCCAGGATCGCAAGGACCGTCCCCGCGTGGCAATCAGCGCCAAGCTCATCGCCGACCTGCTCACGACCGCCGGGGCCGACCGTGCTCTCTTTGTGGATTTGCACGCGGCGCAGATTCAAGGCTTCTTCAATATTCCCGTCGATCATCTCTACGCCAGCCCGGTGCTGGTCAGCTACTTCCGCGAACTCAACCTGCCCAAGCTGACGGTGGTTTCGCCCGACGCTGGCGGCGTGGAGCGCGCCCGCTTCTTTGCGCAGAAGGTCGGCGCGCCGCTGGCCATTGTGGACAAGCGCCGGACAGACATGAACGTCACCGAAGTGATGCACGTAATCGGCGACGTGAACGGCAGAACTTGCCTCATCCTCGATGACATTGTGGATACGGCAGGAACCTTGGTCAAGACAGTTGACGCCCTTTATGGGGCGGGCGCGGCAGCCGTCTATGCCGGAGCCAGCCACGCCGTGCTTTCCGGCCCGGCCATTGAACGCATCGCCTCTTCGCGCCTGGAGCAACTGGTGGTTACCAACACCATTCCGCTGCGCGAGGCGGCACAGAAGTTGCCCAAGATCAAAGTGCTCTCCATTGCCGGCCTGCTGGGCGCGGCCATCGAGAGCATTCACATGGAGACCAGCGTAAGTACGCTGTTTTCGTAAGAGATCGGCGCACAGTGGTCAGTGAATAGCGGCCACTGGGCGAGGATCGGTTTTGTTAACCAACAGCTAGTAGTTGGCAACGGGCGACAGGCAAGCAGTTTTTACTGACCACTGTCCACTGTTCACTGACCACTGGCTTCACAAAGGGAGCGGAACGATTCAGTTCGCGGCAGCAGCCGGAGCTAAAAGCTAACGGCTAGAAGCTAAGAGCTGCTTCTCCGTGCCCGAAACCAGGAAACGAGAGACCGAATGCCAGAAGTAGTCGTAGCCAAGCCCCGTGAGGGCAAGTTCAACAAGAATGCCGCGCGCCGCGTGCGCGTAGCGGGCAAGATTCCTGCCGTGCTGTATGGTCCGGGACACGATCCGGTGGCCATCGAGGTAGACCCAAAGCAGATCAACCGGATTCTCTTTTCAGAGACCGGCCACAACACCATCTTCGACGTCGAGATTACCGGCCAGAGCGCGGCCAAGGCCATGATCGTCGATTGGCAGCGCGAGCCGCTCAAGGATCTGCTGATCCACATCGACCTGAAGCGCATTGCGCTCGACAAGGCGCTGCGCGTCAAGGTGCGCGTCAAGCTGCAAGGGATTCCGCTGGGCGTCAAGAACTCTGGCGGCATTCTCGATCAGGTCTTGCGCCAGGTGGAAATCGAGTGCCTGCCCGCCGACATTCCCAGCCATATCGATGTGGATGTCAGCGACCTGGAGATGCACGGCGTATTGCGCGTCAGCGGCCTGCCTCACACGGAGAAGATCAAGTATTTGAACTCCGAGGATGCGACCGTGGCTCACGTCGTCTCTATCCGCGAAGAAGCGCCGACGGCGGCTGAAGTTGAAGCAGCGGCAACAGCGGCGGCAACAGCGGCGGAACCCGAGGTTGCCAAGAAGGGCAAGCCGGAAGATGCGGCTAAAGCTCCCGATGCGGGCGCCAAGAAGCCCGCGGCAAAGAAGTAACCCTTGGCCGAGGCAAGCGAATCCGGTGTGCGGCCTGGCCCCTTCATCATCGTGGGGCTGGGCAACCCCGGCCTGGAGTATCTGTGGACCCCGCACAACGTGGGGTTCATGGCCATCGACCGCATCGCCCAGCAAGAGGGGGTTGTGGTGCAGAACCGGCGCTGCCGGGCCATTACCGCAACCTGCCGCATGGCGGGGCGCGAGGTGATCCTGGCCAAGCCGGAGACGTTTATGAACCTGAGCGGCGTTGCAGTGGCCGCTCTGGTCAGGGAGTTTGAGGCGGACCCGCTCCGCGATCTGCTCGTGATTCACGACGAGCTGGATCTGGTGCTGGGAAGCTTCAAGATCAGGGAGCGCGGATCGCCTGCCGGGCACAACGGAGCCCGCAGCGTGACCGGTTCTCTGGGAAGTCAGGAGTGGTTGCGCCTCCGCATTGGCGTGGGGTTGAACCTGCCCCCAGAGGCGATTGCGGCCGGCGGTGGCAGGCGTCCCGGAAGGGATTACTTGCTCTCGCCAATGCGCAAGGCGGATTTAACGGTGCTGGATGAGGTGTTGGACCGGGTGGCGACAGCTACAAGGCGCATCCTCTCTGAAGGACCGGCAGCCGCGATGAACGAATTCAACCGCCGTGAGCGAAACGGCCCGGCGGAGGAGTGACGAAGGCACAAAGCCGTCAAGGCACTTGGCGGGCAAGAGTAGAGGGTAAGGCTGGATCGCGGGGTGAACCCTGAGGCTCCAGCGGAAAAGGATACCGGATGTCCCGTTTGTATGAGGTTATGTTCATTGTTCGGCCCGATGTGGCTGAAGAAGATGTTGACAAGCTGATCGCCGGCTTCTCCGACAACGTCGCCAAGGGTGGCGGAGTGGTCAAGACCGTCGAGAAGATGGGCCGGCGCAAGCTCGCCTACATGGTGCGCAAGTTCAATGACGGCAACTACGTTCTGTTGACTATCGAGGCCGGCGGCCCGGTGGTCCTCGAACTGGAGCGCCGCCTGCGCGTCACCGAGCCGGTGATCAAGTTCCTCACCGTGCGCATTGACGAGGAAGAGAAGCGCCTGGCCAAGGTCAAGGCTCAGCGCGGCGTTCGCCGCAGCGCAACCCCGGCCTTCACGGCTCCGGCCGCGGCTCCTGTTGCCGCGCCCGTTGCGGCAGCGCCCGTGGCCGCTCCGGTAGTTGCTGAAGCCGCGGCGCCGGTACCGGCAGCCGTCTAACCAGTTTGGTACTGTCCACTGTTTCACAAGAGAGTAAAGAGGAAAACAGCATGTCTGATGACAATCAAGCAAAGGCGCCCGAGACGAGCGCATCTCCGGCCGCGTCCGGTTCAGAGTCCGGTCCGGCTTCGGGTTCAGGCCCCAGCTCCGGTTCCGGCTATAATTCAGGGCCGCGTCCCGGCGGAAGGCCGGCTGGCGGGCGTCCCTCCGGCGGACCCGGCGGCCGCGGCAAGTTCTTCCGGCGCAAGAAGGTCTGCAAGTTCTGCACCGAGAAGATCGACGCAGTTCCCTACCGCGATGTCCGCCTGCTTCAGGGCTTTGTGGCAGAGCGTGGCAAGATTGTGCCCCGCCGTCTCACTGGCGTCTGCACCAAGCATCAGCGCCGCCTGACCCGCGCCATCAAGCAGGCCCGGAATATCGCCCTGCTGCCCTTTGCCACGCGGCACTAGAACAAAGCCAGGGAAGCTCGATCCTGATTTACGTCGTGTGCGGGATGAGTTACCCCTGGTTTCGCTGCTACCATCGGCTGCCGTTTCGCCGGCGCGCCTGCTCTCCCGAATGCGGGAGCGGATAGGCGCGAAGCAATTCCGGCTGAAGGCAATATCGTGGATGCCGAAGTAGAACCGAGCGCGGTTTTGCCGGAGTTCAATCGCTCTTGTCTATGCAACGAGCGAATGGATCCTACGCCGCCTCTCACATAGGAGAGTTAGTCATGGAAGTTATTCTGAAGGATGATGTAGCCAATCTGGGCCACCGCGGCGATCTGGTCAAAGTCGCCGACGGCTACGCCCGCAATTTTCTGCTGCCCCGCAAGCTGGCGCTGCAAGCCACTTTGGCCAACAAGGCCGTCGTCGAGCAGATGAAGAATGCCGCTGCCCGCCGCTCCGCTACGGAGAAGGCTCAGGCCGAGGCGCTGGCCGTCAAACTCACGCCCGTTCTTCTCGAATTCACGCGCAAGTCGGGAGAAGCCGGCCACCTCTTCGGTTCCGTCACCTCGGCCGACATCGCCGCCGCTCTGGACGCCAAGGGCTTCGAGGTCGATCGCCGCAAGATTCAGTTGGACGAACCGCTCAAGAGCGTGGGCGACTTCAGCGTGGCCATCAAGCTTTATCGCGAAGTCACCGCGCATGTAAGCGTCAAGGTACTGGCCGAAGCTGAAGCCGCGGAAGTTGCGCCGGAAGCCGAGCCAGTTGCCGAAGCCCCAGCCGAATAGTTTTTCTCAACAAAAAATCTCCCCGCCTCTCGCCTTGCAGTTTCAACGAGGGGGGGCGGGGAGTTCTTTTTACGCAATGCCTTTCTGCCCCCCCCCCGCCGAGGCACCAACATATCAAGCTGAAAACGGCGGTTGCACACCGTCATCCGTGACCTGCATCGAGGTTTGGAGGCTTTGAAACTTGTTGCTTTGTGATGAGAGCCCAACTTCTAGCCTGCCCTGAGCGGAGTTGAAGGGGGCCGCAAAAGGCTGAAAGGAAAGCTGGGCTTCACTGGCTACGGAAAAACTCAATCCGAGCTACTGTTTTGAAAGGGTACGACTTCAGTCGTGTTGATAAAGTCCATAGAATCAATAGGTCTTCAGACCGTGCGGGATGTTTTTCGGGAATTTGACGCATATTCTCCCTTTTTCCGCAGCCTCTTCAGCCCCTGCAAAACTTCGTTCTAGCGAACTACCATCGTTCGGCTTCTTCTCCATCATCGATTTTCGACTGATCCAAACCTCGCCCAAATGGTAAAATCGTCAATCACTGCAAGGGGGTTCACTTTGAAGAAGATGGCCGATTCAAGGCAGGATCGACTGCCAGTTTTAGGATAAATTGGCTCCGATGGCGCTCTCAAATGGAGTTTCATCGCTCCGCGGCTGACAGCCGGCCCACTCATTCTGGTTACTTTCCGTGGAAATCTTTAATGGAGGGCTCATCTTCAGCCGATGAGCCTTCCATGCCGGTTTACTTTATAAGTCGCGTCGAGGGGCTGTGCCGGTGGAAGCTGGCCGGTGCGTGGTGCGAATGAAACGCAGCGTGAAAATGCGCGTTCTTGTCTCCCTGACTGCTACCCTCATTGCGGCGCTCTGCGGTGCTTTGTGCGGCGGCTGGGCTGGTCGAGAATTCGCTCTGCGCCAGACGGCTGGGAGGCTCATAACTGCCGCAACGCAAAATCTGGCAAATAGTGTAGCCTACTCGCGCGATTCGCACGCCGTGCTGGATGCGATGAACTCTTCGCAGGCGCCCTTCTGCTCCGAGCAGGATCTCGGGCTCATCCTTCAATTGGTTTACAGATCACCCTTTCTCAAAGAAGCCGGCCGCATCCGCGACGATAAAATCGCCTGCTCCACAGCGCTGGGGCGGACTCTACTGCCCAATGTAAAGCTGCCCAAGCCCAATTTCATCGGCGCCGATGGCGTCAAGGTCTACCAGAATCTTCCCTTGTTTCGCTTGCCAAACGCCACAGTCACCAGCTTGCAGGCGGCGGACTCTTATGTCACCCTGAATCCCTTTGTCTTCATCCAGCAAAATCAAGAACTGCACTTGAAAAATACGGTGATTGATGCGCCATCGAATCCAGCGGTCTCGCCGCAGTCCCTCGTCTCGCGGAGTCCGTCTAACTCGGATAGCGACTTTCGCATCCGCGATGTCCTGTACTCGACCCGCTGCTCCCTGCTCTACAACACATGCGTGACCGCTTCGCTCTCCGTCACTGAAGCGCTGGCCGCGAACAGCGGAATACTGAAGGTTCTGATCCTCGCCGGCGCCGTCGTTGGCGGCCTCCTCGGATTTCTGCTTTCGTTTCTCTACCGGCGCAACCGCGGCATGGAGCAGCAACTGCGCCGGGCCATCCGGAAGGACCAGTTGCAGATCGTCTATCAGCCCATCGTGGACCTGCCAGACGGCAAAATTGTAGGTGCCGAGGCGCTGGCCCGCTGGACAGACGAGGAAGGCTTCGCCGTCGGCCCCGATGTCTTTATCAAAATCGCCGAGCAGCAAGGCTTTGTTGACTCCATCACCGAACTGGTCGTCCGCCATGCCTTGCGCGACTTTGCCCCCCTGCTGCGCGACCGTCCCGATTTTCATCTCAGCGTCAATGTGGCCGCCTCCGATCTGGCCGATCCCGGTTTCCTGGTCATGCTTGACTCCAAGCTCAAGCGCTTTGGCGTTGAGGCGCAAAGCCTGGCCATCGAGATTACAGAAAGCTCGACCGCGCTGCGCGAGGTGGCCATTGCGACCATCCGCCGCCTCCGCGATCGCGGCTGCAGCGTCCACAT
Source organism: uncultured Occallatibacter sp. (assembly GCA_964509755.1). GTDB lineage: Bacteria > Acidobacteriota > Terriglobia > Terriglobales > Acidobacteriaceae > Telmatobacter. Next base: position 5,855 of record CAZDYU010000039.1, on the reverse strand, counting down.
CGACGACTTCGGAACCGGCTACTCCAGCCTCTCCTATCTGCGCGATCTCGCCGTCGATACCATCAAGATCGACAAATCCTTCACCCAATCGATTGGCACCGATGCGGTGACGGTGGCCATTCTGCCGCAGATTCTGGCCATGGCCGCCGCGCTCAATCTGCGGGTCATTGCAGAAGGCATCGAGACCGGCGAGCAAGCGCAATACTTTACCAAGGCCGGCAGCGCCATTCTTGCCCAGGGATGGCTCTTTGGGCGCGCGGTTCCAGTCAGCAACTTCAAGAGCCTGCTGGCTGCGCAGAATGAGATGGCGGCGGAGAATCAGGCCGCGCCCCGCGCCGAAGCGGCTCACGCGCTGTAATCTGGTACTCAGGAAACTTCGCTCGGTAAAGTTAGCAACCTGCCGTCAGCGATACTTCGTTCTCGACAACGGCAAGCTCCGCCCCATCTCCAAAACATTTCCGTTTTGCACCGAAGACCAGAAACATTAACAATAGGATGTGCCGCAATGGAAGAAGCACGAGGATGCAATGGACTCGCGGGATGAATTGGAAGACGATCGGGAGCCCGGCCAATTAGAGGCTCTGGCGCAGGTCTTCTGCGAAGAGTTGATGGCCTGCCTGGATGAGTGCGCTCGGGGCCGGCACGGTCTGTTTTCCGGCGTCGAGTTGCTCAACGACGAGCGCGGCGACCGGCCTGAGCGCGCCTGGCCGGAGGCCGAGCGGCTGCGCGAACTGGCGCTGGCGTTGCAAGGAATCTTCGCCCAGCAGGAGGAGCGCAACGCCCTCTGCGACGAGTTCCTCGACCTCTGCTCGATACACGGCGAGAGCCATCCCGGAGAGCGCAAGCTGGCGCGGGCCTTTCTGGAGCGCATCGAGCGCGGCGAGGTTGGAGCGCAGCCGGAAGGGGAGAATCTGCCGTGGTAATTCTGCACGCATTCCTGGCGCTTGCGGCGGGCCTCGCGGTCATCGTCGCGCTCTCCATCGCAATTGCCGCGACGGTCAAAATCACGGTCCCCAGTTGGACGCGCGAAGAGTCAGCGCCGGGTTCGGCCTACGCCTTCGTTACCCTCGGCTCTTCGCTTCTGGTTGGCGCAGTGGGCGGCTACATCACAGCAGCGGCTGCCACCGGCAACCCGCTGGTTCACGTCCTCGCTCTGGGGATTACTGTTCTGGCGCTGGCCGCCGTAAGCGCTCTGCAATCCCGCGGCAAGCTGCCCGTCTGGTTTCAGTTGGCGCAGGTAGCCATTTCGCCGCTTGGCGTATTGGCCGGCGGCCTGATCAGGCTGCGGGTGCTGGGGATTCTATAGGCGGCGTCGGCCGACCGGCGCTTGGCTCTCCAGCCTTCCGATGCAGAGCCGCCAGCATCCCTTTTCCCGGTTTGAAGTTACCTGCTTGAAATCACCATCGCACTCCAAAGGTTACGGGAATCAATTCTGTAGCTCCCACCGGCACGGGGCCGGTGAACGCATTGAATTCAGGCGTCTTCACGTCCAGGTAACGAACTTCGCCAAAGAGCTTCATGGTTCCGTCGCCGTATACTCCGCCCAGCCGCCGCGTTGCTCCAATGCCAAAGTTCAATCCGCCCTGGTTGGACGAGAAGTGGTTGGCCAGTTCTGGAACCTCATATCCGTAGAAGTCGCAGCAGACGTCGACGGTGAAGCTGGTGACCTTGCGATAGAAGCCGCCGCCTCCGGTCACGTAGGCGCTATAAGTCCGCTTGGGAAACAGGTCAATGACCGGGTCGAGCGTGAATGACCAGATATGTGCGTCTCCCGAGGTGCCGCCGCCAGCCGCGACGAAGGCTCCAGGAAGCTTATCGTCGATGAATTGGTACTCGGCCAGCAGCGAAAACCGCTTGTTGAAATGCACCCCGGCGCCCGCCGTCAGGTTGCCGCCCCAGGTTATATAGGGCTTGTCGTTGCCGATTGGACCGTTGAATCCCGCTCCCAGATCCATCGCAAAGCTATCGAAAAGGTGGTGCCTCACGCCTGACTTTCCACCGCCGCCGCTAGCCGAGGCCAAAGACAGCGCCCGCGCCGCCGCATCTGGGTTGAAGCTGCTGCTATCCAGGTGAAATGGGTTGGAGCTGGCCTCACCGGCTGGAGCAAGGCTGGAAGAGAAAAGGCTGGGAGAAGAAAAGGACTGAGCGCTCGCAATTCCCACTGCGAAGATCAAAGCCATCCAATGAAACGCCATCCAATGAAAATTGACACGCCGCATCGGCGGCATCCATCTGGGAAGTGACATGCCGGAACCTCCATGATCGAAGTGCTTGCATGCCCTGAGGAAGATCGTCGGGCAAGGAGTTAGACACCGATTCAGGCGGAAAGTTGTGGGCTCTTGCGCTCAACGTTGCCAGGCGCGGGACGGTCCATAGGAATCGCCGCGGCTTCTTTACAATTTCTCCCGTAGATACTCAAAGACCAGATAACCGATCAGCGCCGAAAGCAGCGCAATGACCACATTCGTCACGGTGAAGATGTCCGTCAGCGCGGCGGCCAGCGTCTTGCCATGACCGTTGCCCACGGTGAACTCGCCCATCAATAAATTGGAATAAAAGAGAAAGACAATGAAACCCACTTCAATCACTGCTCGCCAAAGTGCTGTGAGACGGCGCCGGTTTGTGCGGTCAGTTCTCATATCCTTCAGATCATACCAAGAATCGATCTATGCGGCCGGTGAAGATTGAAGGGCTCAAAGAAGGCCGCGCATCGTTGCGCATTCTTAATCCCGGCCTGCGAACAAATTCATATTTACTTTCTCATTTTTGCCGATAAGTGACGTAGGAATGCTCGCACACTCGTGTTCGGAAACATAATGATCCGTGAAAGGAATCGTACCAATGGCCGTGTTTCGCAACCTGCGCATCTCGCGTAAACTCAGCTACTCCTTTGGCGGAGTTTGCCTGCTATGCACCTTGCTGGGACTCTCCTCGCTGCTGGGCTTTTTTGAGGTGCGTTCCGCATTCAACAATGTCGTGGCCGGCTCCATGTCATCGATGAGATCGCTGGGAGACATTCGCTATTCGGTGGCCACCATCCGGCGCACCGACGCGCTGCTTCTGCTCTGCGATACCAGCGCCTGCACCACGCGCCTGACAGCCAAGCGCACAAATTATATCTCCGCATACAACAAATCCATCGCCGGGTATGCGCCGATGGCCACGCATCCGGGAGAGCCGGAACTGCTGGCGGCCATCCGCAAAAACGCGGCTGCTTACATTGCCCTCAGCGATCAAAGCCGGCTGCTTGCCGATGCCGGCAAGTCGGAGGATGCCGCCAAGCTTCTGCTCTACGGAGAAGCGGTCACTGTTTACAATGCGGTGGCGGATGCGGTTGAAGCCGATGTGGCGCTCAACAACAAGATCGGCATCGATGAGGGAGCGCGCACCGTCCAACTGGTCCACACCGACATTCTAGTGGTGTGCGGCGCAATGGGCATTACGCTCTTGCTGTGCGTAGCGATTGGCTTCGGCCTCATCCGCGCCATCGTGCCTCCGCTGGAACTGGCCACATCGGCCCTGGAAGAAGTCGCAAAGAAGAACCTCACCGTCACTGTCGCGGTGCGCAGCGGGGATGAGATCGGACGGCTCTCGGCCGCGCTCAACACCACTGTCGCCTCCATGCGCGAGGTCTTGCGCTCAGTGGCTACGGGCGCGGATACGCTCTCTACGGCCGCCGGGCAGCTAAGCGAACGCTCGCAGCAGTCCAGCGCCAATACCCTCAGCCAGGCTGGCAAGATCAGCCAGATTGCCACAGCCGCCGAAGAGATGACGGCAACCATTGGCGAGATCAGCAAGAACATCGAGACCGCCGCAGTGGTCAGCCGCAAGTCCGCCGAGGCTGCCAACCTTGGCGGAACGGTAATGCAGGGAGCAGCTTCCACCATGCAGGAGATCTCTTCTGCCAGTTCTTCGGTGGAGCAGAAAATGACCTCTTTGGCCGCGCGCACCGAAGGCATTGGCAGGGTAGTGCAGGTGATTCAGGAGATCAGCGGACAGACCAACCTGCTGGCGCTCAATGCCGCCATTGAAGCCGCGCGCGCCGGTGAGCATGGCCGCGGCTTTGCCGTTGTGGCGGGCGAGGTGCGGCGGCTGGCTGAGCGCACCAGAAGCGCAACCGAAGAGATCGCCGGAGCCATCGGCAGCATTCAGGAAGAGACGCGCGGAACCCTGGATGTGATGTCGCATAGCCGCGGCGCGGTTGAAACCGGGCTCAGCGAAACGGTGCAGGCACGCACCAGCCTGGACGCGATCATCGAGTCGTCAAAAGAAGTCGAGTTGCAGATTCAACTGATCGCCACGGCCTCCATTGAGCAGACCGCCGCGTCCTATGAAATCTCCGAGGGCGCCAGCAACATCTCGCAACTGGCAACGGAGAGTTCGCTTGCAGCCAAGGAAGATTCCCTCGCCTGCAAGAACCTCTCCGATCTGGCCAGCGATCTGGATGGAATCATCCACCAATTCCGCGTCGAGGACGAAAATCGGCAGAGCAGCTTGCCGCACCGCGCAACTCATACCGCGCGGCTTTCCGTGCCGCATCGCACTTTTTAAAAAGAAACAAGCCTGGACCGGGAGGCCAACTCCCATCTTCGGCACAGCATCAAAAGCCTTCAATTTTGTTCGTGACACTCTTGCAGATAATTGCCGCCTCTTCCTGGACAATAAAGAAAAGGTCGGTGGCCCTTCAAATCGGACTGAATAGTGGCGCTTCGTGCCGGTCGCTTTTCGTTGCCTGTGCCAGCTTCGCCACCGGCAGCCGTTCGTTATCTGAACCAGTTTAGCCACCGGCGGCAGCCTCGCCACCGGCAGCCGTTCGTCATCTGAACTAGTTTAGCCACCTGCGGCAGCCTCGCCACCGGCAGCCGTTCGGTGTCTGTACCAGTTTAGCCACCGGCGCCAGCCTCGTCACCCGCAGCCGTTCGTTATCTGAACCAGTTTAGCCACCGGCAGCCGTTCGTTGTCTGAACCAGTTTAGCCACCTGCGGCAGCCTCGTCACCCGCGCCGTAGGCGCAATGTTTGCTAGCCCCGCGTTTCAACGCGGGGTTGGCGAACCAAACAATTTATTCGGAGTCCCGGAGGGACGGCGCTCATGCTCCCAGCCCCTCCGACGTCTTTGTGTGCAGGATGGAAATGCACAAACCCGGAACGATTCTTGTAAATGTCCAACTTTTTCTGCCACCCCGGCAAAACCAGGGGAACGGTTCAAACCGCCATCTAACTGATTATAAACATGATAGATAAATGAAGAGTTTTGAGTCGGTCGAAACGTTTATTATCAATCAGATAGAGAAGATACATTCATAAAAGATTCACCATAACTTCGCTTTTAGCGAGGCCTGTAAAAGTTAACGTACCTATTATCAATATGATAGATGGTAAAAATATAAAATACCCCATTTTTAGATTCTCTTTATCTTCGCTTATTTCAATCATCTTATTCATTCAATTGATCTTAGTCGTTCATTTAACGTTCGTAATACCTTCGCTTTTATCGATATTTCACCGTTTTCCTGCCTCCGGCCTAGTCGCGCTCAGTACTCCGTCTTATTCATGATTGAGACGCTTTCCCCACGCTGAAGCGCGGATCGAATAACCACTGCGCCTACGGCGCGGGCGCGGGGGCGCTCAGCGATCATGCTCTAGCATTCGCCAACGATGAAGGCTCTAGCATTTTCAAGGTTCCTTCAAGGTGAGCATCTCACTCCCCATCCATTTCACGCCGAACGTGAAATGGATGGGGAGTGGAGCTTCCTTACACTTCGTCGAAAATGCCCTTGATTGACTGCATTCCTACTTGGCGGTCACCGTAAAACTCTTCGACACCAGCGCCGCCGGCCCATACGTTGCGTTGCCC
>CAZDYU010000038.1:0-29876 GCA_964509755.1 uncultured Occallatibacter sp. | reverse complement strand
CAAGCTGACCATATGTTCCTTGGAAAATTCCACCGGCCAATGCCGGTTCCTTGCTTAAAATCGAGACATGGCGCCTGGTAAAACGAATCCCGATTTTATGATGGAACTCTCATGATTATTGCGCTTCTGGTCTTCGTCGTCATTCTCGTTTTGGGTATTCCATCGGCGCTGGTCTTTGTCCCGCTGGCCTTGGTCACCGGCAACGTGGCACCGCTTTACGCCGTAGCCTGCTTCATCGTTCGCGCCGGCTTTCGCACAGCGGGCATTCGCGTGCGCGTCGAGGGGCGCGACAAGATTCCCGCCGGCCAGGCGTGCATCTTCATGGCCAACCACATCTCCAACCTGGACCCGCCGGGTCTGATCTCGCGCATTCCAGGACGCACCGCCGCTTTCAGCAAGCGCGCAATTTTCAAAATCCCTGTTTTTGGCTACTGCATGAAACTGGGCGAGTTCATCCCGGTAGACCGCAAGGGCTCTGCTGCCACCGCGCAAGAGAGCGTATCGGCTGCCGCGCGGGTGCTGGCAAAAGGCTTGCACATCACCACATTTGTCGAGGGTACGCGCTCCCCCGACGGCCGCTTGCTGCCCTTCAAAAAAGGTCCGTTTTATCTGGCCATGGAGTCCGGCGCGCCATGCATTCCGGTCTCCATCTACGGAACTGAAACGCTGATGGCCAAAGACAGATTCAGCATCAAGCCGGGAATTGTACATATCAGTTTTCACGCGCCGATTCACCCCCGTGACTATGCCACGCGCGACGAGTTATCGGAGGCCGTGCGCGCGGCCATCGCCTCCGGCCTGCCGGAATGGATGCGGGGATAGAAATTACTCGACGCTGGCGTTATAGCCGTCGTTGAGCAGCTTCTGCCGCGTGGCGTTTGCGTCGCTGAGGCTGCTGAAGGGGCCAACCTGCACATGGAACATGAGGTCTGCCGGATCGCGGCGGACGGCGACGGCGTAGCCCCGCTTGCGCAGCGCGCCCACCAGCACATCGGCGTCCTCTTGATGCGAGACCGAGGCAATCTGAACCATCAATGCAACCGGCGGGGGCTCGGTTTGCGCTGCCGTCAGAGCGGGCCGGACAACAGGTTGAGTCGTTGATCCATCAGTCTGCGCGGCGTCCGCCGCATTTGCGCCCAAGGCATCAGACTGCGATGCGCTTGATGAGTGATGAATGGCCTGCGGGGCTGCCGGAGGCTTGGCCGCGGAGCCGGCGGCTTGCGTGGAACCTGGCGCGGCAGTCTGGACGACAGGCTGCGCGGCGTGAACACCCCGGTTGCCCATCGCGTAGCCCAGCCAGAAGCAAAGGCCGCAAAGCACCAGCAGAACAGCAACCAGCCCGGCGATCACAATTGGGCTGAGCGTGAACTCGGTGTCGGGCAGGTACTCGGTCGGCCGCAGCGATTCCGGATTAAAGTCGTCATCCATCGAGCGCCCCTCAAATTCACGACCAGTATTTGGATTCAGACCGTAAAAAACGGCGTCCGGTTGAGGGTCGCGGCATCCCAGGTCCGAAAATCCGGACCTGAGGCACCCAGAATGCAGTGAATTCCGGCTTTACTTCTTCTCCAAATCCGTCTTGGCCGTGGCCGTCACGCCCAGCTTGTTGAAGAGGGTCATCATCTCCAGCGGCAGCGGGAAGATGATGGTGGTGTTCTTCTCGACGCCGATCTCAGTGAGCGTTTGCAGGTAGCGCAATTGCAAGGTCATGGGCTCGGTGGCCAGCAGGGCAGCGGCTTCCACCAATTTTTGCGCGGCGGCCAACTCGCCTTCTGCATGGATGATCTTCGAGCGTTTTTCGCGCTCAGCCTCGGCCTGTTTGGCCATGGCGCGCTGCATCTGCTCATGCAGATCCACTTGCTTCACTTCAACAGAGACCACCTTTACGCCAAAGGGCTCGGTGCGCTGGTCGATGATCGCCTGAATGCGCAGGTTGAGCTTGTCGCGATGGCTGAGCAACTCATCCAACTCGACCTCGCCCAAGACCGAACGCAATGTGGTCTGCGCGAATTGGGAGGTCTGGTAGACGTAGTTGGCCACCTTGATGGCGGCGTCGTTGGGGTTGACCACGTAGAGCGTGACTACGGCGTTGACCTTGATCGAGACGTTGTCGCGGGTAATCACGTCCTGCGCCGGAACCTCCAGCACATCCTGGCGCAGCGAGATGCGCACCATCTGGTCGAAGGGCCGGAAGACGAGAATGATGCCGGGGCCTTTGGGCGTGGGCAGCGCGCGGCCCAGACGGAAGATGACTCCGCGCTCGTACTCGCGCAGAATCTTGATGGAGTTGAGCAGGTAAAGGACGACGATGGCGGCGAAAATCAGAACCGGAATACTGGCATCAGGCATTGGTGTTCCCTCACTCAGGACGAATTGTACTCCTCAGACCGCGGCTTGCGGCGGGCTTTGCGGCACAGCCGGCTCCACATGCAGCAGGTACTTCTCCAGGCCAACGACGCGCAACAAAGCGCCAGCCGGCACGGCCTCGCTGGCGACGGCTTGCCAAATTTCGCCTTCCACCAGCACGTGGCCTTCGGGGTTCAGCGGCTCCATGGCGCGGGCGCGGCTGCCCACCAGCGCCGCCGGGCCGATTCTGGATTTAAGTCGCCGGGCGCGCACCGCCAAGCGTATCAAAAAAACAGTAATAGTGCCAAACCCCGCGCTGACTCCAATAGCAACCCAAACATTGATCGCCAGCTCCGGAATGGGCGCGGCAACCAGCGTCAGCGTGCCAAATGTCAGGCAGACGATGCCGGCAATTGCCAGCGCGCCGTGGCCGCCGAATTTGGCCTCAAGCAACAGCAGCACCAAGGCCGCCACTAGCAGCAGAACAGAGGTAAAGCGAATCGGCAGCAGGTCCAGGCCAAAGACGGCCAGCAGCACCATCAGCGTACCCAGCGCGCCGGGGACAATGGTGCCGGGAGCGTTGAATTCCAGATAGATCAACAGCGCGCCGCAAACCAGAAAGAGTAGCGCTATATTAGGATTGACCAGCCAGCCCAGCAGTTCATCGCGCAGCGTGGGCTGGATGGTTTCAATGCGCGCGCCGGTCAGATGCAGCACCACTTTATTGCCGTCCAGGCGGGTGATCTCGCGGCCGTCCAGGGTGTGCAGCAGATCCCAGTCGTTTGCTGCAATCACGTCGATAAGGTGCTGGTCCAGCGCCTCCTGCGCGGTGTAGGAGTGCGAGGAATGCACGGCGTCCTCGGCGGCCTGGGCATTGCGGTTGCGCTTGGTGACATAAGACCGCAGAAAGGCCTCGGTGTCGTTCTGCACCTTTTGCGCCATGATGTCATCCATCTTGCCGACCTCGACCACCGGATGCGCCGCTCCGGCATTGGTGCCGGGCGCCATGGCGGCAATATCCGCCGACTCCAGCAGGAAGAAGCCAGCCGAGCCGGCGCGCGCGCCTTCCGGGCTGACGTAAACGATCACCGGCACCTTGGAGCTGAGAATGGCGCCGGCCATGGTGCGGGTCGAATCGAGCAGCCCGCCCGGCGTGTCGAGCTCGACCAGCAGCGCGCGCGCGCCGTCGGCGCTGGCGTGCTGAATGGCCTGGTCCAGCTCACCCTGCGTGATCGGCTGGATGGTGTCGGAGAGGACAAATTTATCCACTACTGGCTGCTGGGCCAAGGGCTGCTGGGCGCGCGCTGTGACGGCCCATCCAAAAGCTAGCAGCGCTGCCGCCCCAACCAGACCCATGCGTGCGGCGATGCCGCGCGGCTGCTGAAACATGACTCGCTCCATCAGGAGTTGCTCCTTCAGGGCCATCGATTCCCCAGGAAAACCCTCAGGAATACAGAATAATCGCCCTGGCTGCCCATCATCGCTCAAATCTGTCGCGGCTGCAACTCGCCCCTTTCGACACCGGCGCGGAACGCCTTAATTGGCAGAGTCTTTCTGCCGCGTCGCCTTCACCGCCGAGAGAAGCCCAACGCCGACCATCACAATCGCGCCCACGGCAATCCAGTGTGCTGGCACACGCACCAGGTGCGCGGCGTAAGCCAGGCCGGCGATCATAATTGCAAATCCTGCGGCATAAATTCCGAAGCTCATGCGGTCTCCTTAATGAGTCTCTGGTGCGGGTTGGGAGCGGCGTTTCAGGCGGGTAGCCGCGGCCGGCGTTCCCGCCAGCTTGGCTCGCTTGGCAGTCAGCGACGCGCTGGGCCGGGGATCAAGCAGCTTGGGCCGGGATGCGTTTTCTTCCGGCAAACTGTCATGCAGAACCATATCCAGCAAGGATTTGTTCACCTGGATGCGTCCGTTGTATTCGATGTAGCCGAGATTTCTAAAGCGATTCATGAAGAAGCTGACCCGTGAGCGCGTGGTGCCGATCATCTCTGCCAAAGCCTCCTGCGTGATGGGCGGCAGCAGCGTCACCGGCTCGCCCGGCTGCCCGTACTCGGCCATCAGCAACAGCGTCCGCGCCAGGCGGCGCTCGCTGGAGTTGAAAAGCTGATCGATAAGATCGGCCTGGGTCCGGATGCCTCGAATCAAAATGAACTTCATGAAGAAATCGGAGAAGCTGTGCTCACCATGGAGAGTCTTCAGCATTTGGCTTCTCTCGATCTTGAGCGCCGAACAGGCGGAGATTGCCGCCGCCGAAGAAGTTCGCAGCTCTTCAGTGCCGGCCATCGCCTCCTCGCCAAAAAAGTCGCCCGCGATCAGCATCGTAACCGTAGCTTCCTTGCCTCGCTTGGAGACGACGGTGAGCTTTGCGTGGCCGCTTTGCAGGTAGAAGACGGAGTCGGCTGGGCCGCCCTGGGCAAAGAATGTCTCTTTTGCTTTGAGGCGGTGAATGCTTCGTCCCGGCTCCACGGTTGCAAGAAAATGCTCTGAATCGAAAGGCTTCCTGGTCAGTCCAGCCATCGCAATAGCCTCCTTTGGCAGAGGGTCCGACCTGGGAGCAGCCTCATTGTCTTTGCGCGTGAACGAGGGAAGATGTGGCCTTCCAATCTTGAGCGCTCAACGACTTGCACAAATAATTGTGCCACGGCAATGGGCGCTTGTCTGAGCAATGCAGACCGCAAAGCATTTTCATTGTTAAGCAAGTATCCTCCGTCAAAGGCAGAAGCTTTATGGTTGGCGCCCCATCAAAGGGGCCTGAATAGAGGCGCTCCGTGCCGGCTTTCTTGCATTGCCTGCGGCAGCCTTGCCACCCGCGCCGTAGGTGCAGTGGTTATTGGAGCATATTAGTTTTCTCTATAAACTTCCGTGCTCCATCCTCCGCGTTTTCTCGCGGAATGGTTGGGACACCGACAAAATTCCGGTCTACACAATTTCCGAAATGACTCTAATCTCCTGTAGTCACCGCCACCGGATCCTGATCGCTGATGGCGGCGCAGTCGATCGACAGGCACGTGCCCAACTCACGAAAGCCCTTGTCCCAGCGCGGGCGGTCTTCGGCGCTCAGCGCGGTCAGGGCGTAACTGGATGTGCGCAGAACCTCATACCAGATATTTTGCGCCTGCCACAGATTCAGTTCGAAGGGCAGTTCGGACAACATGCGGCCCAGGCTCAGCGCGCGCTCCAGCGACTCGACGCCGCCGGAGGACATTTGCAGTTCGACCATGGCGCGCTTCATCCGCTGGTCGGCGATGTAGGAGAGCGTGGCCGTCTCCAGCGCCACCTGATCGGCCTTGGCCAGCGCCAAAAAGGAGCGCAGTTGCGGCTGGTCGATGGGGTCGGCCTCGAGCGCGCGGCGCATGCCGGCGTTGATGGCAAAGCCGGCGGCCAGCGTCAGCGCCGGAGGCTTGGGCAGGCCAGCTTGAGAGAGAAAATGCAGCAGGCTGGCGTGGTCGTCGTAGATGGTGGTGAGGGAACTCTCAATATCGGAGAGCGTGGAGTTGAGAATCAATTGCACGATGCGCCGCTGCTCGTCGGTAAAGAGCGAGGTCAGCGAGTAGTCCATGTGGCCGTAGAAGCGATCAAGCAGGCGAATCACGCCGGGAAAGTCGGCGCGCTGCACGCGCTCGGCGGCCTGGGCGACGAAGCCTTCAAAGGCGGGCGCGTCCTCCGGCTCATAGGACTTGACGGCGGCGGAGATGTTCTGGTCGCCAAAGTGCAATACCGCAAAGGAGAATCCGCGCTGCTTGCCGGTAATGGCGCCGACGATCTTGACTCTGCCCATGGCCAGGCGTCCGCGGCCGGAGGTGTAAACGTCGTAGGAGTTGCGCCAGACGCGGAAGCAGAAGAGATCCGTCTCTTCGGCAAAGGAAGAAAAAATCGAGCTGATGGCGTAGTGAGCGGCGACTTGCTCCAGGCCGAGCTGCTTGGTCGCCACCTGCTCTTTATAAATTGCAGCCCCGTCGCCGGCCTTGGGATCGTTGGAGCGGGCCGAGGCCATGGTGGCCAGAAAGGCCGGCTCGAGCGGCGCGGCCAGCTCATGAAAGGCCTCGCGGGCCAGTTGCAAAACGCGCGCAGCGTAGGCGATGATCTGCACGGTTTCAATGCCTGAAATATCGTCAAAGAACCAGCCGCAACTGGTGTACATCAGTTGCGTGTGGCGCTGCATCTCCATCAATTCCAGGCCGCGCACACGCTCCGGCACGGTGAGCGAACGCAACTGGTACTTGCGGAAAAACTTTTCCGCCGATTGCGGGCTGCGGTCCAGCACAACATCGATGTAGCCGTCGCGGGCCGCCCACACGTCCTTGAATATCTTTGCGCCCTCCTGCTCGGTCAACGGGACCAGCGCATCGCGCAGCTCGTCCAGAGCCTTGCGCAGCGGCGCGCGCCAGGCTTGATTCCAGCCCGCCCTGCCGCCGTTGCAGCCGCAATCGGAACGCCAGCGCTCAATGCCATGCACACAGCTCCAGGAGGTGTCTTCGACGATCTCGGCCTCGTACTCGGGCGGAAATTGATCCAGAAAGCAGCCGTAGTTGGTCAGCTTGACGGTGGGATCCTCTTCGAGCAGGCGCAACGCGTAGGCCAACGCCATCTCCCCGTATTTGTGGTGGTGACCGTATGACTCGCCGTCGGTGGCCACATGCACCAGTTGCGGACTTGAGTTATAGCGGAAGCTGGATTTGAGGCGTCCGGCAAGGCTCTCGCCGGAGTTGAGCAGCCCCTCGAAGGCGATGGCGCGCGAGGTGGGACCGTCGTAGAAAAAAACGGCAATCGATTCGCCGGATTTGAAGCGGACAAGGTAGGGGTGCGAAGTATCGACGCTGGCGTTGGCGGTATCGCTCCAGCCGGCGTTTTCGCCATCTTTGATAGGCCGGATGCGCTTGCACTGGTGCGGCGCAAGGACGGTGAATTTGATGCCGTGCTGGGCCAGCAATTCCAGCGATTCGCTGTCGGCTGCCGTCTCGGCCAGCCACATGCCTTCGGGAGGAGCGCCGTAGTGGTGCTCATAGTCGGCAATGCCCCAGCGAATCTGCGTGTTGCGGTCGCGCGTGCTGGCCAGCGGAAGAATGATGTGATTGTAGACCTGGGCCATCGCCGAGCTGTGGCCGCCAAAGGTCTTGCGGCTGCGCCGTTCGCCATCCAGAATCATGCGGTAGGTGCGCGGCGCGTTCTCCATCAGCCAACTGAGCAGCGTGGGGCCAATATTGAAGCTGATGCGCGCGTAGTTGTTGACAATGCGCGTGATCTGATTTTTTGAGTTGACGATGCGCGCCGCGCCATTGGTGGCGTAACACTCGGCGCAGATGCGTTCATTCCAATCGTGATAGGGCGCGGCCGAGTCCTGCGTCTCAACCGTCTCCAGCCACGGATTCTCGCGCGGAGGCTGGTAAAAATGACCGTGAATGCAGATAAATCGTTTATTTGCGGCCATTCAAGCCTCAACCCTTACCGGTACGCCGGAGTTAACACCATTGTAGGCCTTATCGGCTGGCCGGAGCGGTCACCTTAGCCAGGTCGCAGGCCCGCCACAGGTACCAACTGGCCACGGAACGGAAGGGTGCCCAGCGCCTTCCTCTTTTGAGCAGGATTTCCGGCTTGGGCAAGTCTTCGGCCGCCAGCGGGCGAGTTTTGGGAAGGCGCAGGAAGGTCAGCGCGAAGCCCTTGCGCACCCCGTAATCGGTAACAGGAAAGACGTCAGGCCGCCCCATGCGAAAGATCAGCAGCATCTCGACCGTCCAGGGGCCGATGCCGCGGACCGCGGTGAGCCGCTCGACGATCTCGGCGTCCGGCATCTTTTTAATGGCCGCGTGGGTGGGCACGGTGCCGTCCAGGGTTTTGGCTGCCAAATCTTTGAGCGCGCGGGCCTTGTTGCCGCTGACGCCGGCCGCGCGCAGAACTTCGTCCGGCGTGTCGAGCAGCAGTTGCGGGGCTGGATCGCCGCCAAAGTAGGCGCGCACCCGGGCATGGATCGTGGCCGCGGCCTTGCCGTTCAACTGCTGATAGAGGATCGACTCCAGCAGCGCCTCAAAGGGCGACTGCGATGGATCGAGCTTGAGCGTGAAGGGACCGGCGCGGTCGATCAGCGCGGCGAGTTTGGCGTCGGCGGCGCGCAGATACTCCAGCGCCTCGGCGGGGTCAAAGGGAAGTTTCGGGTTGCGGCCATTGTGGATCATAGGGGAACAGTGTACCGCGCCGGGACTTCGTTTCAGCGAAACCGGCAAATGGCGCTTCAAATTCTGCGTCTACTTGCTTCCCCCTTGTAACATCTAGAGCAGAGTCGAATGCGGGAGGCGTTAACCATGAAGATGCGGCCAGGAACACAAACGGGATTTTTGATGTGCGGCAAGGAGTGGACCGACGGCGACGTGCTGGAGGTGCGCTCACCCTGGGACAACGGGCTGGTGGGGCGCGTGACGGTGGCTACCCGCAGCGACGCGCGCCAGGCCGTGCATCACGCCGTGGCCAGCCTGCGCCGCACCCGCGCCCTGCCGCGATGGAAGCGCCGCGAGATTCTGGAGGACGTGGCCGCGGCGCTCATCGAGCAAAAAGAGCGCTTTGCGCAGTTGATCGTTGCCGAGGCGGGCAAGCCCGTGCGCCTGGCGCGGGCTGAGGTGGATCGCGCCGTGCTGACCTTCAAGACCGCTGCCGAGGAGAGTTCGCGGCTGGGCGGCGAGAGCATTCCGCTGGATCTGGCCGAAGGCAACGAAGGCCGCTGGGGGCTGGTGCAGCGCTTTCCCGTCGGCCCGGTGCTGGCCATTACGCCCTTTAATTTTCCGCTGAATCTGGTGGCGCACAAGGTTGCGCCCGCCCTGGCAGCGGGCTGCCCGGTAATTCTGAAGCCCGCCCCGGAGGCTCCCTTTACCGCGCTGGCGCTGGGCGAGGTGATTCTGAAGGCCGGATGGCCGGAGGAGGCGCTGGCCGTGCTGCCGCTTACCGACGCCGACACCGCCTGGCTGGCCGAGAAGGAAGACCGCATCAAGCTGGTCAGCTTTACCGGTTCGGCCAAGGTGGGCTGGGAGCTGAAGGCGCACTCCGGGCGTAAACGCGTGTTGCTGGAACTGGGCGGCAATGCGGCGCAGATCGTCTGCGCGGACTGGCCCGACCTGGATGAGGCAGCCGTGCGCACCGCACACGCGGCTTTTGGTTTTGCGGGGCAATCCTGCGTGAGTGTGCAGAGAGTCTTTGTGGAGCGCGGCGTTTTTCAGACGTTTTTGTGGAAGGTCGTGGAGGCGACCGCCAAGATGGCCTCGGGCGATCCGGCGATGGAGGCAACCGAGATTGGGCCGCTGATCCGCCCTGTCGAGGCCGAGCGCGTCGAGGCCTGGATCAAAGAAGCCGTGGAAGGCGGAGCAAAGCTGGCGGCTGGCGGCCAGCGTCATGGCTCCGTGGTGACGCCGGCAATTTTCACTGGTTGCAAGCCGGGCATGAAGCTCTGGGATGAGGAAGCCTTTGGGCCGGTGGTGTGCATCGAGCCCTTCGACGACTTCGAGCAGGCGCTGGCCGATGCCAATCACTCGAAGTATGGCTTGCAGGCCGGGCTTCTGACGCGCGATGTGGGCCGCATTCTTACCGCGTATCGCGAACTCGAAGTAGGCGCGCTGATTGTGGGAGACACGCCAAGCTGGCGCCTGGACCCGATGCCATTCGGCGGCGTCAAGGACTCGGGTCTGGGACGGGAAGGCATACGCTCGGCCATCGAAGAGATGACCGAGCCGCGTATGCTGGTAATCGCGGGGCTATAGAGCGAGGCGATGGATTGATTTGCGGCGATGATGCGTGATGAAAAGCCGCGCTTACTTCTTCGCCTTCTTTGCCGCCCAGCGCTTGCGCTGCGCATCGGCAATCCGCTGGCGAGCCTCGGGGCTCAACGTGCGGCGCTTCTTCCCCTTCTTGGCTGGGGCGGCCTTCCCGGCCGGCGAGGACTTTGCAACTTTGGCGGCCTTCTTGGCCAGGCGCGCGGTAATCTTGTCGGCTACCTTGCCGGTGGTGGCAAGCAGAGAACGAACCTGCATGAGCTTGGCAATTTCTTCATCGATCAGGGCAACAACGGAGTTATTGGACATAAGTCAAGCATAACTCAGAGTACTACTCTTCTACAATGCGCTGACTTAACAATCGATTGGTTGCAGATTGAATCCAGGCCGATTTCATTGCGGTTTGCCGACAGCTTTTTCGT
Organism: uncultured Occallatibacter sp.; assembly: GCA_964509755.1. Taxonomy (GTDB): domain Bacteria; phylum Acidobacteriota; class Terriglobia; order Terriglobales; family Acidobacteriaceae; genus Telmatobacter. The sequence goes on along the minus strand of CAZDYU010000038.1, from coordinate 19,351 downwards.
TGTAGGCATTCTGCAAGACAAAGAATGCCGCCTTCTTCTGGCCCTGATCGCTGATTAGTCCCTTCCGGTTGAACTCATCCTGAATGCCCACCAGCGGCCTGTTTGGCGAACGGAAATCCATCAGAATCCACGGGCTCATTCCGCGCAGTTGCGGTATCCGGTTGAGCATTCGCAATTGATGGCGATAGATATTCGCCTGGTACTCCTCGGTCCAGCGTTCCTCGTCGCCGCCATGCAGGCCGGCCTTCGCGCCGCCGCCAAACTCGCTCACAATCAGCGGCTTTTCATAGTCGATTCGCCACTGCGTTGTGTCGGCAGTTTCTGGATTTCCCTCGTACCAGCCGATATATTCGTTGATCCCGATTACATCCAGCGCCTTGCCCAGCGGGTCGTCCACAATCTTGGTGTGTCCCTCGGCGCGCACCAGCAGCGCGGCGGTAATCAGCCGTGTTGGATCAAGCTCGCGCGCGCGCGCTGCCTCGGTTTCAATGAAGCGTGTTCGCGCCTCGGTCAAAGGCGTTTCGTTGGCCATCGACCAAAGAATAATTGCGGCGTGATTGCGCGAGGTTCCTATCTCCTCGTCCAATTGCTGCTCGGCCTTGGCCAACACCTTTGGATTGTCAAACTGCAACGCCCAATAAACAGGATTCTCCGACCACACCAGCACGCCCATGCGGTCGGCGGCGCGCAGCATTGATTCATCGTGAGGATAATGCGCCAGGCGCACATAGTTGCAGCCCAACTCCTTGGCCCAGCCCAGCAGCGTCTCTGCATCTTTGTCCGTGTTGGCGCGGCCGGTGCGGTAAGGAGCTTCAGCATGGATAGAAATGCCGCGCAGAAAGATCGGCTGGCCATTGAGAAGAATTTGCGTGCCTCGAGTTTCTATGGTGCGGAAGCCGATTTCTTCTTCAATGGAATCATTGGCTGTACTGATCTTGACTTTGTAAAGCTTCGGCGTCTCCGGTGACCAGCGCCGCAAATTCGCTCCTGGAATGTGAATCGCAGCACGGCCATCTTTATCCAGTGGAAATGAGTACATACGGTCAAGCTCTGGGATTATCACCGTGACCTTTTCGCCAGTATTTCCGCCTTCAACATGCACCCAGCCTTCAATGACGTTGCTTTCCGCGCGGCTCAGATGCACATCGAACTGATCGATAAATGCCTCGGGAACTTCAATCAGCGAGACAGAACGCGTAAGCCCGCCATAATTCCACCAATCGGTTTCAAGCGTCGGAACGCCGTCTTCGTGGCGCGTGTTATCGACGGCGGCGACAACAAAATTATTGCCGGCATGAATCGCGGCGGTCACTTCGCAGTTGAAGCTGGTGTAGCCGCCCTCATGCTCACAGACCTTCTCTCCGTTCACCCAGAACCATGAGCGGTAATTGGCCGCGCCCACATGCAGAAAGACGCGGGTGTGCGCTTCGGGCTGATAAGTGAAATCGCGCTGGTACCAGATAGGGCCTTCGTAATAGAAGAGCGACTCGCGCTGCGTATTCCAGTCGGCGGGGACTTTGAGTTTAGGCGCTTTGGAAAAATCGTATTCAGTCACAAATTGGTCGCCGGGATGAGCCTTGCGGTTGAGAAAAAATCCATCTTTTTTCACTTCGTGATGAAAGCTGTACAGGCCGGAAAAATATGGATCGACGATAGAGGCCCAATCGCCGTCAAGCGAAATGGCCGGACGGCGATCTGCGCCGGTAAGAACGATGGGAGACTGAGAGTGCGCGGGTGCGGTCCATGCGGCGGCCAGCAGCACAGCAGCGATTGAGCCCGCAAACAGGCGGAGAGAGAAACGCATCATTGCACACCCTCATCGATCTTGAGATTGGATTGCGGCCGTGGGCGCACAGAAATGCGTAGTCGGCTGTTCCAAGCAGACGATTTATTTTATCCCGTCAACGGTCATTAAAGAGGTGACAGCGGGCCGCTCACTTGGCGCGCTCAAAGGTGAGCGAGGCGGAGTTGATGCAGTAGCGCAGTCCTGTGGAGCGCGGCCCATCGGAAAAGACGTGGCCCAGGTGGCCGCCGCAGCGGGCGCATGTGACCTCGACGCGGCGCATTCCAAAGCTCACATCTTCGTGCTCGGCCACGGCCTTGGAATCGGCGGGGATCATGAAGCTGGGCCAGCCGCAGCCGGAGTCGAATTTTGCCCCGCTATCAAACAGCATCGCCCCGCAGCCGGCGCAGTGGTAGTCGCCGCTTTCGCGGTTCTGCGTCAGCGCGCCGGTAAACGGCCTCTCGGTGGCCTTCTCGCGCAGAATGCAGTACTGCTCAGGCGTGAGCAGCGCGCGCCACTCGGCCTCGGTTCGCTCAATCTTTTCGGGCGTCTCACTCATGGTGCGCTCCCTGAATTCACTCCATTCGATGCTTGCGGATGGGCCGAGGAAGCGCGGCTCTTCAAACCTCGGCGATGAAGTCGATCTCGACCAGCACATCCTTGGGAAGACGGGCGGCTTCGACCGTTGTGCGGGCCGGCAGTGAGCCGGAGACCGTCGCGAAATACTCCGCATAGACCGCGTTCATTGCGGCAAAGTCGTTCATGTCCTTGAGATAGACGGTAGCTTTGACCACGTTGGCCAGACTGGTGCCGCCCGCTTCAAGAATCGCCTTCAGATTCTCGAAGGTGCGGGTGGTTTGCTCGGTGATGCCGCCCGCCACCACCTGCTGGCTCGCCGGATCGACCGCGGCCTGGCCAGCGGTGAAGAGGAGGTTCCCTACTCGCACGCCCTGGGAATATGGCCCGATCGCGGCGGGGGCTTTGTCGGTTGCAATAATGTGTTTGCTCATGCGTTCATTCTATCGCCAGGCCGCCAGCAGCGCGCCGCTCCCGACCACCGCAGCCAGCCAGTAACCGTTGTTGATGGCATAGAGCTTGAAGGAGCGGTGCTCGTAGATCGTCTCTGCCAGCAGCGGCATGGCGATGAATCCCAGCCAGCAGATGAAGCCAATGAAGGCTCCACAGCCGATCGTCGCCGCGCCCGACCATAGCACAACATGCGCCAAAATGAACGCAAGAATCAGCCCTCCGAAGAAGGACGTGACCATGCCAACCACGGCTCCTTTGGGCCGCGAACCGGGAACGTGGCCGGTCAGCGCCATCCATGGCTTGGCAAAAAAGAGCGAGTACCAGAGCGCGCCCAGAATCCACTGATAGAGTGCGGCAACCAGCACGACCAGATGATTGAAGTGAAGGTGATGCATAGAAAAACCTCCCGAAAAATCCGCCTTCTGTAATCCGGCCGCGCGGAATGATCCGGGGGGTTCGCAGACCGGCAAAAGGAGCCGTGTAGTTGACTTTGCCGCAGGCGGTCGAGCGCTGTCAAGCGGAATCGCGGAGGGCATTCAGCCCCGGCTTCTTGCAAAGTTTATCCCTGCATACCTACAGCGCGGCCCAATGCGTGGTATTTTGAAGAAAGCGGAAGGGTGGCAGAGCGGTTGATTGCATCGGTCTTGAAAACCGACGAACCTTAACGGGTTCCGGGGGTTCAAATCCCTCCCCTTCCGCCAGCACCTGCGGTGCGGCGGAAGCTCGCTGCTCGCTCGCATAGGCTTCCTGATTCAACCCCTATCGATGAGGCCAATCAATACTGCTTCATCAGCTATAGCGAAGCCAGCGCAGCAACTCCGGCAGCGTGGCGCGCTTGCCGTACATGAGAATGCCAACCCGGTAGAGGCGCGAAGAGAACCAGAGCATGCCCCAGATGCTGAGAATCATGATCGAGATCGACGCGGCAAACTGCCAGACCGGCACCGGTGCAATGCTCATGCGCGGAACCATAACATAGGGCGCGGTGAGCGGGAAGAGCGATGCCGCAACGGCCCACACCGAGCTGGGATCCTTCATCAGCACGGGCAGAATTCCAAAGGCGATCCAGACGGGTATGGCGGCCAGCGGCGTAAACATCTGCAGATCTTGCGAGGTTTCGCAGGTGGCGGCCAGACCGGAAAAAAGCGCGCTGAAGAGCGCAAAGCCGAGCAGGAAGTAAAGCGGAAAGAGCAGCCCCTCGGCCAGTGAAAAATGCAGCGCGAGATTGCCGCTGAGCAGCGGCGCGGCCAATGCGGAACCGGTCACAACGCCAGCCACCGAAACCCAGATGGTAATCTGCGTCAGGCCCACGGCGCCCACGCCCATCAGCTTGCCGGCCAGCAATTCGTCGGGGGCGGCAATGGCCAGCATCACCTCAAAGATGCGCGAGGTCTTTTCTTCAATGATGGCGCGGGCCATATTCATTCCGTAGAGCAGAATCGGCATGGAGAGCAGCAGGGCCATCATGAAGGCCTTGAAAAACTGCACCGCGCCATCGCTGCTTTTGCCCGCCTGTCCGTTCTTGCCCAGTTGCAAAGTCTCCACGGGAACCCACTTGAGAATCGCGTCGGCCTGCGCCGGATTGACTTCTGAAGCGATGAGGCGTTGATGCACCAGCGCGCGATTCAGATAATTCTGCATACCGCCGATATTGGCAAAGCCGCCCGCCGAGAGCGAAACGTACGACGCGGTGACGGCACCGTTTGCGGCAGTATTCAGGTCAAGTATGCCGTCGATGGCCTTAGAGGTGAGCTGCTTTTGCAGCGCGGCGCGACCGTCGGCTGTGGCCGGCGCAACCACTTCCACGGTCAGCTTGGCGGAGGTGTCGTAGAGCATCTCGCGGCGGACTTGATCGGCCAGCGCGGCGTCAGTGGCGACAATTGCCACATGCGATCCTTCTCTTGGTTTGCCGCCGTTCATCGCGCTCCAGCCAACCAGCGCGGCAATCAGCAGAGGCACCAGAATCGTGGAGAAGAGGAAGGCGCGGCCGCGAATCTGCTCGACATATTCACGCTTGGCAATCAGAAAGATATTACGCATTGGCCTTGCCTCCCACGGTCTCGATAAAGATCTCTTCAAGCGACGGCTCTACCAGCTCGAAGCGATAGATGTTTGCCGCGGCGGCGGCCTCATGCAGCAGCTTCTGCGCATCGCCGTGCGGCTTCAGCTTGATCTCGGCGTGGCCGCTGTAGTTCCTGGCCTCGGCGATTTGATCGCTTTGAAGAAAGGCCGCGCTGCCTTCGAACTCGACGATCACATGATTGCGCTCATAGCTGGATTTAATCTGGCGCAGATTGCCAGCCAGCACGGCGCGACCGTTGTCGATGAGGCAGATGGAGTCGCAGAGTTTCTCGACTTGATCCATGCGATGCGTAGAGAAGAGAATCACCTTGCCCTGGCTCTTGAGTTCCAGCAGCGTCTGCTCCACAAGCACTGCGTTGACTGGATCGAGGCCGCTGAAGGGCTCGTCCATGACGACAAGGCCCGGCTCATGCAGCAACGTGGCGATGAACTGAATCTTCTGCTGCATGCCTTTGGATAATTCTTCAGTTTTCTTTGGCAGTGCGTCGGCAATTTCCATGCGCGCGGCCCATGCTTTGGCGCGCTTTTCTGCCTCGGCGGCGTGCAGCCCATGCAGGCAGCCGAAGAAGACAAGCTGGTCGAGGACTTTCATCTTTTTATATAAGCCGCGCTCTTCTGGCAGGTAGCCGACGCGCTCCAGGCTGGCGCGTTCAAAGGGCTTGTCGAAAAGGCTGACCTGGCCGGAGTCGGGAACCGTAATGCCCATCATCATGCGGATCGAGCTGGTTTTGCCGGCTCCGTTTGGACCCAGCAGGCCGAAGATCTGGCCCGCCTCGATGGCGAGGCTCAGGTTGTTGACGGCAATCTTGCTCTCATAGGCCTTGGTGACGGCCGCGAGTTCGACAACTGGCATGGTGGCTCCCGCCGCGGATTTTGGACTGAGGATGAAGACAGCCCGCGGAAACCGGCCTCACAAAGAAGTGTAGCAAGGCAAGCGTTTGTCGCGGTAGGAATGCCAGGTTGCCTGACTCCCCGCACGGATCAGTACAGGCGCTTGTTACCGCGTACGGCTCCTATTTGAAAACTAGCGGCGAATCGTTGCTCGGAAAATAAATGAAGCGCGCGATATAAGGAACGAAGCGCGAGGTTATAGCCTCGGCCCATCAATCTGAGATCTTATATGTTTTGGGCGTCAAATTTGTACGGAAGATCAAGAAGCACGATAATTGAGTCCTGCCGCGCAGCATGAGCGCCGGAGCCAAGTGATACGGGCCAATAAGCGGGGGCGCAGCCGGCCGCGGATCGCCCAGGAAGTAGGCCTGAGTTATCCGGCGGTCACCTATGCGCTGAAACGGAATTCCGAAGCCGGGATGTCGGGTTTGGCGTCGGCCCTAAAAAGCCACCTGCCTGGCCTGGCGCCTCTCACTTCCTTGACCAAAACAGTATTGGAGATTTCAAAATGGGCCATGCGCTCTTCTTCCGCGCGGCAACAGGTGGTTTTTCATTTTTTCGCAACCCCTGCGGCCTTATGTTGGAGGCACTGCTCTTTAATCGAAGGCCTCTCCGTTTACCGGGGAGATGAGGGAAAGCGATGACCGGAAATGCAATTGTAACGCTGCCGCATGAGGGGTCGGACCAGACTGGGCCGAAGATTGGCCAGAGGACGGCGCTGGGCGTGGATGCGCTGATGCAATCGTTTCTGGATAACCTGTTTTTTGTGCAGGGGCGCTCGACCGAGCGGGCGACGGTGAACGATCTTTACATGGCTCTGGCGCATACGGTGCGCGACCGGCTGGTGGAGCGGTGGATTCAGACGGTGAAGAACTATCAGGCGCAGGATGTGCGGGTGGTCTGCTATCTTTCAGCGGAGTTTTTGACCGGTCCGCATCTGGCCAATAATCTAATCAACCTGGGCATCTACGACGATACCGAGCTGGCGATGAAGCAGTTGGGCATTGACCTGAGCACGCTGATTGAGCAAGAGGAGGAGCCGGGGCTGGGCAATGGCGGATTGGGGCGTCTGGCCTCGTGCTTTATGGATTCGCTGGCGACGCTGGACATACCGGCGATCGGCTACGGCATTCGCTATGAGTACGGGATCTTCGACCAGCAGATACGCGATGGCTGGCAGGTGGAGTCTACCGACAAGTGGCTGCGGTTGGGCAATCCGTGGGCGCTTGAGCGGCCCGAAGACGCCTTTGAAGTGAAGATGGGCGGACGCACGGAACGGCACACCGACGCCAAAGGCAAGGTGCGGGTGGAGTGGATTCCGGCCAAGCTGGTGCGCGGCGTTCCGCACGATACGCCGATTCTGGGCTACCGGACCAACACCGCGAACACGATGCGGTTGTGGGCGGCGCAGGCCGTAGAGAGCTTCGACTTTGAAACCTTCAACCAGGGAGATTACCTGGGCGCGGTGGCGGGGAAAGTATCGAGCGAGAATATTTCAAAGATACTTTACCCCAACGATGAAGGGATTCAGGGCAAGCAGTTGCGGCTGGAGCAGCAATTCTTTTTTGTCAGTTGCAGCTTGCAGCACATTGTAAAAATTCAAGCCACGCAGCGGCGTCCGCTGGCCGAGTTGCATCGCAATTTTGCGATCCAGATGAACGATACGCATCCGGCGATTGCTGTAGCCGAGCTGATGCGGCTGCTGATGGACGAACACGGAATGGAGTGGGAGGCGGCCTGGCATGTGACGCAGCACGCGCTCTCTTATACCAATCACACGCTGATGCCGGAGGCGCTGGAGCAGTGGCCGCGGAGTTTGTTTGGCGCTTTGCTGCCGCGGCATCTGGAGATTATCGACGAGATCAACAGGCGGCATCTGGAAAATGTGCGGGCAAAGTTTCCCGGCGACGCGGAGATGGTGAAGCGGCTCTCCTTGATTCGGGACGACGGCGAGCAGTTTGTGCGCATGGCTCATCTGGCGGCGCTGGGCAGTCATGCGATCAACGGCGTGGCGGCGCTGCATACTGAGTTGCTGAAGACGCATGTGCTGCGGGATTTTTATGCGCTGACGCCGGAGAAGTTTTCCAACAAAACCAATGGCGTCACTCCGCGGCGGTGGATGGTGCTGAGCAATCCTCGGCTGGCGCAACTGCTGACGGCGAGGCTGGGACCGGGCTGGATACGCGATCTGGAGAAGCTGCGCAAACTGGAGCCGATGGTGGAGGACGCGGAGTTTTGCCGGGAGTGGAAGTCGATCAAGCGGCACAACAAGCTGCAACTCTCGGCTTACATTCACGACAGGCTGGGCATGGCGGCCGATCCGGATTCGATCTTCGATGTGCTGGTGAAGCGGCTGCATGAATATAAGCGGCAGCACTTGCAGGTCTTGCATATTCTAACGCTGTATAAGCGCATCCAGCACGATCCGGATGCGGAGATGGTGCCGCGAACTTTTCTCTTTGGCGGCAAGGCCGCGCCGGGCTACAAGATGGCCAAGCTGATCATCAAGCTGATTCACTCGGTGGGCGAGGCGGTCAATACCGATCCGCTGGTGCGAGGTAGGCTGAAGGTGGTTTTTCTGCCCGATTTCAGCGTGAAGCTGGGGCAGAGAGTTTATCCGGCAGCGGATCTGAGCGAGCAGATTTCGCTGGCCGGCAAAGAGGCTTCGGGCACCGGCAACATGAAGTTCGCAATGAATGGCGCAATTACGATTGGCACACTGGACGGGGCGAACATCGAAATTCGCGAGGAGGTGGGCGAGGAGAATTTCTTTCTCTTCGGACTGACCACGCCGGAAGTGGAGCAGCGCAAGCAGGAGGGCTACCGGCCGCGGGCGATCTTCGACGAGAACGCAATGCTGCGCGAGGTTCTGGCTTCGCTCTCAAACGGCGAATTCTCGCATGGCGACAAGAGCTTGTTCGAGCCGCTGGTGAATTCTCTGCTGACCACGGACGAATATATGCTGCTGGCCGATTACCAGTCGTACATCGATTGCCAGGACCGAGTGAGCGCGGCTTACCAGGATCAGGAGGCATGGACGCGTATGTCGATTCTGAATGTGGCGCGGATTGGCAAGTTTTCTTCGGACCGGTCGATTCGGGATTATTGCGCGGAGATCTGGAAGACCTGGCCGGTGAAGATACAGTTGTAAGTTTTTCTTGGTTGGTTGGAGTCTATGGTCCACCAGGTTCTAAAATCGGACCCTGGAGCACCCAAAAGGATTGACGCGGTCATGACGCTCCGTTATCTTCGAGTTCTAACGGAGAAGATCACGGCGACTCAATCGATCCTGGCGGAGCGCCGCGTCTTTGGCCTCGATACAGTGAAATGAGCAGCCTTTCAACCCGCTCTCGATGCGCCTGTTCGTCCCCTGCCGCGCGAGCATTTTATAAATGCATTCGACTGCGGACATGATGCGCTGAATCGCTGGCTGTTCAAGTACGCGTTGCAAGATCAGGGAGCGGGCTCGGCGTAGACGAATGTTGGGCTGGTTGGCGAAGTTGTCATTGGCTATTACAGCCTTGCCGCCGGGCAGACTGAATGGTATGAAGTGGGCTGGTCGCGCCTCGAAATGACCGTTCTGCCGAAATTTTGCAAGTAACTCTAACGATTCTGGAGGCAGACTCGAACGGCGTCTCAACTTTTTGACCGCACCAATTGCCAACCCTCGGCCTGCCGCGCGAGTTCGAACTTGAAGCCGAAGCCGCGCGCGTTGTCGATGAAGCGCAAGAACTCGGGCTTGAATGCGTAGACGGCGCTTTGGCGGAGCAACAGGCTGAATACGCGCCCGATCTTGAAGCGCCGGCGATAGGCCTCGATGATTTCAGCGCGGCGCTTGGCGTCGGCGACGAGGCTGACCTCACCGCGTATTTGCACACCGCGAATCTGCCTCCAGTTTTCGACGCTGCGATAGACGGTTGCGGCCGCGCGGCAGCTTCGCTCCAGATTCAGGCTGTGCTCACTGCCGGGGGAAGAGAGCCAGTAGAGCTTGAGTTCCTCATCGGCCATGTAGAAGAGCGGCGCTACGCAGGCTTGGCCGTCTTCGCCGATGGTGGCCAGAGACAGCGTGGTTTCTGCGCCTAGCAGCGCGGCAACCATTTCCAGATACTTTTCCGTTCCCTTCATCGCACTTCCTTGTGCCGCTTTGCGAACCCATCGCCGATCATTTGCGGACCTCAGTCTACCATTACTCCACATGCGTATTCACAAACCATGCCTGGTTCCGGCAAGTCGATGAGGCAACGCCAGGGCAGCATCCGCTATGATGGTTTGTTGCGGTTTTGCCGTGGGCGCGTCGATGTTTGCGAACCGGCTGAGGAGGATTGAATGGCGCAAAGCACGTGCAGTACAGCGGTTCGCCGCATGGTTTGGATTGCCCGGCTGGTTGGCTTCGGCATTTATATTTGGGCATTTTTTCTGCCCGCCGTGAGAGAGGTTGCCACGCCCGGCGGCGATGCTCCCGACGCATTGCAGGGCTCACGCTGCGCCTGGGCCACCCTCATCAATACGATGAATCCGGAGATGTGGCACTCCAAGCTTTTTCTGGCCGTGCTGAGCGGCTGGATCAATCCGTTGCTGGTGCTTTATCTGATCTTTTTGATCTTTCCCAGCTTTGTTTGGCCGCGGCGCATTGCAGCCGGAGCCATGCTGGCCTTTCTTGCCGGGACTTGGATCTTCTTTGTCCTCTACCCACTGGTTCCGCTGGCTGGCCACTGGCTTTGGGCGGGCGGAATTCTGCTGATTCTGGCCGGCGAATTTGCTTGCTGCAAGTGCGCAAGCTCCTCCGCCGACTAATTTCTATCAGGCCTTGTTCGAGAACGCAATGCGTCCTTCGGATATGGTCCAGCGAACTTTGCCTTGCATCGCCCAGCCGTCGAAGGGCGTGTTCCGGGACTTGGATTTGCCTTCGCGGGCATTGTAGGTCCACTCGGCCTTGGGATCGAAGACGACCACGTCCGCGTAGCTGCCGACGGTGAGAGTGCCGCGGCCCTTCAAATTCAAGAGCGCCGCCGGCTGCGCGCTCAAGAGACTCAGAACGCGGCCCAGCGGCAGCTTCCACTCCCGGTGCAGCCAGCGGAGCGAGAGCCCCAGGGCCGTTTCCAGGCCGATAATGCCGTTCGGCGCGCGCTCAAACTCGACCTCTTTTTCGTGGACGGCATGGGGCGCGTGGTCGGTGGCGATGGCGTCGATGATGCCGTCGAGTATGCCTTCGATCAGCGCGTCGCGGTCGGCGGCCGAGCGCAACGGCGGACACATCTTGGCGTTGGTGTCATAGAGGCCGACGTGCTCGTCGGTGAGCAGAAAATGATGCGGGGCAACCTCGCAAGTAACGCGCAAACCGTTGCGCCGAGCCTGGCGCACGGCATTCAGCGCGGCGGCCGTCGAGATGTGGGCTACGTGCAGGTGCGCTCGGGCTTCGCGCAGCTCGGTCACCAGGCGGATGTCGCGCTCGACAATGCCGGATTCGGCCTCATTGGGCCAGCCGCGCAGGCCGAGTTTGAACGAAACTGCCCCGGCGTTCATCGCGGCCACTTTGTCGGCAACGTGCGTGATGCGCGTGTCTTCAGCGTGCTGAATCACGGTCAGACCAACGCGCGCGGCTGCGGCCAGAGCCTCGCGCATCACACCGTCTTTCAGAATCGGCAGGCCGTCGTCGCTTACGGCCACGGCGCCGGCGGATTTGAGCGCGGCATAGTCGTTGATGGTTTCGCCCTTGCTGCCGCGCGTGGCGGCGGCGATGGGGAAGACACGAACGGAGGCATTGCGGTCGGACGCTTGCATCCAGCGCGTGGTTTCAGACGAGTCGTTCACCGGCGTGGTGTTGGGCATGGCCGCAACGGAGGTAAATCCGCCAGCCGCGGCCGCAAGCGTGCCGGTGGCGATGGTCTCTTTGTAGCCCTGGCCGGGCTCGCGCAGATGGACGTGCATGTCGATGAGGCCCGGCGCGACGGTGAGGCCGGTGGCGTCCAGAACTTCAGCCCCAGAGATTTCATTCGCCGCCTTCAGCTTGCCGGGAGCAGCAATCTCGGCGACGCGGCCGTCCTTGAGCAGAATATCTTTGAGTGCGTCGATGCCGGCGGCGGGATCGATCAGATGGCCATTACGAATGATTAGTGCCGTCATGCACGGCCTCCTTGGTCTGCCGCCGTCAGCGCCCGCTCCACGACGGCCATACGAATCGCCACTCCGTTCGTAACCTGCTCCAGAATCGCCGACTGCGGCCCATCAGCTACACCCGCCGTCAACTCAAGCCCGCGAATTATCGGCCCGGGATGCAGCACCAAAGCCTTAGGAGCGAGCGCGGCGAGCCGCTGGCCGGTGAGTTGGTAGGCGGCCTTGTACTCTTCGAGGTCGAGTTGCAATCCGGCGAGCCGCTCGGCCTGAATACGCAGCATCATGACGACTTGAGACTGTGCGAGCGCGGCCTCGAAATCGCGAGTGATCTCAATGCCGGGGCCGGCTTGCGCGGCGACTTCGGGCAGCAACTCTTTAGGTCCGCAGAGCAGCACGCGCGCGCCCAGGCGCGGCAGCAGCAGCATGTTCGAACGGGCCACGCGACTGTGCAGAATGTCGCCGGTGATGGCTACGGTGACACCAGATAGGGTTTCGGCGTTGATGCCGGCGACGCCCGGTCTCAGGTGCGCGAGCATAGTCCGCAGATCGAGCAGCGCCTGCGTGGGATGCTCGTGCATTCCGTCGCCGGCGTTGAGCACGGGCAGGCGGGTCTCGGCCTCGAGCAGCCAGGCCGCGCCGGAGCTGGGATGGCGCAGGATGATGGCCTCGGCCCCGAGCGCGCGCAGCGTCAGGCCGGTATCCTTCAGCGTCTCGCCTTTTTCAATGCTCGAGGATTTGTCTGAGACCAGCGTAGTGTCAGCGCCCAACGCCTTGGCGGCCAACTCAAAGCTGGTGCGGGTGCGCGTGGAGGACTCGTAAAAAAGCAGCGCGATGCGGCGCTTGGCCAGGATGCGGCAACGCGTCAGCGGGTCTTGATTCTCAAGGGCCGTGGCACGGGCCAGCAGATGGCTGAGAGCTTCAAGGCTCAAGTCCTGAAGGCAGAGCAGCGAGCCGGGATTGTACGGAAACAAGGATGCGGGAACGGGCGGAGTGGCAAGTGTGCGGCGGACTTTGGTTGCGGTCATTCGGTGACAGCCTCTAGCTTCTAGCTGCTAGCCTCTAGCCAAGCCTCTAGTTGGAAGCTAGAAGCTAAAAGCTAAAAGCTGCCTTTCTCAATCCACCCGCTCGACCAGCAGAACCTGCTCGTCGTTGTCGATCTCGCGGAATTTGACTTCGATGATCTCGCGGCTGCTGGTGGGGATGCGGCGGCCAATATACGTTGCCTCGACGGGCAGTTCGCGGTGGCCGCGGTCGATCAGCACGGCCAGTTGCACGCGGCGCGGGCGGCCGTGATCGAAGAGCGCATCCATGGCGGCGCGGATGGTGCGTCCGGTGTAGAGCACGTCGTCGCAGAGCACCACGTCGCGGCCATCGATGTTGAAGCCGATGGCGCCCGGAGTGACCACGGGACGCACGCCGGTTGTGGACAGGTCGTCGCGATAAAACTGGATGTCGAGCACGCCGGTATCGATGGGGCGTTTTTCAATGGAGGAGATCAGCTTGCCCAGCCGCTCGGCCAGCGGAACGCCGCGCCGCCGGATGCCGACCAGCGCCAGATCCTCGCTGCCGTTGCTTTTTTCCACAATCTCATGCGCCAGCCGCACCAGGGTGCGCTCAATCTCCGAGGCGGACATCAGCCTGCCTTTGGTGCGCAGGGCGGATCTATCTGGGCCATCGCTCATCAATGTCCTCGCAATTTCATTATTCGCTGCCGATCACTCGAAGCGGTTCTCTCGATGGATAATACGAGGATTCCGTACTTTCCCGCAAGTATATCGGAACTTAGACTTCCGGCTGCCTTCTGCGGGCCTGCATCCGCGCCGCCAAAGCGCCTCCGGCAACGGCATAGAGCAGCAGAAACAGCGAGCTTACGGCAATCGATCCGGTCCACATTCCGGCGTGGCCCTCAGGCGAGAGCATGCGCGCCTGCATGGAGGAGAAGATGGCCTGCGCCTGCGCCGCGTCTGCCGTGCTCATCCCGGCCAGGGATTGCTGAACCCGCTGCTGGAAGGCGGAGATAAAAATGCTGGAATAATCCGCATCAATCTGGCTGGACCGGTGCAGAAAAAAGCGCTCGACAAAGAGCTGAATGCCGCTAACGCCAAAGGCCATCCATGCGCCCAGCAGGCCGGTAACCAGGCCGATGCGCGCGCCGGCGCCCAGCGTGATCCAGGCAGGCCGCCGCCCGCGCATGTAGATCGCCACGGCCCAGGCCGCAGCCGAACTCATCCAGAGCAACCCCAGAAAGCTCAGCGGAGAGGCGGCGCTCGAGAGCAGCCCGGCTGGAATCGCCAGCTTGAGTGCGGCAATCAAGGCCGGCTTCCAATCGACGCTGCTGGCATCGCGCACCGCCTCGTTCCAGTGTTCCGGCTGGGGCTGGCCGGCCGGAGCGTCAGCCGTGTAGAGCAGATGTGGCAGACCGCAGACGGGGCAGTAGCAGTTCTCGGCCTGGATGCTCTGGTTGCAGCGGTCACAAGTAATTTCCATACAAGTTAGAGCCTATAGCACGGGTGGGGTCCAAGCAAGCTGGCGCTATTCCTATCCGTGATGCATTCCGCAATCAGGGATTTTCCGAGAGCCTTCGAGGGTCTCTAAGCGCCCGTCGCAAGGGCTAAACTTAAAAGGTGAAGGTACCCGCAATGCAAGAACCCTTCAATCTGGAACGCTTTATCAGCGCTCAGGCGGAGGTCTTTCCGCGGGTGCTGGACGAACTGCGCGCCGGCCGCAAGCGCAGCCATTGGATATGGTTTATCTTTCCGCAGATGAAGGGACTGGGCCGCAGCTCGCTGGCAACTCACTATGGAATCGGCTCACTGGAAGAGGCCGTGGCTTATCTCCGGCATCCCGTGCTGGGGCCGCGATTGGGGCAATGCACACGGCTGGTCACGCTGGTCGAAGGGCGAACGATCCGCGAGATTCTGGGTACGCCGGACGATCTGAAGTTCTGCTCGTCGATGACACTATTTGCCCGCGCTGCGGAAGAGGCCGGCGAAGACGCTGCCGGCTTCAATGATGCGCTGGCGAAGTACTTCAATGGCGAGGCCGACGCGCTGACGGTAGAGATGCTGCGGTGAAGTCATTCGATAGAGAAGACGGCGTAGACGGTGGCTGTGCGGCTCACTTTGCGCGGCTCGATGGCTAACATCTGCGATCGTGTTGCAACAGAGAATTCTGCTTGCGGAGCCGCATTGTTGGAGTACGTATTCTGATAAAACTGTGGTGCCGAAATCTGATTGGTTACATAAATCAATGAACCCAATTGCACCCCCATGCCCTTGGCAAGGACAACTGCGTTCGCTTTGACTCGTGTTGTAGCCTGACTCAATGCTGTATCTTCAAGCGTTCGTACATCTAGCATGGTCCAGTCGATTTCACCGCTGTCGGTGGCGCCCGCGGACACAGCTGCATCCAGTATCTCGGCTGCGCGCTCCGGCGGCGTCTTTACTGTCCACTGTTGCACCAGCTTGAACTTGTGTGACTTATATCCAATGCTATCCAAATGCTGCGACTCGCTGCGAATTGAGGTCTCTGGAATCCCGGCCTGTTTTAACGCGGTAATAATATCGTTGGAAGTCTTAGCTCCGGCAGTGTATGCAGTTTTGGCGTCGGAGGGCTGCGTCTCGAATCCGATATGCAGAATTGCAAGATCTGGATCGACGGTCACTCGCTCCTCCGCGCTCACTGTCAGTGTACGATTCGACGGTTCAATCTTCAGTTGGACTTGACTGGTCTGTTGCGCAACGGCTGTCGCGCAGCCAGCAAAGAAAGCAACTACTGCGATTGCTTGCTTGCAATACATGGATGGATTCCTTTCACCCCTTGGACGCAAAGCTTACAACTTCGCCGCCGAAAAAGTAAAATGCTCCTCACGCCGCGTGCTTGGCCCCAAACGCCCGCAGCTTGGCCAGCGTCGCAGCGGCCTGGCCGGAGTCGATGGCCTCGGCACCCAGCCTGACGCCTTCTTTCAGATCGACGGCCAACCCAGCGGCTACCAGCCCAGCGGCGGCGTTCAACAATACGATGTCGCGCCGTGCGCCGGGCATCCCGGTCAGCACGTCATAGAGCAGCGCCGCGTTGGTCTTTACATCCCCGCCGGTAAATTGATCCAGAGTTGTGCGCGGCAGACCGGCCATCTCCGGCGTGACGCGAGCAGCCTTGAGCGTGGACTCGCCCGTCTCCGACTCTTCGACGCGCGCCACAATCGACTCTCCGGTGGTAGTCAGCTCGTCGATGCCGTCGGTGCCATGCACGACAAAGGCCCGCCTTGCCCCGAGCGCGGCCAATGTGCGGCCCACCAGTAGAACGCGGCTGGGCGCCAGCACGCCAATCACCTGCGCCCGCGCGCCGGCGGGGTTGGTAAGCGGTCCGCAGAGGTTGAAGATGGTTCGAAAGCCCAGCGCGCGACGGAGCGGCCCCACGGCCTTCATCGCCGGGTGATAGAGCGGCGCAAAGAGGAACATGAAACCTGTCTCGCGCAGGCACTCGACGGCCACTTCCGGCTTGAGTTCGATGGGTACTCCCAGCGCCTCCAGCACATCCGCCGCGCCGCACAAAGAAGTCACCGCGCGATTGCCGTGCTTGGCCACTTTGGCTCCCGCGGCCGCAGCCACCAGCGCCGCACCGGATGAGATGTTGAAGGTCAGCGGCCCACCGCCGCCTGTTCCTACCACGTCCACCAGTTGGTCGCGCTCGGCTGGCGTAAGCGGCAGCGGCGTAACCCGCGCGCGCATCACTTCAACAAAGCCGGCAAGCTCCGGCGCCTGCTCGCCGCGCGTAGCCATCACGGTCAGAAGCGCGGCGGTTTCCACATCCGGAACTCCGCCCGCAAGAATCTCTTCCAGCGCGGCCGCGGCCTGCTCTCGAGTCAATGCCGCGCCGTCTTCGGCCAGCGGTTTCAAAAGCTCTTTTACTAAGGACATACTACGAAGTATTGCAGAACTGGCGAATATTGTGAAATCGGTTGAAGCGCATAAAGACGCCTTGAATACGATCTTTCTTGCCGCAAATTGCTCCCCGAGGGATAAGCCGATTCTTGAGCAAATCAGGGTATTTTTTGGAATGCTTAGTCGAATAAAGCGCTATTGAAAACCACTTGAATACAACCTTCTTATTCTATCTTGCACTTCCATCCGAATCGTCGGATGCGGGCCCCTATGTCCAGTGGTTTAAAGAGGGAGGAGACGCGACTCTCCCCCCTGCGCCAATTGCAATGACGGAGGTTTAACCAAAGACGGGGGAGAGGCCGAGCAAGCTGTGCAGGTAAGCAATTTGACCAACATGGTAGGTCTCATGCCAGGAAAGTACGCCGATAAAGCCGCTGACTTTTCCGTCCGGGCTGGGCGGTCCGGGAGGCGCGGGAGCGTCCAGTGCATCGGGGGTGAGCGCGGACAAAGTTGCGTCGAGCGCAACGGCGGAATCTCGTAAAAGCACCAATAGCGCATCGGGAGCCGGGTAGCTTGTGCTCTCGTCGAGCTTGGCTGATCGGGCGAAGACCTCCAGGCCGGGGCAGAGCCATTGGCCGCCAACGCGGGAGATGAGTATCTGGCGGGCCCAGATGACGTGGCCAACGATCCAGGTGATGTGGTTGGAGTGGTCGTTGGGGCGGCTTAGCCATTGCTCCGGCGTGAGGCCGGCAACAGCTTTTTGTACTGAGCCGGTGTTCAGGGTGAATCCGGCGGCAGCGCCGGCGATGACGGCAGAAATGGACATGAGGAAACCTCCAGAGAAGTTCGGCATTCAAGTGCGCTGAGACATGAATATACGTCGAAGCGGGAAGAGGTCAAACGAGGAAGACCCACTTCAACGGATGCGATAGACGAACGCGTCTTCCAGATACTTGCCGCCGAAGATCTGGCCCCCCAAGCGCATTCCATAGGTGTCGGCAGTTGTGGCAAAGACACGGCGCAAATCCCGAATGAACGGATTATCCATCGAGCGCATGGAGATTGTTGGCTGCCTGTGAATCGAAATTCCAGCCTTTTTCATGGCCGCATTGATTTCGGTGTACCCAGAGCGAGAGGAGGATTGGTCGAGACGATCCGAGGCGATCACCAGTCTCCAATCCTCGTAGTCCGGGATTTTGGCCCAGAGAGCGACATTGGGTGTCTTTCCGTCCCGATCCAGCGCATCAATCACTTCTTTTCCGTTTTCGATGTCAAAACTCACCAACGTTTCTGTACCCATGGAGCAGCCCTCCTGATTAATTCCCGACTGACTTCAGAAGGATCAGGTTATCGGATACGATAAACATAGGCCTCATCCACATATTGCTTGCCAAAATATTGGCTTCCCAGATGACGCCCCAAGATTTCCTCTTGGCCCGCGTATTTTTTGCGCAGTTCCGTAATGAACGGATCGTTAGCTTGGCAGAGCAATACTGAGGGACGTGACCCGAACTGCACACCGGCATGGCGCAAATGGTTCACCAATTCCTCGTATCCAGGTATTTTGCTCGATGAGAGAACAAACCGCCAATTTTCGTATTGCGGCAGCATGGCCCACATCGCGACTTCAGGTGAACATCCTTCGCGGTCGAGTGCTTCTATGACGCGCAGTCCCTTGTCAATATCGAGGTTTACCAGTACTGTTTGATCCATGGCAACACTCCTCCTTTCTCGGATTTCACGGCATGAATCATGGTTCCAGCTTTAAAGTATCGAAAAACATCATCCCCTTCGATCATGTCATAGCGGCTCTGCTCCGACCAGCGTTGCACGGTCTCCCAAGAAGTTTCCGACACTGCATCGTGCTCGACATCTATTTTCAACTGATCCGACAAACCTGCCAAACGCAACAGATTTCCTATATCGTGTGTGTGGCTGTCAACGACCAGTTTCTTCTCAGGGAAATCATGCTCACGGGTTCGTTTGGCGATGCAGGCCTTCAACCCACATTCGACTGCGTACCCTGCTAGATAGTATGCACCCTCTGGGAATTCTGCAGCTAACAGCGCCTCAGCTTCCTTGAGTCGCAATTCGGCAAGTCGTTGGAAATCAATGCGGTTCATTGCTTTCCCTTCTTACGCGCGGCTCAGGTAAGCGCCCTCGCTGGTATCGACACGGATCTTCTCGCCTTCATTGATAAAGGATGGAACCTGGACGACAAGGCCGGTTTCGGTCTTGGCGGGCTTGCTGACGCTGGAGGCTGTGGCAGACTTGAGGCCCGGTTCGGTCTCTACGACGGTCAGTTCGACGGCCGAGGGAAGCTCAATGCCGACGGCCTGGCCGTCGTGATAGCTGACCTCGATGCGCAGGTTGGGCGTGAGGTACTCGATGGCGTCGCCGAGCGTGGAGCCTTTCAGCACGGTCTGCTCGTAGTCGACGGGATTCATGAAGTAGTAATCGTCGCCGTCGTTGTAGAGGAACTCCATCGAGATCTCGTCCACCACGACCTTGTCTATGGCGTCGGCGGAGCGGAAGCGCTCCTCGAACATGGCCCCGGTGCGGATGTTGC
>CAZDYU010000037.1:0-29971 GCA_964509755.1 uncultured Occallatibacter sp. | reverse complement strand
TGGGGCGATTTTGAAAGAGATGCGGCGAGTCGATTTTCAAATGCGATTGCCCTGGCCAATCACCCTAAAACAAAACCAGTGAAACTATGCTCTGGTTTTGTTTTGGCCGCTTCAGCCAACAGACGCGGGCTGGGACGCCCGCGCGACAGCCGATCTGGAGGCCGGCACTACATTGGTGCTGGCTGCATCGGCTTGAGAGTTGCAGCTTCGGGATACATCCATCCGGGTTTTGCCTTAAATCCACAGTTGGCTCATATAAGAGCGCTGATTTTGCGGTGTGCATTGTGGTCAGGTGGAGCCCCTCGCGTTATACACTTTTCTTATTATGGAAACGACAGGTTGCGGAACAGCTATCGTGACGCCCTTCAGGGCGGATGGATCGGTGGACGAGGCGGCGCTGAAGGCGCTGGTTGACTGGCAGATCAATTCGGGAATCGACTTTCTGGTGGCCTGCGGCTCGACGGGCGAGGCGGCTACGCTGGACGACGACGAGTGGCTGCTCACCGTCTGCCTGGTTGCCGAGGCCGCCGCCGGACGCGTGCCTGTGTGGGCCGGCTGCACTCACAATTCCACCAGAGCGCTGCTGCGCAATGCCAGCCGCCTGCGCCAGATTCGCGGCATTGACGCCGTGCTTTCGGCCAATCCCTATTACAACAAGCCCACGCAGGAGGGCCAATTCCAGCACTTCCTGGCTCTGGCACAGTGCGTGGCTCCGCTGCCCGTGGTGCTTTACAACGTGCCTGGCCGCACCGGCGTCAACCTCGATCCAGAGACGGTGGTCCGCCTGGCCGAGGCCGCGCCCAACATTCAGGCCGTCAAGGAGGCCAGTGGCAGGCTGCCGCAGATCGCGCAATTGGTTCACCAACTGCCCCGCGGCTTCAAGGTCTTCAGCGGCGACGACAACCTGGCTCTGGCCTCGATCGGCGTGGGCGCGCATGGGCTGGTTAGCGTCGTATCCAACGAAATTCCCGCCGAGGTCAGCCGCATGATCCGCGCCGCGCTCAGCAACAACTGGGCCGAAGCCCGCGAGTTGGAGCGTCGCTACGGCCGCCTCTTCGACGCCAACTTCTGGGAGTCGAATCCCGCGCCGGTGAAGACGGTTCTCTCGCTGATGGGCCGCTGCTCCGACCACGTCCGCCTGCCGCTGGTTCCACCCACGGCCGCTACGCGCCAAAGGCTGGAGCGTCTGGCTGGCGAACTCGGCCTGCTCAAGCATCTACCGCCTCCCGATGGGCCTTCGGAAGTATTTTAGTCATCGAAAAAACAGAAAATTGTTGCCGAAAGCGGTCATCCGGTCTGTCAGTTGATTGACCGGATGACCGCTCGGTGATTGCGCTGGGATGTTGGCGGCAAAGATTTGCCTGGAACCGGCGGCCGATTCTTCTGTTACTCAAAACTGCACATTGTAATTACTTAAAGCTAGCAATTAGAGCACCACTCCCTCAGATTCTTCCCATAAAACGCTCATGCCCCCGTCCAATTATGCCGATGGAAGGAGATGGACTTCCACGCCCAAGCAGCGGTGTCTTTTGACAAAGGAGACTCGGTGGATAAAACGCCACGAGTTGGACAAGCCGGACAAGCTGGACAAGCCGGAATCCGCCATTCGAGCGGTGAGATTCTGTCGGGGAGCGAAGACCATGCCGATACGCAACGCTGCTGCGCGTTGAATCTGAATCGGGGATGCATTCTGGGCGTGGAGATTGCCTATGGCGATTTTCCTCGAGTCACTCTGGTTGACCGGATTCCCGCGCTGACAGCTAAATCCGGCGCTGGGCTGTGGCTGCTGCCTTTTAGAGGCATACTGGCTTCCGATGCGCGGCTTCCGCTGGATCTGATTTATCTAGATGAGGATTGCCGCGTCATTGAGACGGTCGAATTTTTTCCTTCTTATCGCGCCTCGCCTTCCAGTCCGCCAGCGGCAAGCGTGCTGGCGCTGCCCGTGCACTCGATCTATGCCTCGCATACGCAGGCGGGGGATCAACTGTTCTTTGGACGCGCCGAGGAGGTCGACCGGCGGCTGAAGGCGCTTTTTCATTCCAGCGCCGTTGAAGTTGCCATGCCACCGCCCGAGCAGCCTTTGCCGAGCTCACTGCCCGAAGGGCCGCTGGAAGAGCTTCGAGTCAACGGGCCCGTCTTAGTGCAAGCTGCCGCGCCAGCACCTGCCGCGCCAGCACCGGCCGCGCCAGCACCGGCCGAGCCGGCAGCCAAGGCCGAGCCTTGGAAAAAGGATGCCGCCAAGCCGAAGAGCTGGTTGCAGCGGTGGTTGAACCCCGAGCCAGCGGAGCCGAGGAAGGCTCCGCGAGTGGCGCTGGCCGGCCTTAGCGCATACTTCTGGACCGGCGCCGCTCCGCGAGCGCACGCCATCTGCAATATCAGTTCGACCGGGTTGTATGTCATTACCGAGGAGCGATGGTATCCCGGCACTCTGGTGCAGATGACGCTGAAGAAGAGCAGCGAAGAAACGGGCGCGGAGACTTCCATTTCTCTGCTGGTGCGCGCCAACCGCTGGGGAAACGACGGCGTCGGCCTGAGCTTTGTGGTGCGTGATCCGCGCAATCCTCGCGCCGCCGACTCGATTCAGGAAGGCGCAATCGATCGCGCGTCGCTGGATGAGTTTCTGGCGCGGATTGGGCATGGAAACACCTATTGATCCTGCCCGAAAATAGAGTAGAGGTGCCCCACCCAATTCACAGTATTTATGGTGCGAATCAATAGCGCACGCCGATAGAAACGCTCTTACCCCGCCAGCGCTTTCTTGACCATCTCACTGACAGTGCGACCCTCGGCGCGCAGGCTGGCGGCTTGCAGCTTGGCTTGCACGGCCTTCATCACAGCGCCCATCTCCTTGGGCGTAGGCTGCTTGCCATTGGCGGAGGCAACCTCGGCGACGGCCTCGGCAACCAGCGCGGCAAGTGCGCCCTCATCGAGAGCCTTGGGCAAAAACTCTTCAATCACAACGATCTCAGTGGCCTCGGCGGCGGCCAGCTCCGGACGGTTGCCTTTGGTGAACTGGTCGATGGAGTCGCGGCGCTGCTTGATCATGGTCGCCAGAGCCTGCTGCTCCTCGGCGGGAGTCAGCGGCACGCGGGTCTCAATGAATTTGTTTTTCAGCGCGTTCTTGATGAGGCGCAGCGTGGTGGTGCGGACGGCGTCATGCGCCTTCATGGCAACGATAATCTGCTGGTTGACCTGGGCTTCGAGGGAGACGGCTTCGCTCATAGCCTTCATTCTAATCCGGGCGCCCGTGGTGCGGCAGAGGCTCGCTATTCGCTCGCTGGATCCGCGGTCTTCGAGATCCGAGAGGCGGGATTGGGTCACCCAGTAAATATTTCGCAATATGACACGAAAAAGCGGACAAGTGGCAAATAAATCTGGAGGTTCGCCAGGCCGAAGTTTTACAGGGGCTGAAGAGGCTGCGGAAAAACCGGGAGGTTCGAGTGAAACTGGCAGAAAGAGCCCCTGCGCGGCTAAAGAGGCTGCGGAAAAAGAGCTGTTCGGGTGGTGCAATCGCGATTGAGCGTAGCAGGGGCTAAAGCCCAACGTTGATATGATTGGCTTTATCGGCCCGACTGAAGTCGTGCCCTGATTACAATGCCATTGGGAATTGCCTCCTGAAGAGTTTTTCCGCAGCCTGTAAAGCCGGCGCTGATTCAGTTGGCCTTATGCGGGGGTTAAAACCCACGCCTCCCTCCGATTGAGTTTTCTGAAGCCTGTAAAGCCCGGCTATGATTTTGTGGCGATTGAGGCACCCTTCGGCTTCGCTCGGGGTAGGCTAAAAGTCATGCTCTTTCAAAAGCTTATCTTGCACAGTGGCACCTTGGCTGTAAGCTGTAATCTGTAAGCTGTTTCTCCGATGCCCATCGAGACCGAGATTAAATTCCGCGTAGACGATTTAGCCGGGCTCAACCGGAGGCTTGAGGCTGCTGGATTTACGCTGCAGACGGCGCGCGCGTTTGAGTCGAACGTTCTCTATGACACGCCCAGCCGCGCGATGCGAGCCCGCACTGAGATTCTGCGCATCCGCGGCTACGCTGGGCGCTGGGTGGTGACTCACAAACGGCTGCCTGATGTTGGCCCCGGCGAAGACACCCACAAGCACCGCATCGAGACCGAGACCGATGTGGCCGACGGCGCGGTGCTGGAGCAGATATTTTTCTCGCTCGGCCTGGTGGCGGCCTTCCGCTATGAAAAGTGGCGCGCGGAGTGGACGGACGGCGAGGGCCACTGCGTGGTGGATGAGACGCCGATCGGCAATTATGCCGAACTGGAGGGTTCGGCCGAGTGGATCGACCGCGCCGCCGCCCGCCTGGGTGTTGCTCCGGCACAGTACATTACCCTCAGCTACGGCCGTCTTTTTGAGCTTTGGCGCGGCGAGCACAATTCCGATGCTCAGGATCTGACTTTTGCGGCGGTGGAAGGCAGCTTTTAGCTGTTAGCTATTAGCTTTTAGCTTTTAGCTGTTAGCTATTAGCTGTTAGCGGTTAGCTTAAAGCCCGTTCTATTCTACCGCAAATTGCTCTCTATAAAGGGTATAGGAGGTTCGATTTGCCCCTGAACCAGCAAAGAGCTAACGGCTAAAAGCTAAGAGCTGTCTTCCCGCAACTCTCAGTACCGGCAGTAATTAGATTCTAAAAATGCGCTAACGAAGGGCAATTCGAGGCCGATAACCCCAATGAGCGGATTGAGAAGCTCAGAGGTGTCCAATGAACGATAAATGTTTCAGATTTCCTCCTAAAGAGATGCGGCGGATGGGAGTCTGGCTGGCTCAGGCGGCTGCACTGGCGTTGATGATGGCGCTGGCCATGCCTGCTCGCGCGGCCGATGAGCGGGCCGTGAAAATGCGTGTCCCGCCCACTTATCCAGAGATTGCCAAGCGCATGAGGATTACCGGCGCAGTACGCGTCTCCGTCACTGTGGACGCGGAGGGCAAAGTGACCGATGTCAAGACAATCAGCGGAAACCGAATGTTGGGCGCGGCCGCTGAAGATGCCGTGCGCAGGTGGAAGTTTGAACCCGGCGCGGGAACTTCGACTGTGGAGATTGAGCTGACCTTCGCTCTGGCGCAGTAGCAGAGCCTCATAAACAAGGGGCAGATTCGGCGACCATTGAAAGCTCTTCGCGGCCGGGACGGGAGCTGCAACTCAGTCGCATCGTACGCACCCGTTTCATTGGCCTTCAATGGTTTTCTCAGGAGTGGGTTCGCTTGGCATTATCGGCGAATGTTTTCAGGAATGCCGTCTGTCTCCCAACGATCTCAGATTGAACCGGGCGGCGAAGCAGGAAAATGGAAGCGAGTTATGCTAATTCCGACCTTGACCAAATAACCGACGCCTCCGGCTCGGTGGTTTTGTCCGCCGCGCTGATCGACCCCGACGATGAGCGCCGCAAGGAGGTGGCCGAAGCCCTGATGGGCTTTCAGGGCACGGCGGTGCGCGAGTTCGATTCCTTTCCAGCCGACCTGGAAGATCTGCCCAAAATGCTTGACAAGCAATTCGACGCGATTCTGATCGGGCTTGATGCCGATCCGGAGTACGCCTTCGATCTGGTGGAGGCACTCTGCTCCAACAGTTCGACCATTGTGATGGTCTACTCGTCGCAGACCAATCTGGAGACGGCGATTCGCTTCATGCGCGCCGGCGCACGCGAGTTTCTCACTTTGCCACTGCTGCGCGCCGACGTGGTGGGCGCACTGGCCCGCGTCTCGATTCAGCGCACGGCGGGCTCGCACGGAGGGCGACGGTCCTCGCGCAAGCTCTTCGTCTTTCTTGGCGCCAAGGGCGGCTGCGGCGTCACCACCATCGCCGCAAACTTTGCCGTCGCGCTGGCCGCGGACTCTGGCGCTCGAACACTGCTGATCGACCTGGGTCTGCCGCTGGGAGACGCCGCTATCAACCTGGGCATGACCACGCAATACTCGACGGCCAATGCCCTGCAAGATTCCGGCCGCCTGGACGCAAGCTTCCTGCGATCGCTGCTCTCCAAACATAGCTCGGGATTGTTTGTGCTTCCGGCGCCGGGCGAGTTTTCGCCGGTGCTGGCCTCCGTTGAAGCCACGGATAAACTGATCACCATAGCCAAGCAGAACTTCGACTATGTGGTCGTCGACGCCGGCTCGAGAATCGACTTGCGAGCCACGGCTCTCTTTGATGAAACTGCCATTATCTACCTGATCACGCAGGTAGGAGTTTCAGAACTGCGCAACGCCAATCGCATGATCTCGCAGTTTTTCTCCGCGCGCGATCGCAAGCTCCAGATCGTCCTCAACCGCTATACGCCGCAGGCGCTGGTGGTGGATGAAAAGCAGATTGCCAAGGCCCTCACGAGGCCCGCCATGTGGAAGATTCCCGACGATTTTGCCACCGCCCGCCGCACCTTGAACACAGCCGTTCCGGTGGCGCTGCAAGACTCGCCCATCTCGCGCGTGATCCACCAAATGGCACGCACCGCCTGCGGGCTGCCGGCCACTCCGGAAAAGAAGAAGGGCTTCAGCCTTTTCAGAAGGTCGGCATGAGAATCTTCCAATAAAGTCCAACAAATTCAAAATTAATCTCTTTCTGGCCACTGAGTGACTTTAGTCGCTGTAGCCGATTTGCCGCTCCTCTATGCTCGATTTGCAGGGTAAAAACCGATAGGAGATTCATATGTTTTGTTATCAATGCGAGCAAACATCGAAGGGCGAAGGCTGCCAGACACTGGGAGTCTGCGGCAAAGACGAAACCACGGCGGCGTTGCAGGATCTGCTGCTTCATGTCGTCAAAGGCATCTCGATGTACGCGCACCGGGCGCGGCAATTGAATGCATGCGACGCCGAGATTGACGCCTTCACGATTCAGGCTATCTTCGCGACATTGACGAATGTCAATTTCGATCCGGAGCGGCTCGTCGAGTTGATTCACCAGGCCATCCTGACGCGCGACGCGGCGCGCAAGCTCTATGAGAGCTCGAGCGTCGCAGCCGGAGTTGTGCCCGCCGAACTGGGCGGCGCGGCGGCATGGAAGCCCGCAGCAACTCTCGATGGACTGCTCGCGCAGAGCAATCAGTTTCTTCTGCCCGCGCGCTTCCTCACGGAAAGCAAAGAGATCGCCAACCTGCAAGAGCTGGTGCTCTACGGCATCAAAGGCGTGGCAGCATACGCCGCACACGCGCTGGCTCTGGGCGCGGGCGACCCGGTCTCGTTTGCCAAGATTCATGAGATTCTTGACTTCCTCACCCACCCCGCGCCCACCGCGGAAGAATTGCTGGGCAAGGCTCTGGCCGTTGGCGAGCTGAACTATCGCGTGATGGAGATTCTGGATCACGCGCACACGGAGACCTTTGGCGCTCCGCAGCCTTCGCAAGTCCGTTTGGGCGCGCGCAAAGGCAAGGCGATTCTGGTTTCAGGCCATGACCTGCACGATCTGTACGCGCTGCTGGAGCAGACCAAGGGTCTTGGCATTCAGGTTTACACGCATGGCGAAATGCTGCCCGCGCACGGCTATCCCAAGATCAAAGCGCACACCCATCTGGCCGGCAACTACGGCGGCGCATGGACCGATCAGGCCGCGGAGTTCAACGAATTTCCCGGAGCGATTCTGATGACCTCGAACTGCATTCAGGAGCCCAAGCTGGCTTACAAGCAGCGCATCTTCACCTCAGGAATGGTGGCTTGGCCCGGCGTAGTGCATATCGCAAATCAGGATTACAGCGCGGTGATTGCCGCGGCTCTTGCCGCTCCCGGCTACACGGAAGATGGCAGCGACGAAGAGATCACCGTAGGCTTCGGACACCAGGCCGTGCTCAGCGTTGCGGGCACCGTAATCGACGCCGTGAAGGCCGGCGCAATTCGCCGCTTCTTTCTTATCGGCGGCTGTGACGGGGCGCGCTCAGGCCGCAGTTATTACACCGAACTTGCCGAGGCGATTCCCGCCGACTGCCTCATCATGACGCTGGCCTGCGGCAAATTCCGCTTCAATAAGCTCGACTTTGGCTCGATCGGCGGTTTGCCGCGCCTGCTCGATATTGGCCAGTGCAACGACACCTACTCCGCGCTGCAGATTGCGATGGCTTTGGCAAAGGCCTTCGAGTGCGGCGTCAACGATCTGCCGCTCTCGCTGGTTCTCTCCTGGTATGAGCAGAAGGCCGTCGCGGTTCTTCTCACGCTGCTTCATCTGGGCGTGCGCAATATACGCATCGGGCCCACGCTGCCAGCATTTCTTTCACCGGCCGTGCTAGCCCTGCTGCAAGAGAAGTTCAACTTGATGGCAATCACCACGGCCGAGGCTGACCTGGCCGACATGCTTGCTTGATGCGATCCGCAACTTGCATTCCCGCCCCAACGGCATCGAATCGCCGTTGGGGCGTTCCATGTTGAACTCAACACAGACTGTTAGAATCCCCGCATGGCCACTCCGCGATTTGACGTTGCCGCCGTATTGGAAGGCACCGCTTTATTCTCCAGCCTCAACGCGGAAGAGCTGTGCACCCTGGCCGCCCGCACCACGCGCAAGCTGCTGAAGAGTGGCGAACTTCTCTTCTCCGAGGGCGAGGCCTGCCGTGGATTGCACATCGTCGCCAGCGGCAAAGTGCGCATCTTCAAAACCTCGGTCAACGGCCGCGAACAGGTTCTGGCCGTCAATCAACCGGGCGAGTCGGTTGCTGAACTGCCCGTCTTCGATGGCGGCATGTATCCCGCCTCGGCCGTGGCGATAGAAGATACGCAAATTGTTTTCATTGCGCAGCGCGACTTTCATAGCTACTGCCTGGAGCATCCAGAGGTGGCGCTCAAAGTTCTCTCCGTTGTGGGCGCGCGGCTCAGGCGGCTGGTTGGCATCATTGAAGAGTTATCCTTTACCACCATCCGTCAACGCTTGGTTGCGATGCTGCTCAAGCTGGCCCAAAACGACGGCGTAAAGACCGCGGCCGGCATCGAGTTTCAACTGCCTTCGACGCATCAAGAGCTGGCCAATCAACTGGGAACCGTGCGTGAACTTGTCTCTCGCAATCTGATGCGCCTGCAGGCCGAAGGCCTTCTCGATGTCGATGCTCGCCGCATCGTGGTCAAAGACGCAGCCGGTCTGAGCGCGTTGCTTGAGACGGGTTCTTGAAGCTTTGTCGCTTCACTGAAGCCGAACGCTGTCTGCGCATTGTCGAGCCTCATGCAATCGTCCAATCCTCAATCTTGAGGCCATCCACAAAGGAAAACACCTGGTCATGGGTTACCAGTATCATTCCCAGGGCCAGCGCCTGTGCGGCAATCATCAAATCTTCGGCGGAAAGTGGGCGGCCTTTGCGCTGCTGTTCGGCACGCAGCAGCCCGTAGGCCCGAGCAGCGGCCGAGTCCCAGGCAAGAATGGACGCATTGACCAGAAATGTCTCCACGGCATTGCGCCGCGTCATCGACGGTGGTTTATTGGCTAGTCCATAACGCATCTCCGCCTCTGTAATCGTCGAGATGGCCGTTGCGGCCAGACCCGCGCGGCTCAGATGCTCACGCACCGCGGGCGGCTTGCCGCTAAGTAAATAACTGACCGTATTCGTATCGAGAAGATAGCGCGGAACCATCTAAAACAGGTCCAATTCACGCGGCATTTGTGTTGCGCGCTCGAAAAAATCGGCGGGGAAATCCGCTTGATCGAAGATCGTATAAAGCTGCTCCAGCGTGAGCTTGGGTGCGGCGCCGGAGTTAGCCTGTCCGGCATGAAAACGACCCCGCTTTGCCGGCAAGAGCACAACCTCACCGTTCTCAGGGTTGCGCCGAATGACGACCTCGGTACCCTCGAAGCGGAACTCTTTAGGCAGGCGCACAGCCTGACTGCGGCCATTCTTGAAGAGCTTGGCGGATTTCGCGGGAGCCTGCGGATTTGCGGTGGAATGAGCCGTCGCCATCATGCGCCTCCCAGTCTTGGACTATATCAGAGTATATACCAATTTCGACACCATACGCGGAGATTCTTCCAATCTATCGGAACCCAAGCTGATGGAGTGCCTGTACCGCCTCGGCGATGACATCGAAATCCAGGGAACCTTTGAATAAGTCGATGTTTTGAAAGGGCACGACTTTAGTCGTGCCGTAAGTGCCGCAAAATCAGTTGGGCTTTAGCCCCCGAGGGATGTCTTTTCGGTATGCAATGGGCTTCCTAAACCCCGGCCAATTTACGATTTCATAGCGCCCTCCCATGCGAGGTGCGACGCCTCGGCTATAACATCAAAATCAAAATGGCTCCGGCGCCGATTCCGTTGGACGACGCTGTTTGGCAGTCCCAAGAGTTAAATTCGTTTTGTAACTTCTGGAACAATTGACGAAGACAGTGAAACTCCCTATAGTGGCCCGCAGGGCTCAATTCCATTTTGAAAGTAGAATTTGAAAAATGAGAATCTCGGGAAGACTGTGCGTCGTCATCCTGTTGGTCATATCGCTGCAAATGGTTGTAGGATGCGGCAGCGGCACTAGCAGCGGAATCACTACCCAGCCGCCAGCCACTTACACCATCGGCGGCACAGTCTCTGGACTTGTTGGCGCCGGGCTGGTTTTGCAAAATAACAGCGGCGACAATCAGTCAGTGAGTGCAAACGGCTCCTTCACCTTCTCGACTTCCATTGACAGCGGCGCGGCTTACAGTGTCACTGTCTCCACCGAGCCCACGGGCCAGAATTGCACGGTGACCAACGGCAGCGGTAAGGCCAGCGCCAATGTAATGAATATCCAGGTTGTGTGCTCGCCCATTTACGAGTGGACATGGATGGGCGGCAGCAACTTGATCGTCGGCATTTCTGGCCTAGTGGGAGAACCGGGAAGCTATGGGACGCTGGAAACGGCATCCGCCTCCAACATTCCCGGAGGCAGCGCAGGTGCTTCGAGTTGGACCGGCGGCAGCGGCAATTTCTGGCTCTTTGGAGGCATGGGATGGGATGACATTGGTCATTGGGGATTTAGAAACGCCCTATGGGAGTTCAATCCATCCACAAACGAGTGGACGTGGATGGGCGGAGCCGACAATGTGGGTCAGATCGCAGTCTCCGGAGTCTATGGAACGAAGGAAACGCCTGCTTCCGGAAACATCCCCGGAGGCCGCGACGACTTTTCGAGTTGGACCGACAGCAAAGGCAATTTCTGGCTCTTTGGCGGCTCGGGCGTAGATGCCAATGGCATAGCGGGCTGGCTCAACGACCTGTGGAAGTTCAATCCCTCCGCAAATCAATGGGCTTGGATGGGCGGAAGCAGCACGGTCGTCAGTAATGGTTACAATACCGGAGTCTACGGAACACTTGAAACGCCTGACGCCGGGAACATTCCCGGAAGCCGCTATAACGCCGC
The DNA here is from genome assembly GCA_964509755.1 of uncultured Occallatibacter sp. Classification (GTDB taxonomy): domain Bacteria; phylum Acidobacteriota; class Terriglobia; order Terriglobales; family Acidobacteriaceae; genus Telmatobacter. The sequence goes on along the minus strand of CAZDYU010000037.1, from coordinate 18,675 downwards.
AAGCTGGACCGACAGCAACGGCAATCTCTGGCTCTTTGGCGGCAATGGCATAGATGCCAACAGCAATGTAGGCTGGCTCAACGACCTGTGGGAGTTCAATCCCTCCACCAACCAATGGGCATGGATGGGCGGAAGCAGCACAATGAGCATCCTGCCGGATACTTTATATGGCAAACCCGGAGTCTACGGCACACTGGGAACGCCCGCGGCCGGGAACATTCCTGGAAGCCGCAATAACGCCGCAAGCTGGACTGACAGCAACGGCCATCTCTGGCTCTTTGGAGGCAATGGCTACGACGTCAACAGCAATCAGGGCTGGCTCAACGATCTCTGGGAATTCAATCCTTCAACCAACCAATGGGCTTGGATAGGCGGAAGCAGCGTCCTCAGTGGTAGCGGTCAAAACGGAGTCTACGGAATGTTAGGAACGCCCGCCGCCGGAAACATTCCCGGAGGCCGCTTGGGCGCTGTCAGTTGGACTGACAGCAGCGGCCATCTCTGGCTCTTTGGGGGCAATGGCTACGATGCAAACGGCGATTCTAGCTATCTCAACGACCTATGGGAGTACAATTCCACCACGAACCAATGGGCGTGGATAAGCGGAAACAGCACGGCGCCAACGAGCTGCCACAATCAGGGCTTTTGTGGGCAATTCGGAGTCTACGGCACACTGGGAACGCCTGCTGCCGCAAACATGCCCGGAGGCCGCACGCAAGCTGTCGTTTGGACCGACAGTAGCGGTGATGTCTGGCTCTTTGGGGGCAGTGGCTTTGCTGAAAGTGGCAGCAACTTTGGCTGGCTCAATGATTTCTGGGAGTACCAGCCATAAGTGAGTCGATACGATGTGTGCAATTTGCCGAGGCGCAGATAGATTCATCTACCTGCGCCTCGGCACTGAGAAGCAGACGTCGGCCAAAGCAGAGTGCCCCAGATCCAGATATTCGGACCCGGGAAACCACGAACACTCACTTCTCCGCCCCATGGCACTTCTTGTACTTCTTGCCCGAGCCGCAGGGGCAGGGATCGTTGCGGCCAACCTTCTCGCCGGTGCGGCGCTGCGTGGGCTGGCTTGCGTCTCCGCCTGAGCGGCTGGCCGCTTCAAGCTCGCGCTGCTTCTTGCGCATAAACTCCTTCTCCAGCGCATCGATCGTCGAGGAGGGCTGGCGCGTGGAAATGGTAATCTCGCGCGGCGCGGCATCGATCGTCAGACGCTCTTCAGCACTGGCCACGGGCGGTGCTTTGGGAACCGTTCTGTTGATGCGCGGAGTTCCATCCACCGGCTGCCCGTCCGGGCCAAGAATCTGCATCCGGAAAAGATAGCGGACCGTGTCCTCCTGAAACTTCAGCATCATCGCCTCGAACATGTCATAGGACTCGCTCTTGTACTCCACCAGCGGATCCTTCTGCGCATAGCCGCGCAGTCCGATGCCTTCCTTGAGGTGATCCATCGAGAGCAGATGGTCCTTCCACAATCCATCGATCACGTTCAGCATCACCATCCGCTCGTGGTAGCGCATGGTTGCCGCGCTGAGAATTTTTTCCTTGGCGTCGTAGCCCTCTTTCAACTTGGCAAAGATTGCGTCGCCCAACTCGTGCCGTCCCAGTTCCAGCGGCTTGATTCCCACCGATTCAAAGGTGATTCCAAAATGGTCGATAAGCTTCGCGTCGATGCCCTTCAAATTCCACTGATCCGGATGCAGCTTTTCACCAGCGAATTCGTCCAGAATTCCGCTCAGAATTCCGCCAACGTAATCCTCTAGAATCAGTTCCTTCTGATCGGCTTCTTCCAGCAGTTGCCGGCGCAATCCGTAGACCGCCTCGCGCTGCTTGTTCATCACATCGTCGTACTCCAGCAGATGCTTGCGGCTCTCAAAGTTCTGCGCTTCCACGGCCTTCTGCGCGCCTTCGATGCGCTTGGTAATCATCTTCGACTCGATGGGCTCGTCTTCCTTCATTCCCATGCGCTGCATCATCGAACTCATCCACTGCTTGGCGAAGATGCGAATCAGATCGTCTTCCAGAGACAGATAAAAACGCGACTCGCCAGGATCACCCTGACGGCCGGCGCGCCCGCGCAACTGGTTGTCCACGCGCCGCGACTCATGCCGCTCGGTGCCCAGAATAAACAGCCCGCCTGAAGCAATCACCTGCTCGTGATCCAGCCGTGCGGCATCGGCGTGAACCTTGTAGACTTCCGCCCACTCCGGCTCTGAGATTTCAAACTCCTGGCCGCTGTAATAAAAGCGCTGAAAACCGGCCGGCGCCATAGGATTAATCGCGCCCTCGGCCAGGCTGATGGCCCGTGCCTTGTTCTTCTTCACCAACTCCTGGCGGGCCATGAACTCCGGATTGCCGCCCAGCAAAATATCCGTGCCGCGGCCTGCCATGTTGGTCGAAATGGTCACCGCGCCCAGCCTTCCGGCCTGCGCCACAATCTCCGCCTCGCGCTCATGGAACTTGGCATTCAGCACCACATGGCGCACGCCCTTGCGCTGCAAGATTCCAGAGAGCCGCTCGCTCTTTTCAATCGACGTGGTGCCCACCAGCACCGGCTGTTTCTTCTCATGCAGAATCGCAATGTCTTCGGCGACGGCCTTGAATTTTGCCTTCTCCAGCAGGTAAATTACATCGGGATTCTCCAGCCGCAGCATTGGCTTATTAGTGGGAATCACGACAATTTCGAGTTTATAAATCTTCTCGAATTCCGCGGCTTCCGTCTCTGCGGTGCCGGTCATGCCGCTGAGTTTTTTGTAGAGGCGGAAGTAATTCTGAAACGTGATCGTGGCCAGCGTCTGGTCTTCCTTGCGGATGTTGACGCCCTCCTTGGCCTCGATCGATTGATGCAAGCCATCGGACCAGCGGCGGCCCGGCATCAGGCGTCCAGTGAAGGTGTCCACGATGATCACTTCGCCGTCCTTGACCACATACTCCACATCGCGGTGATAGAGCGCGTGGGCCTTGATACCGGTCTCCACGTAGTGCTTCAGTTCCCAGTTCTCCGCGTCGGCGATGTTGCCAATTCCCAGCAGCTTTTCAATCGTCTCCCAGCCGCGATCGGTAACTCCGATGGTGCGCTGCTTCTCATCCACAATGTAGTCGCCGGTCAGGAACTTTTCGCCCTCGCGCAGGTCAAGGCCCAGTTCCGCCACGCGATGCGAATCGCTGGCTTCGACCTCCTCGCCCAGTTCCAGTTGCGGAATGATCTTGCGCACTCGCGCATACTTGTCGGTGGTCTGATCGGTGGGCCCAGAGATGATCAGCGGCGTCCGCGCCTCATCGATCAGAATTGAATCCACCTCATCGACAATGGCATGATAGTGCCCGCGCTGGACGCAATCTTTTATCTCGAATTTCATATTGTCGCGCAGGTAGTCGAAGCCGAATTCGTTATTCGTTCCATAAGTAATGTCGGCAAGGTAAGCGGCGCGCCGCTCGTTGTCGTCCAGGTCGTGGACGATGACGCCGACGCTGAGCCCGAGAAACTCGTAGATCTTTCCCATCCACTCGGCGTCGCGCTTGGCCAGGTAGTCGTTCACCGTAACCACGTGCACGCCGTGGCCGGCCAGGGCGTTCAAGTAGCAGGCCAGCGTGGCCACCAGCGTCTTGCCTTCGCCGGTTTTCATCTCTGAAATTTTGCCTTGGTGCAGCACCATGCCGCCAATCAACTGCACATCGAAGTGGCGCATCTGCACACTCCGCCAACCGGCCTCGCGCACCACGGCAAAGGCTTCGGGCAGAAGATCGTCCAGAGCGGCCTTTTCCGCGGCCTTGCGCTCGTCCTTGTGCTCGGCGTCGTCGGGAATATTTGCCAGGGACGCGGCAATTCGCGCCCGAAACTCCTCGGTCTTGCCCCGCAACTCATCGTCTGAAAGCCGTTTGGTGTCTGCTTCCAGCGCATTGATCAGCGCCACAATCGGCATCAGCCGCTTGATCAGGCGCTCATTGGCCGTACCGAATATCTTCGTTAGAACTTTATCGAAAAACACGGGATTCTCCGACTATCAGTGTAAATGGTTGGGGTTGGCCGGAGTTGGGATGCTTTTGGAAAGAGCTTCCGCACAGGGATCGGCGAGCCGCTGCGTTCTCTTAGCAAAGTCTCATCGACTTTGCTCGCGCCCCGGCAGAAATCTCTTGACAGGCGTTATTGAAAACGGCAAAATCCAGTTACTGTCGCATTGGATTTCCGCGAGCAGAGGACTTCCCGCCTGCCCAGCGAATTTGAATCAAGCGTGCAAAATCAAACCACGGAAGGATTGCGTTCCGTGAACAACAGATGGGTTTTCCCCCCATTTCCAGAATCTGTATCCGGCATTTTAGTTTTCAATTGGCGAGTGCGTGGGATGATCCGTCCGGCTGTGCTGCCGTCGCGCGATGCGGCGCATTCTTTGCCGCGTTGCATGATTCATCCAACACCCCCATTGGAGATGCCGAAATGCTCAACTGCAAGCTTTATGCCTTGGCCGCCGCCAGCCTGCTCTTTGCCCCCGCAATCTGTATCGTGGCTCAGACACCCGCTGCAAATACCGCAACCGCCCCTGCCACGTCCTCTCCGCAGCCCGCCCCTGTAACTGCGGATCAGGTCCAACAATTGCAAAAAACCGCAGACAATTTGAACAAGGCTGCCGCCGATGCCGCAACCAGCGCAACGACGCTAAGTACAGTATTGAATTCCGCGGTAGGCCCAGCAACCAGCGCCGCCAAAGACGCCAACGACGCAGCAGACAAGGCTAACCAAGCCAGCCAGGATCTGGATGCGCGGATCAAGGAACTTCATAAAGCTCCATCCAAAACGAGCGTACAACCAGCGCGTCCGGCCAAGCGACCGATTGGCGATTACGTGCCTTGCCTCTTTGACGACGGCCAGAACAACGATCTGCGCGCGCTCGCATACCGAGACAAGAATACCGTGCTGACAGGTGACCAGATCGACCGTATGATTCAAGACATTCCTGTCATCTTGAACCCTCCGGAGCTGACCAGCAAGGCTAGCAAAGCTGAAACGGATGCAAGAAACGCAACACTGAAATCGATAGACGCTCTCAAAACCGACCTGCAAAACATCGAAAGCATCCTGCCGAATCTGCAGCCCGATCAAGTTTCCTCTCTTGTTCAGCAGCTAGGCACCGGTAATGGACTGAATGCAGACCAATTGAAGTTACTGAAAGCATATTTTCAGGTTTTGAATCCTGATTCGACCTATGACCGCCCTTCCGATGTCAGTTGTTCCTTCTCCGTCCTGCAGTGGAAGGAGACCAAAGATGTTTTTGGCCGGCGTGTGGCCAATGATTACGTAGCACTTGAGGTGAATCTTCGCAATCTCAATACGCAGAATGAGTTTTTGGTCCACGACATTCAGATTGCAGTGGACACCGGGCTGACTCCCTGGGAGTTCGGCCGCTTTGAAGCTTCCCGCGACAAGCAACTGGTACGCGGCGTGGTGCAGCGCGGCCAGAGCGAAGACCGCCGCAATCTGATCATCAATTCCCTGACCGCCGCCGGGGCCATTCTTTCACCGGTTACCGCGGCCATTGTCGACAAGGGAGGAACAATAGCCGCTGGCGTCTCCATCTTCCAGGGGCCATTCCTGGTCGGCGCCAGCAACGTCTTTCCCGATCACACCCTCGAATACCTGAATAATCTCAACGATCTGGGCTTCTCACCCTCCTCCACCAACAAGACCGTCGTTCCGGTGCAAGGCAGCGTACCGCTGGTTACCTTCTTGGCCGAGAAGCCGCTGGAGCAGCTTCCGTTTATTCACTGCGGACGCGAGCTTCCCTGGGCGTATCGGAACAACGATCCCAAGTCGGAAGGCGCCTCCAACAAGGCAGACGACCTGAACCTCCCCAACGCAATGAATTGTCAGCTACACCCTGACTACAACTACAAAGGCACCCCGCCAATTCACGATGACGTCAACGTCAACGATACGCTGACCGGATATTTCCGGAAGCCGCTTCATTTCAAAGACTGGAACGGCGCGGCCCAGAATATTTTTGGCCATCGAGTCTTTGTCGTCATAGGCGGCGTGCACATCCAGCAGGTCGCCAGCGGCCCGTCGATCACCGCGCTCAACTGCCCGCTTCTGTCCGACAACAAAACCGTAGACACTTCCAAAGACCCAGTGACCTGCAACCTTAGCGGCAGCAACCTGGATCAAGTTGCTTCCGTCAAACTGACACAGGGATCGACAACCATCCCCGGCAGTGAGACCGCATACGCCTCCGGCAACACGGCCACCATCAGTTTCAAGCTCAGCGATATCAATACCGCCAAGGCCAATGGCAGTTATGAACTTTTCCTGACTCCGACAGCCGGAGGCAAGGACATCGACTCGACTCAGGCGTTGACCTTCACTCCGCCTTGCGCCGCTGCTCCGCCTGCGCCGACTGCTCCGATACTGACGGCATTTTCGACCACCGAAATCGATTTGAGCTGGACGCCAGTCACCCCTCCAACCAACTGCACAATCAGCTCATACAACGTTTACCATAGTGGAACCAACCCGTTCACTCCCGGCCCGAATAACCTTGCTGGACCCGTGCCTGCGCCTGGGGTCACCTACCGCGACATCGGTCTCCAGCCTAACAAGCCATACTTCTATGTCGTCGAAGCGGTTGATGGAGCTGGCTCATCTTCGCCATCGCCGCAGGCCACCACTTCCACAAAAAGCAAATGAGTTTGACACTCTTGAATTCCATTACCGGACCGGATGCCGGGTGAATCATCTCGCGAAAGCGGGTGGAATCGCTCGGCATCCGGCGCTGGGAATCCCGGCCAACGTTCGGCCACACTCACCGGGCCGCGGTCTCCGGCATCACTCTCGGCTCGGCAAGCAGGCGCTCGAAGTCGGCCACGGGGACTGGGCGGCTGAAGAGATAACCCTGATAGGAATGGCAGCCAAGCCCGGCCAGAAACACCCTCTGCTCCTCGGTCTCCACGCCCTCGGCCACTACTTCAAGGTTCATCGCCTTGCCCAAAGAGATGATGGCCTGCACAATTGCGCCGCCGCCCGGCTCGTGCATGGAGCGCACAAAAGCGAGATCGATCTTCAACTCGTCCAGCGGCAGCCGCTTCAGATAGCTCAGCGACGAGTAGCCCGTGCCAAAGTCGTCCAGCGAGAAGCGCAGCCCGTGCGACTTGAGTTCGATCATCTTGGCGATCACATCCTCGATGCTGTCCACCAACATGCTTTCAGTCAACTCGAGTTTGAGATTCTGGGCTGAAATGCCCGCGGTTTCGAGAGCCGTCAGAACCTTGCCGACAAACTCCGGCTGCTGGAACTGGCGAGCGCTGATGTTGACGGCCAGCGTGATGCGGGCCGTCTTTTGAGAGCTGGCCCAGATGGCAAGCTGACGGCAGGCCGCATTCAAAACCAAGTCGCCCAGGGGAAGAATGAGCCCCGATTCCTCGGCCAGCGGAATGAACTTGCCAGGCGGCACCAGCCCCAGCCTGGGATGCTGCCAGCGCACCAGCACCTCAGCGCCCACGGTAACGCCCCAATCCACCTGGGGCTGAAAGTAGAGCAGGAACTGATCCTGCTTGAGGGCGATGTGCATATCCTCTTCCATGGCCGCGCGCGCGTTGACCGCGGCCTGCAACGAGGGCGCAAAGAAGCGCACCGCATTCCGTCCCGCGCTCTTGGCCTGATACATTGCAATATCGGCCTGCTGCAGCACGTCGTCGGCGCTCACATGGCAGTCGCCAAAGACCGTAACCCCGATGCTGGCGGTATTCACGCACTCGCGGCCCTCAAGCAAGCACGGGCGGTCGATGGCGGCAAGAATTTTTTCGGCAATGATCTCAGCCTGCGCCGCCGCCACTTCGGGAATATCGCTCAGTTCCTCCAGCATTACCACGAATTCATCACCGCCGAGCCGGGCCACCGTGTCGCTTTCACGCACGCAGGCGGTGATGCGCCGCGCCACCTCTTGCAGAAGCAGATCGCCGGTGGGATGGCCCAGAGTGTCGTTCAACTTCTTGAATTGATCCAGGTCGGCGACGAGCAGCGCGCCCAGCCGTCCGGTGCGCGCCGTGCTGGCCAGCGTCTTCTGCAGGCGGTCCAGCAGCAGGCGCCGATTGGGCAGGCCGGTCAGCGGATCGTAAAAGGCAAGATTGCGAATTTCGTCATGCGCTCTCATCAGCCGGTTGATCGCCAGTTCGCGGCGCATCAGGTTGGCCATGCGCAGGCGGAAAAGCGCCCCTGCCGCTACGAGCGGAATCATCGCGCAGATCCCGATAAACCACCAGGAAAGATACCACGGCGTGAGAATTCTGAAGGCAAACACCGCGCGGCTTCCGCTCCACACCCCGTCACCGTCTTCCGCCTCGATCTGCAAGCTGTAATCTCCCGGCGCAAGCTGGGCAAACTGCAACTCGCGCTGCGTGGTCTCAGTCCAGGCCGCGTTGCCGCCCTCGAGCCGGTAGCGGAAGAGAACTCCATTCTGGCGCGGAGCATTCAGCACCGAGTAGCGCGCGACAAACGAGTTTTCACGCTCCGCAAAGGCTGGGTCGCGCTCTCCGGAGACATCGATTTTTCCCATCGCGAGGCGCGTAAAGACGACCTTGAGTGGAGCAAGCGCCACAAGTCTGGACATCGGCTTGAAGCGCGAGATTCCGCCGCTGGTTCCGATCCACACCGTGCCATCGGGCTCGGCGGCAAAGCTGTTCAGGTTGCAATCGTTCCATACCAGACCGTCGCCGGTGTCGAAGTGACCCCAGCCGGCGCCGTCCCACACTTCGACGCCGTGCTCGGTGCCGGCCCACAGATGCCCGGCGGCATCAAAATCGAGGAAGGTCGCCAGACCATCGGCGCCCTGCCTCTGTACGCCCTTTTCCACGGCCAGCCTGTTGCCTTGCAGGTGCACGCGGTCAAGCCCGCCGCCGAAGCGATAGCCGACCCACATCGTTCCCTTTGCAGTCTTCAAAGATTCGGGAGCCGCGCCCAGCGAGAGCACCTCTCCGTTCGTCAATCCGTCGAAGCGCGTGAATTGCTTCCAACGCCGGCCATCGAAGGCAAAGAGCCCATCCACGCCTCCCGCCCAGATCGTGCCATCGCTTCCCTCCTCGACGGTCCAGAACCACGAAGCGCCAACCTCACTTACGCGGCCAAAGCGAGCATACGGAGGCACAGCGACAAAGAGCCCGGCTTCAGTGGCCACCCACAAACGCTGCTCATGGTCGAATCGCAAGCTGAGCACCATCTTGCTTAGCAACCCTTGATTCTCGCCAAACCACTGCAAGCTGCCGGTCTTCCGATCGCGGCGCGCAATGCCGCGCGTCTCGGTGCTTACCCAGAGGTCGCCATTGGGCCCCGCGCGAACCGAGCGGATCGGGAAGCCCGTCAACTCCGCAACCGCCGTCCAGCGCATTCCGAATTTCTGCTTGTCGCCGCGCATCAGCCCGCCGGTGGTGGCCAGCCACACTGGCCCGTTGGGCTGTGGCAGAATCTCATTCACGCCTTCGCTGGCCAGCCCGCTGGCCGCCGAGTAGCTCTCCCACTCCCGGTACCCGCGCCACTGCACCAGCCCGCGGCCCGCCATGCCCAGCCACAGCGAGTGCTGCCGATCCTCGTATGCGGTAATCACCACCCCGCGCAAGCCGGAGGCGCGGTCGATCATGCGCCAGCCCGTCTTCTCCTGCATCAGCAGTCCGGATGGCGTAGGCAGCAGGATGCGCCCGTCTTCATCCGCGGCCGGCACGCCGATCGTCTGATCCGGCTTGGCAATTCCATTCGGCCTGCGGAAGCGGCTCTCGCCGGCGGACATCACAAAGACTCCCTCGACCCTGTAGCGCAGCCAGAGAGTGCCCGCGCCATCCTTCAGAATCCCCACCGCCGCGCTCTCCGGCAGTCCGCTCTCCCGCCCATAGACGCGCGTCCCGCTTCCATCCATGCGGCACAGCGCCGGCCCGCATCCATACCAGATCGTTTCTCCGTCAGTCAGGACTGACGATACACCAGGATTCGTGCTTCCCGGCGGGGAGGGAATGCCGCGCAGCGCAAACTCCGTTTGAACGGCCCCCGCCTGACTGGCCCCCGTCTGACCAGCCCCCGTCTGACCAGCCTGAGAAGAAAGCTCGATCAGGCCGGCATCGGTGGCCACAAACGTATGCCCCCGCCCGTCGGCCTGAATGCCCTGCCGCCATTCAACTTTTTTGAATGGGCCTGAGACTCTTTCAAAGCGGTTATTGCGCAGGCGGAAGAGGCCAAAATCTCCCCCTGCCAGCAGAGAACCGTCCGGTGCCTCACCCAGCGCCACGCCGTTCGCCAGCGGAATTCCCCGCGCCGGGCCAAAGACCTCAAAGCGCTCTCCGTCATAGCGATAAATTCCGTTTTCCGTGCTCACCCAAAGAAAGCCGACGCGGTCCTGAAAGATCTTGCGGACCTCCAGGTTGTCCAGACCCTCGGCGTTGCCCAGTGTGCGGAAACTGAATTCCTGCGCGCGCAGCAGCCCGCTGGCTGGCAGCAGCAGTGCGCCGCAAGCCAAAAACAAGACAAGGACGCTCGAGTTTTTCTTGCTGTTCACTCACCGAGGTTATCGGCAAGATCGCGAAATTCTTTTAACGTGATTCAGATTGAGATAGGGCCTTTTGGAATCACCGGCAACTGTAAACTGCGATCTGTCATCTGTACTTGGCTACAATAGAACCAGATGACGCATCTCCCGGCACTGCTCTCCCAAGTGGACTGGCACTGGATCTGGCTCGCCGTGGCAGCCTTCCTGGCTGGCGTGCTGAATGCCGTGGCCGGCGGCGGATCGTTTCTCTCCTTCCCGGCAATGATGGCGATGAAGATGCCGCCCATTCAGGCCAACGCCACCAACACGGTGGCCGTCTGGCCCGGCCAGCTTACCTCGATTGCCGCCTACCGCGACGACATTGGCAAGAATCCGCGCTTCGTCTGGCCGATGGCTCTGGCTGGCCTGCTGGGCGGAACGGCCGGCGCATTGGTTCTGCTCAACACGCCGCAGCAGACGTTTCTGCATCTGGTGCCCTGGCTGCTGCTGGCCGCCTCGTCCATCTTCGCCGTCAGCGGCCCGGTCTCCCGCTGGCTCAAGCAGCTTGAAAGCACTCCTGGCGCGCCTCGCCGTCTGCCTGTCTTTCTGGCCACCACCGCCGTCTGCTTTTACATCGGCTACTTTGGCGCGGGCGCGGGCTTTCTCATCATCACGCTGCTCTCGCTCTTCGGCTTTCGCGATCTGCACCAGATCAACGCGCTGAAGGTGGTCTCCACCACTCCGGCCAACGGCATCGCCTGCATCATCTTTGCGGTCAGCGGCAAGGTCATCTGGCCCGATTGCCTGCTGGCGATGGTTGCCTGCGGCGTCGGCGGCTACTTCTCGGCCCGCATGGCGCGGCGCATTCCGCAACCGGTGCTGCGCGGCGTTGTTGTCGCAATCGGCCTGGGAATGGCCGCATGGTTCTTCTGGAGGAATCCCTGATAGCTGCTCTCTTTCATCTTCTGCCGCGCTGGGTGCTGGATGGCATTGGCTCGGTTGCGGCCGTTTGCACCACCGCCTCCTTTGTTCCCCAACTCCTCCATGTATGGCAGCGCAAGAGTGCCCGCGACATCTCGCTCGCCATGTTTCTGCTCTTCAACTTTGGCCTCGCCTGCTGGCTGATTTATGGGATCGGCATTGGCTCGGTTCCAATGATTGCCGCCAATGGCATTACGCTGCTGCTGGCGCTGGCGATATTGGCGCTGAAATTGCGGTACGACCGGAGAAGCAGCTAACAGTTGACAGCTACCAGCAGACAGTTAAGATCAGCCACTTATAGAGCATCGGCACGGACGAAAAACTGTAAGCTGTAAGCTGCTAGCTGTAAGCTGGTCTTATGAGCCACGAAGGCATTCGCATCGAAGCCAAAGAACCTGAGCCCCAGCCGGAGCGTCCGCTGCCTCGCATCAGTGTCACGCCGGAGAAGGTGCGCGTCCTGCTGACCCAGGGCACTGGCATGGAGATTGATTGGGTCGACGGGCACCGCAGTAGTTGGAGCTTTGCCTGGCTGCGCGAGGCCTGCCCTTGCGCCACCTGCATCGACGAGCGCAAGACGGAAGGCCGCAAGGCTGGTCAGCCCAAAGCCAAGTCCGCAGCCGTTCTGCCCATGTACACCGCGCCGCCCAAGCCCGCCAGCGCCCACGCCGTCGGCCGCTACGCCATCCAGTTCAACTGGCAAGACGGCCACTCCGGCGGCATCTATTCCTGGGAGTATCTGCGCCGCTCCTGCCAGTGCCCCGAGTGCACCTTTGACGAAAACGAAACCACCGGCGCGCCGAATTGAGTCCGGCAGCTATGCGCAATGCTTCTGCGCTTCGACGTAAGCCCTGAGAACGGCATTCATCCGGGTCAAGTGTCCCTTGCCGCGCGCCTTGAACCACGCCACAACATCGCTGTCGAGTCGCAAGTGAACGGAGGTCTTTCCGCTTGGCATCGCCAGCCGCGCGGAGTTCCAGAACTCGGCTCCCAACGACTCAGCCTCCGGTGCGTCCGCGCTGATGCGATCCTCGCCGCGCTCACGCAATGTCTGGATTTCGCTCAATGAATGTCTCACGATAATAGATTTGCCGCTCATCTTGACTCGCTTTCTGGGCGCTGATCATTCGAATAAGTGTTTCACCGCGCCAAGTAAATACAACGCGATAGACCTCGCTCTCGACACGCCCCAGCGCACTTCGCCATATTCCTTGCGGTCGTCGATGCGTTCCAATCGCTCTTTCAGAAAGATCGCGGAGGCAGTCGGAAAGGAGACGCGATGTTTCGCCAGATTGATTCTGGCCTTGGCTGCATCCCACTCGAATTCGAGTTCTTTGCCCGCCATCGCCTGCCTATTATTATGTACACAAATGTGACCACAAATTAACCGTGCAGTGCGGGCATCCATTCGAACTCATCGAATCAACCGAGCTAGCGCCCTACCGCCCCGGCAGCAGCGTGTGCCACCAGCCCAGGCGCAGCCCTAAATAGCGCACTGCCAAGCAAACACCCGCCGCAACCAGCAGCAGCAGCAGCAGTTTGCCCAAGCCGCGCAACCGCGCGCCCCAGCCCTCGCCGAGCGGCCGCCGCGCCTTGCCCACATTCGAGGCGAACTCCATCCAACTGCGCTCGTCGTCCAGCAGTTCGCCGCTGGCGTGATAAGCCTTCAGATAGCGCTCAGTCCACGTCCCTTGATCCAGGCCCAGCACGGCTGCATAGCCGCGCACAATTCCCTTGCTCAGAATGCCGCCCGGAAGCGCGCGAAACTTCTCCTGCTCCAGCGCCTCAAGGTACTGGCAACTGATCTTGGTGACTGCGGTAATGTCTGCCAGCGCGATGCCGCGGCTCAACCGCTCCATGCGCAGGTCTTCTCCAAAGTTGCCCATCGCCGACCAATAATGGATCGAGATTTGGTGAGATTTCCACATTCACAATAAACCCGGATTACGCCGCGGTCAAAGTTTTTCTTGTTTTTTCCTTTCTTTTCAGGAAGCTGGACACTAATTTGGACCAACGCGCACCGATCTGGACCAAATTGATACAAATTAGCGCATTCTCATTCTTCCCGGCCCGCAGCTTTCATAGCCCAATTCCCGCCTCCTCAACCCGTTCCCAGGCTGTTACCCTGAGAAAGAGGGGTTTGCGCACTTACAGCCCGCCCCCAGACTGTGGAGTCAGGCTAGAAGAATGCATAAGCTTATCTTTGCCAATCTCTTGCACCGCCCCGTTCGCTCCATCATCAGCGTGCTTGCGGTGGCTATTGAAGTGGTCATGATCCTTTCCATTGTCGCCATCTTCATGGGCATGTTGAACGACCAGAAGCAGCGCACCAACGGCATCGGCGCGGATCTTGTCGTCCGGCCCTCGAATGCCAGCTTTGTCAACGGCGTTGGCGGCGCGCCCATGTCGGTCAAGATCGCCGATGTCTTTCGCAAAATGCCGCACGTGGCAGCCGCTTCGCCGGTCTTTACCAGCTTTTCCATGGGCAGTTCGGTTGAGATTCTTTATGGCATCGACTACCCCAGCTACAACGCCCTGAAGCCCTTCACCTGGGTAGCCGGCGGGCCGTTTCAAGGGCCGCGCGACGTGATTATCGACGATGTTTTTGCCCGCACCAACCAGGGCCACAAAGTCGGCGATACCCTCACCATCCTCAACCACCCTTTCCGCATCTGCGGCATTGTGGAGAGCGGCAAGGGCGCGCGCAAGCTGGTGCCCATCGAGACCATGGGCGAGCTCAGCGGCTCGGAGGGCAAAGCCTCCGTCCTCTATCTCAAGAGCGACAACATCGCCAATCAGGACGCCATCCGGCAAGAAATTGCCGCCACCAAAGGCCTGGAAGGCTACAACATCCAGACCATGGACGAGCTGATCTCGCTCTACACGCCGGCCAAGTTTCCCGGTTTCAATCTGGCGCTGAATGTGGTCATCACCATCGCTGTCATTGTCGGTTTTCTGGTGATCTTTCAGACCATGTACACGGCCGTGCTGGAGCGCACCCGCGAGATCGGAATTCTCAAGTCGATGGGTGCATCCAAGCTGACCATTGTCAGCGTGGTGCTGCGCGAGTGCGTGGCGCTGGCCGTGGCTGGGGTGCTGGTGGGCATTGTGGCAACTTATGGCGTGCGCGCCTTCCTCAACATGCGCTTTGCCGCCTTCAGCTTTGAACTGACTGCCGGATGGATCGCCAGAGGCGCGGCCATCGCCTTTATTGGCGCGGTCTGCGGCGCTCTCTATCCCGCCTGGATGGCCGCGCGCAAAGACCCCATCGACGCGCTGGCTTACGAGTAGGGATTGTTCTGGAGAACAGGGATCGATTCTCAGCTATCTGGAGGAGTTTGTGGTGGCGTGGAGGTCGTACACTTAAATCGTTCGCACAGGATTCCCGATGAAGAAAATCGCCATCAGCCTCTACGCCGCCCTTACAGTCGCCCTTATGGTCTGGGGATTTTACCAGGCCATCTACGTCGCGCCAGACGAGCAGACCATGCACGAAGTGCAGCGCATCTTCTACTACCACGTGCCCTCGGCGATGGTCGCCTTTCTCTTCTTCGCGATCTCTCTGGCCGGCTCGATCGGCTTTCTCGGCTTCCGCCGCGGCAACAACAAATGGGCGCAGATCTCAGACGCCTGGGCGCTGGCCGGAGCCGAGGTCGGCGTCGTCTTCTGCTCGGTGGTGCTGATTACCGGGCCCATCTGGGGCCGCCGCGCCTGGGGCATCTGGTGGACATGGGACGCGCGCCTGACCACTACGCTGGTGCTTTGGCTCATCTACGTCAGCTACCTGCTGCTGCGCCGCTTTGCCGCCGGACCGCAGGTCCAAACGCTGGCCGCCGTGCTGGGTATCTTCGGCGCGCTTGACGTGCCCATCGTCTACATGTCCAACCGCTGGTGGCGCACCCAGCACCCGGCGCCGGTCTTTGGCGGAGACGCCGACTCCGGCATCAAGGATCCCAGAATGCTGCACGCCTTTGGCTGGAATGTGCTGGCCTGGCTGGCCTGGGGCATACTGATTCTTCTGCTGCGCTACCGCGTCGAGCGTCAGCAGCAGACTATCGACGCCCAGCAGGCGCAGGACGCGCTGGACGCTTAGAGCCCGCAGTTGAACCGGAAGATTAGCGCCACAAGAGAAGAGGTAGGCTATGGACCAAAGAGCGATTCTCGATCACCAGTTCACCGTCGCGGCCTATGCGATTACCTGGGCCATCCAACTAGGCTACCTGGCCTGGCTAGGCTTCAAGTGGCGCGCCCAGAAACGCTCTGCCGCGCACTCGGCCGCCAAGCCGCGCTGAAAAAGCGCCGCGGCTTGCAGCCATGGCTCACTCGGCCGCTATTTGTCAATCCCACCCACTGCGTCAGGACACGAGTTTAAACCTGCCCTGAGCGAAGCTGATGGACGCCGCAAATGCCCCTATCAAACACGGGCTTCAGTGGCTGCGGAAGATGGCTTTCAAAACCCCAAAGTCCCCAAAAACATCCCTCAGTGGCTAAAGAGCTATTGATTCTATGTGCTTTATCGGACCGACTGAAGTCGTGCCCTGACAAGAACAATCGTGGATCTGGAGGTTCACGCTGCAGCCAACCGGGAGGCCAGCGCTACGGTTCGGAGAGTAGACAATCGCGCGACCGCAATACTAACTTGCGCCGAGGTAGATGAAGCGAGCAAGAAAGAGCGCGCCCAGGACGTAGAGCAACCAGTCTTTTTTGCTGAATTGGCCGGTGACAAGGTGGAGCGCGGCCCAGGCGATGATGCCGAAGCCGAGGCCGTTGGCGATGGAATACGTGAAGGGAATCATTACCAGGGTGAGAAAGGCGGGGACGGCGATCAGCGGCTTGTGCCATTGGATTTCGCCGATGGAGCCGAGCATGAGGCTGCCCACCAAGATCAACGCCGGGGCGGTTGCGGCCTGCGGCACGATGCCAACGAAGGGCGCAGCGCCGATGGCGGCGAGAAAAAGCAGGCCGGTCACGATAGCGGTGACGCCGGAGCGGCCACCCGCGGCGACGCCAGCCGTCGATTCCACATAGCTGGTGACGGTCGAGGTTCCTGTGAGGGAGCCGAAGACGGTGGCGATGGCGTCGGTGAAGAGGATGCGATTCAAGCGGGGAATGGTGTGATCGGGCTCAATGAGGCCGGCTCTCTTGGTGACAGCCACCAGGGAGCCGAGGTTGTCAAAGAGATCCACAAAAAAGAAGACGAAGACGATCTCCAGCAAACCCTTGTTGAGCGCGCCGCGGATGTCTAGCTGGAAGGCGGTCTTGGTGAGCTCATGCAGGCCTCCGGCGGCTGGGGTCCAATGAGTGAGGCCCATGGCCCAGGCAAGGCCGGTGATGGAGAGGACACCAATGAGGATTGCGCCGCGGACCTTGCGGACTTCAAGCGCCACCATCAGAAGCAGGCCGACGAGAGCCAGCACGGCGGTGGGGTTGCGGATGTTGCCGAGGGCGACGAGGGTGTCGGGGTCGCCGACAACGAGGCCAGCGTTGCGGAAGCCGATGAGCGCGATGAAGAGGCCAATGCCGCTGGCGACCGCGGCGTAGAGTTCGTGGGGGATGGCCTGAAGAATCATCTGGCGGATACCGGCGGCGGTGAGCGCAAGAAAGATGACGCCGGAGAGAAAGACCGCGCCGAGGGCCGTTTGCCAGGGGAAGTGGAGCTTGATGCAGACGGCGTAGGCGAAGTAGGCGTTGAGGCCCATGCCGGGAGCCAGCGCGATGGGGTAACGGGCGACGATGCCCATCATGATGGAGGCGAATCCAGCGGAGAGGCAGGTAGCGGCGGTGACTGCGGCCAGAGGCATTCCGGCGGCGGCGAGGATGGCCGGATTGACCAGGACGATATAGGCCATGGTCAGAAAAGTGGTGACGCCGGCCAGAATCTCAGTGCGCCAGTTGGTGCCGAGGCGCGTGAATTCAAAGTAGAGTTCGAGTCGCTTGAACATAGGCGGATGTCTCTAGGAAAGCATACGCGGGTTCATCCGTCCACCACCTGTGGTGGGGCAGACGGCGCTTGCGCGCCATGGGTTCGTTGTTTCCCGCAAGCCACCTGCGGTGGGGCGGACGCTCACTACTCGTTCGCAGGAGGTTTGAGGCATCCCACACTGGCCGCAATAACAAGAACGCGTCGCGGGTGGGCACCCAAATTTTGTGTTGATCTAGTCTGCACCCCTGGCCGGTAGTTGTGGATAGATGGACAGGTCAGATGACTAGTGATATGACTATATCAGCGGAGGTTTCTCATGGCTTGGCAGGTCTACGACGCAAAGGCGCGCTTCAGCGAGTTTCTGGACGCTACGCTCAGAGACGGCCCGCAGATCGTCACTCGGCGCGGCGTGGAGACGGCTGTGCTGGTGCCGATTGACGAATGGAAGCGGCTGAAGGGTCAGTCTAGACACTCCGTCATGGATCCTCTGCTTGATCCGAATGGGCCGCATGACCTCTTTATTCCTTCGCGCAGACGGCTTAAGCTGCGCCCATTCGACTTCGATGATCGGCAATAGCCATGACCTTCCTGCTCGACACCAATGTTGTTTCCGAATTGCGCAGGACTCGACCGCATGGCGCTGTGCTGGCGTGGAGGCGATCAGTCCCTCTTCACCAACTTGCTATTCCTGCCATTGTGATGGCGGAAATACAAGATGGCATTGAAATCACGCGCAAACAGGATCCTGCCAAGGCGCAAGAAATAGAAAAATGGCTAGATAGGATCATGGATTATTACTTGATTCTGCCTGCCGACGGGCCGATTTTTCGGGAATGGGCGCGGCTGATGGCAGGCAGACCGGACGACCTGAGCGGAGACGCCATGATTGCCGCCACAGCGCGCATTCACCGCATGGTTGTAGTCACTCGCAACGTGAAGGATTTCGATGGCCTGGGAGTGGAGGCATTCAATCCATTCACAGATGCGCCGGGAGAAAAGCATTGACCTCGCGGTGGACAATCCTTTTTTATTCGGATTTGGCTATTCGGAGTGGAACGGCGTTGCGAATTGAACCGCCGCATTATGACTCGGCGCGTGGTCTTTTCATTTTCACGACGAAAATGGATGAAAACCGACACCGTCAGTTACTGAGGAAATTAAAGAATCAATTGAACTCTGTAACTTGGCTGATAGTCGTCCTTTTGTTACACAATTGCATGATCTATTGAGTCAAGTCCTAATTGTTCTGTAGAATCCCATTCCTGAGGGTAGTTGTTTTTT
>CAZDYU010000036.1:0-30882 GCA_964509755.1 uncultured Occallatibacter sp. | reverse complement strand
AGATCATGGCTTTGTTTGAAGGATACGAAAGAAGGATTGCGCAGATCGACTCCTATCTTGGCGCTTCCGGCATCGGTTCGCTTGAGGAAGCCGAGAAGATCTGCCTCGACAAGAAGGTCGATGTCCGCAAGATCGTGAAGTCCATCCAGAACATTGCGTTTGAAAATGCCGGATGGGCCTATCTGATTGGCGCGGCTGTCGCCATCAAAAAGAATCAAACTGTTGCGGCTGAGATTGCCGAGACGCTGGGCACTGGGCTTCAGGCCTTTTGCATTCCCGGCTCGGTTGCCGACGATCGCAAGGTTGGCATCGGCCACGGCAATCTAGCCGCCATGCTGCTGCGTGAAGAGACTGGCTGCTTTGCTTTTTGCGCGGGGCATGAGTCCTTCGCCGCCGCCGAGGGCGCAATCGGCCTGGCCCGCAGCGCCAACAATGCGCGCAAGACCAAGCTGCGCGTCATTCTGAACGGCCTGGGCAAGGACGCGGCTCTCATCATCTCGCGCGTCAACGGATTTACTTATGTGCAGACCGACTTCGATTACGCGACGGGCAAGCTGAGCGTCGTGCGCGAGAAGGCCTATTCCACCGGCGAGCGCGCCGCTGTACGCTGCTATGGCGCGGACGATGTGCGCGAAGGCGTGGCGATCATGCACTTGGAAGGCGTCGATGTGGCCATCACCGGCAACTCGACCAACCCCACGCGCTTCCAGCATCCGGTGATGGCGATCTACAAAAAAGAGCGTCTGCTGGACGGCAAGAAGTTCTTTTCAGTCGCCTCCGGCGGAGGCACCGGCAGAACGCTGCATCCCGACAACATGGGCGCGGGCCCTGCCTCTTACGGCATGACCGACACCATGGGCCGCATGCACTCCGACGCGCAGTTTGCCGGCTCGTCTTCCGTGCCCGCGCATGTCGAGATGATGGGCTTGATCGGCATGGGCAACAACCCGATGGTCGGTGCATCGGTGGCTGTCGCGGTGGCTGTTGAAGAAGCGATGAAGCAGTAACTTTGTTGAGTCGGCCCATTCATTGCGTGATGGTATCCCATCCTTTCCGCAAAAAACGCGGAGAGGATGGGGTGCCCAATTCATTGTTTCCAAGGATCGAAATAGATAGCTTCACGCTGGCAAGCAGGACGCTAGAGAGTGTCCGCCTCGCCGGCTTCATCTTCGTCACCCGCAACCGAGATGCGCAGTGAGCGCAGGAAGCTGAGATCGTTCTGGGTGAAGGGCGCCTCAGTGCCGATCAGGCTGGTCGAGACTTCCGCCTCCTCATTTCCTTTGGCCACGTCGTTGAGGCCTATGGTAGCCTCCAGCATCAGCAACACGTCGAATCCGTGCTTGCGGATATCCTGAACCACGCCGGCTATCTGTTCACTCTCGATGACCGATTCGTGGATGGCCTCGCCCAATTGCTGAATGAGTTCGCGCAGACGGGTTGTCACGTGTACCTCCAAGGGCTGCGGCCGGCGCGTGCGGCGTTGCGCGGGGAGCGGCGTAGGATTTCCTCTACCTTACTGCGGTTGCCGGTTGGGAGCAACTAAGAAATTAAATACCCCAGAAAACCGTCTCGGCAAGCGGCGCTGTTACCATCATAACGAAATGAAGCCGCAAAAAGTGGGACGAGTGCTGGGAATCGGATTGCGAGTCGCCGGACGCCTGGCCGGTGAGCGCCTGGCTGGCGACGCCCAAAAGACCGGAACAACCGCTCAAGCTCCTGAATCCGTCCAGGCAGTCGGAAAGCCCGTGAGCCGCGCCGTGACGAAGAAGACCGGGAGCCTGGCGCGCGGCATCGGCGGTTTTCTGCGGCCATTTCAACGTATCGGCGGCATTCTGTGGCTTGAGGTGACCGGCGCTTGCTTTCTTCTGCCGGTGCTGTTCTTCGCTCCCACGCTTTGGCGGGCGAGGGCCAGTTGGGCGTTCGGTCCCGATCATCGGCTCTTTCTGGCTACTGCTGCAATCATGGCGGTCTTCCTCTACTTGAGCGCGACTTCTTTCTGGCGGGCGCGGCGGCGGTGAGGTGGGCGATTCCTCAGGCAATCCTTAAAAATGCTCCCGCTCATCGCAAGCCGCCGCGTCACTGCGCCGAGGGCTTCAAATACTCCTCGAAATGCGCCAGAATTCTGCCGTATAACTGCGTCCGCACATCGGCGCCGCTGATCGAGTGCGTCTTGCGCGGATAGATCTGAAGATCGTAGGATTTCCCCGCCTCGATCAGCTTCTGCACATACTGCACGGTATTTTCCAGATGCACATTGTCGTCGCCGGTGCCATGCGCCAGCAGCAGACGGCCCTTTAGACGAAAAGCCGAGCCAAGCAAAGAAAACTCGCCGTAACGCGAGCCGGATTCACGGGGAAGACCCAAGTAGCGCTCGGTGTAAATCGAGTCGTAATTGAGCCAGTCGGTCACTGGCGCAACCGCAACTCCGGCGCGGAAGCGGTCCGTGTGCGACATCGCATACAGCGTAAAGCTCCCGCCCCAGCTCCAGCCCCACCACCCCAGCCGCTTTGCGTCCAGTTGCGGATGCTGCTTCAGCGCCGCGTCCAGCACGGTCAATTGATCTTGCAACTGCACTCCGCCAAAGTCGCGATAAGCGGCTTGCGCAAAGGCGCGTCCGCGTCCGGCCATGCCGCGATTGTCCGTGTGCAGCACCGCAAAGCCGTGCTGGGCCAGCAACTCGTCAAAGAGCAGATCGTTGCTCCAGCGGTTCAACACATCCTCCGATCCCGGCCCGCCATAAGGGTTCACAATTACCGGCACACTCGCCGCATCGTTTGCGTCCTCCGGCAGCAGCAGCGTCGCATAAAGCAATGTGCCGTCCTTGGCCTTCACTTCCATCTGCTCCGGCGCGCGCAGATGGTAAGGCTCCAGTGTCCATGCCTTCCAGAAGACGATGCACTTCTCCGCCTCCGCGCACAGTTTCAGTGTCGGCGGCTCCATCCGCGACGATTGCTTGTCGATAAACGTACCGCCCGCGGGCGCAAAGTTGTAATCGTGGTGCCCCGCGCCTGCGCTCAACTGCTTCCGTTCACCGCTGAAGCTCACCTGCCAAATCTGCTGCTCCAGAATGCTGCTCTCATTCGATGTGTAATCGACAAGCTTGCCCGCCGTGTCTACGCGCAGCACGTCGGCAACCTCGAAGTCGCCCTGCGTCAGTTGCCGCTCCAGTCTGGCCTTGGCGTGCGACGGATCGGCCGCGTCATAGCTGTAGAGATACACATGATTGTGCCCGTCGCTCCAATTCGTCAGCACAACGTAGCCGTCGCCCACAAACAAATCGTAATTGTCGTCGAAGAATTTCTCGTCAGTCAGTTGCAGCACCGCGTGCGCCTGGCCCGTGGCGGCGTCGGCAAAATACAGATCGCGATGCTTCTGGTCGCGCGTCAGCGTCTCGATCCACAGCGTCTTGGCATCCACCCAGCCAAAGCGCGGAATGTAATCCTGACCGGCGCGAATCGGGGTTTGCATCCAAACTGTCTTGCCGCCGTCAACATTGACAACGCCCACGCGCACCGAGGGGTTGGCGTCGCCCGGCTGCGGATAGCGCTGCATCTCCACCTTGGCGTGGGTGGGCAGCCAATCGGTAATGGGATACTCGGGCACCGCGCTCTCATCCATCTGCAAGTAGGCCAACTGCTTTGAGTCTGGCGACCAGGCGGTATTGCCGCGCGCGTCCAGTTCCTCCAAATAAATCCAGTCCACCTCGCCGTTGAGAATCGCCGGCGACTCAGCCGCGGCCACCACTGTCACCGGCAAGCCCGGCTCCTTCAGCCGAGCGACCGCAAGGCTATGATTGCGGATAAAGCTCAGCGATGCGCCGTCGGGTGAGAACTCCGGGTCGTCGCCCGAGGCCATTCCGGCATCGCCAATCTGCTCGCCCTTGCCGCTCTTCAGGTCATAGAGCGAGAGCCGCCCAACCCGGTCAAAGAGCAGATGCTGCGAGTCCGGCGCCCACTGGTAACTGGGCATCTTGTAGCGCTCGCGATGATCGCGGTCCTGCTCGGTATCTGGCCCGGCGGTCAATTTCTCCAGCTTGGAATCGCCCACCAGCACACGCGCCCTGCCGGTCGCCTGATCCAGTTCCATCAACATTCCATCTGTCATGTAGGTCAGGTGCTTTCCATCCGGCGACCAGCTCAGATCCTCGGGCAGCGTGCCAATCAGCGGACCATGCGCGTAGATTGCCTCTACGCTCAAGGGCTTGGCGGGCGTCTGGCTGGCCAGGGGAAGCACCAGGAGCAGAAGTGCGGCCAGGGAAACGGCTATGCGGCAGGGCTGCGGGCGACGGGGCAAAACTCGGCGAAGACTGGCTTGGCGAATCAAGAATATCCCTCCGGAAGCCGGCCGGCAACCTTCCATGCAAACCGCACCCACAGGCCGCCGAGCTTCCAGCCAGAAGTGTAAATCAGCGCGCCAATCGTGTCCTGTCTCTAATGCATTTTCGGTAATTGTGTAGACCGTTATTCCACCAGAGCATTTTCGCGGTTGTTGTAGGGTTGAGTTCGTAGTTTCCCACTCATTTCACAAACTACATGAAATGAATGGGGCACAGAGGTTCATAGCAATAGCTAAAATGCTCTGATATGGCGAACAACCTGCGGTGGTGCAGGCACTTGCTGCTCGCTCGCAGCAGAGTTGTGGGTTCACAGATCCCAAAATCGGAACCTGGGGCACACAGGATTAGTGGTCAGGAATGGGCCGCACACCCAGCACCGCGACTCATCCCGTGATCAACGCCACGCCCACGCTGAAGAGAATGAAAATTGCCCACCAGCCGAAGACCGCAATGTAGCCGGAGCTGCGCTTGACGCCCGCCACCGTCGCAATGCCAATCCCGAGCAGAACCAGCGTCCAGATGGTAATCGCGTCCATCCAGCTAGTCAGCGCATAGAGAGCCTTGTTGGCCTCGGCGGGATTGGGAAACAGGAAGGCCGCCAGATTTGTGGGCGCGAAGTTTTTGATGTTGAATGTATCGGGCTCGCCCGCCACAAAGATCACCACCGCCCCCAACAGTGTTTTGACAATACTCGGTAGGCTGGCATACATCCACACGGTGAAGACGCTGCCAAAAGTAGCCTTGCCGCCGAAGACAAAGTTGATGGTTGCCATCAGGCCGACCGAGAGCAGCGCAACGCCAGCCAGCACTACGACTGGGTTGGCGATGAAAAAACCCTCCGTAATGCCCACGGAGATCTTCTCTTGCATCTCGCGCTGATCGGGCGGCAGGTTGGCTATTTTCTCTTCCGTCTTGGGGTCGAGGCGAATCTGGTTGTCCACGGTGGTCTGCATGCCAATCTTCAGGGAGACGGCCGCAAAAAGAATGTATCCAACAATCGCGATAATGACAAACGGCATCCACCAGCTTTTGTTGCCGCGCTTGATGTCGTCAAAGGTCTTCGACGGCGCGGAGAAGATGTTGGCCACGCGCTGCCACTGAGAGAGGCCAGAGACTGCCTCGCCCGCCGATTGAACTCCCAGATTGTCCATGATTCCGCCTCGTCCAATTTTGTCCAGCTTCGTCCAGCTTTGTCCGGCCATATTATTGATCCGGCTCAATGTTGAGTGCCCCCATCCATCCCGCGTTCTTTGCCGAATGGGTGGGATACCTCCACTCTATTTTCGGGCCGGATCACTAAGCCCTGTCCAGATCAAAAGGCCGTCGCGCCGATTGTAATCTTCAAGGGTATATCCGGCACAATCATTTTTTGACATGCCTATGAATGTGGAATGCTGGTGGGTTACAGAGGCTGCGGAAAAACTCAATCGAAGCCTCTGTTTTTGAAAGGGCCGACTTCATTCGTGCCGATAAAGCCCATAGAATCAATACGGCTTTACCCCCTGAGGGATGTTATTCGGAAATCTCTCGCCGTTTCAAGCCTTTTCCGCAGTCTGTATGCAGCCGGCAGCGTCAGGCCAGGCTGGCAGGCTCGTCCCAGGCGGAAAAGACAAACTCACCCAAGCTCTTGCGTGTGCGCGGCGCGGTCTCCGCCTCCAGCAGGTGCTCGTTACTGAGAGCCCCCGGCTCACCCTGATAGCCCAGCGCGATGACAGCGCCAATAGCGTAACTGTCTGGGATTGCCAGGGCTTGGCGGACAGCGTCTTGACTAAAGCCGCCCATCTGATGAGAGGTGAGTCCGAGTGCCGAGGCTTGCAGCGTCAGGTACGACGCGGCCGCGCCCAAGTCATACAGCGCAACCCGGTTCGGGGCGTCGTTGTGACTGAAAGTGGTTTTGGCCACGCCTAAGATCAGCACCGGCGCATGACCGGCCCAAGCCTGATTTGCCGGCACAAGCGCTTCAAATATCTTCATGTAGGTCGATGAGTGGCGGAGCCCGACAATGAATCGCCAAGGCTGCTCATTGTACGAAGACGCGGTCCAGCGGGCGGCCTCAAAGACCTTCTTCAGGTCGGCGGATGTGACCTCGCGATCGGCAAAAGAGCGCGCACTCCAGCGCCCCAGCACCACCGGCAAAACCCCCTCGACAGCCGGGGCTTTCTTCAAATCATTGACTTCAATAGCGGATAAAGTCATGGAGAATCTCCTCGAAAAGAACAAGCTGCGTTTCTTGGATGGACGCGGCAAGCGAAAGATTCCAGAAAGGCGAACAAAAGTTGTTGCAACGGATTATTTCTTTCGTCGTGAGTGGGCAGGATGAAAATGCCAGACAGAAAGTGTCGGCACGTTCAAGGCAGAATAGCGTGAAGCTGCTGTCGGATTTCGTCTCGGAATAGAACTTCAACATTCATAATCTTGCTGTCCACAATATCCAGAATGAGCATTCCTTCTTTGGGAGTAAGCTCAAGACACTTGTGATTTGGTCTGTAACTGCCTTCCGGTCTAGTTTGTGTATAGAAGGTAGCGCAAAAATCGTCTCCGCATCGGCAGCGGTCCACGATCTGCAAGGCGCAAACCTGTAATGCCAGGCAAGGTTCGCCTTGTTTTGCCAGCAAGGTCTCAAGCTCTTTGGCAAGTTCTGGGAGTGCCTCGACGATGAGGGTATGTAGGCATGATCCTCTCTTAACTATTCGAGCCGAACCAGCTACTCAGTCGGACAATCCGCAGGAATGCTCCAGCTCAATCGAGCCTCTCCGGCGGCTGAATCGTCCTGCGCTGACCCAGCGGCCCGCGCAGCGACTCAATGATCGCCTTGACCGCCCGTAACATCCCGGAAACCTGCTGCACCGGCTTGCTGACTGACTGCACCACAAACCCTCCAGCCCGGTCCACGGTGTTCAAAAGGCTGGAAAACATCTCATCCACGCGGATGCTCTGCCTGCGCACCCGTTCCAGAATCTCGGTCGCGGACGATTGGAATTCCACCGATTGCAGGCGCAACGTATGGGTAATCTGCACTATGTCGGTGGTGGCGGTTTCCACCTTTGGCGCTACGCGGGTGAAGAATCCCTGCGCGTTGGTCAGAAACTCCTGCGCGTTGGCCAGGCTCGTCTGTGCGTTGGTCAGCAGATCCCGCGTGTCAAAAAGGACAGGCGTAATCGACGACCGAAGATCCTGAATCTCTTCCCGAATGGCGCTGGCCGCTTTCCGCACCGCGACGGAGATCACCAGAAGAAGGATCGTCTGCAGCAGCACGGCCAGCCCCGTCACAACGGCAAAGGCCAGCAGAATCGTTTCGTTGTCCAATTTTGGCAATTGCATTGAAATGACCTCACGCAGCCGCGCTGCCAACTGTGTCTCTGTTGAGTCCCCCACCAGTTTGGCGGCCCGCCGTCGGCATAGGCCGAAACGTCGCCCATGCCGCACCGGTAGCCACCCAAGTTCAAGCACGGGCCTCCGCCAACCTATCAAAGTGCTAGATGCCGAGCCGAACTTCCGTGCGCATAAATGCGGAATTAAATCTCGGTCGGTTCGCCGGGAGCCGGTGGAGTCTTGTAAGCCTGCCGGCCAGCTTCAACGGCCGCGCTTACTCGGGTAGTCTGCTCAGTAACCAGATTCTTGCCTCGCTCCACAAATTCTTCCCACTGCGCCCGTCCGCGATCGACGTACTCGCCAACCTGCTCCTTGCTCTTGTCCACCAGTCCGCTCACCTGTTCGGCGGCCTGGCGGGTGCGGTTGCGCAGATACTCGGTGCTCTCGCGGGCGCCATTGACCAGGTCTTCGCGTGTCTCGCGGCCGCTCTTGGGAGCATAAAGAATGCCCACCAGCGCGCCCACGCCCAATCCTGCCACAAACCAGGCCAGGCTATTGATCTTGTTGTTTTCTTCTGCCATGATGAAAACCCTCCTTCTGCTCAGTTCGAGGAATGCCTGAGCGTACCAAATCTCTCCGCTGGGCCGCAAACTTAACGCCAGCAACGGCTGCGCACCAAATTGCACCCCCGCCACGCAACGATATTCGCCGCAAGATCAGTATAGTGAGTTCATGCGGAAATGGGAATGATAACAATAACTTTACGCAGCCGGATTTCGATTCTCGGCCCCGAGCAGCGTACACCAAAGCCGCGGTTTTGCGTCTATGGATCAAGGGCGTATAATTACATGGGTGTTTGGAGGAGATTCATGAGTCGTAATCTGTATTTTGCCGCGTTTTTGACGGTTGCGTTGGTACCATTGGCCAGTCTTCAGGCCCAGAACACATCGGCTGGAGGGAGCTCAAACTATAATCCCGCAGCTATGACCGGGACAGGCAGTGGCGCCCATTTTGACCAGACCTTCAATGAGCAGGTGGGCGGCATGCATTTTGTCGGCAAAGTGGTTGTTGCCGGCAGCAAGCTGCCATGGGATCCGATTCCCGTCATCATCGTGTGCGACGGCAAGGTGCGCGATAACGTGCTTGCGGATAACAAGAAGGGCGAGTTTTTCATCCAGCCCTCAAACCAGGAAAGCGAAGTTGTAAGGAACGCGCGCGATCCCAAGAAAATCGATCCCGCTCAGTTCGTTGGCTGCAAAGTCAGTGCGATTCTGGAGGGCTTTGAGTCGACCACTTTGACCATCAAGAATGGCTCCATCATGGACGACCCGGATATCGGAACCATCACGCTGAGCCAGGATCCTCGCGCCACGGGCTCTATTATCAGCACCACGATTGCTACCGCTCCCAGCGACGCACTGGCGGAGTTGAGCAAGGCCCAGTCCGACGAGATGGACAAGAATTACGGCAGCGCCAAGAAACACCTCCAAAAGGCCACCAGCATCGATCCGCAACTGGCCGAGGCCTGGTACCATCTGGGCAAGCTGCAAGAGAAGGACAACAAGCTGCAGGATGCGCTGAACTCCTTCAACAAGGCCGCCGCGGCCGACCCAAAGTACATCCCGCCCTACGAACACATTGCCTCCATCTCAGCCGGGCAAGCCTCCGATCCCAAGTTCGGCACGCCTGACGTGCTCAAGAAGAAATGGCAGGATGTGGTGGATGCAACCAATCACGTGCTACAGCTGAATCCGGGCGGCACGCCGCAGATTTGGTATTGGAATTCCATGGGTTATTACAACATTGGGGATAAGGAGTTGGCTGAGACGTCTGCGCTGACCGCTCTGAGCATGGATCCAGGCCACAAGGCCGCACCCAAGACCGAAGATCATTTGGCCGTGGTTCTGGCCTCCAGAGGCAAGTACAAGGAAGCGCTGCAACATCTGCACAAATGCCAGGCCTATACTCCTCCAGGACAGGATGCCGATCTGATCAAGGCGCAGATTGCGCAATTGGAAAAGGTAGTGCCGGTTTCGGCAAGGTAAGAATAGTATCTATCGGCGGCCCTGAATTTCGGCGTCTACAAGCCGGAATTCAGGGCCTTCTTGTGTCAGTGGGCACCGGCTAGCCCTCCCGCAAGGCATAAAACCAAATCGCAGCGCCGGCCTCCCGGCCGGATGTAGTGTGGGAGTTCACGCCCGCACATGTTCATGATTGATTAGCAATTCAGGTGGTCTCCACGCCAGTCGCCGCCGTACTCGACTCAGTCGCAGCTGAGGGAGTTGCCGCGGGCGCGGCCGATGTGCTGGGCGTACTTTCAGTCTTGGCTTCGGGGGCTTTTGTCTCTGTTGAAGCAGATTCGCCAGCCGGCGCACTGCTCTTGGCCGCGTAGTCGTTCACATACCAGCCCGCCCCTTTGAAGTGCAGGCGCGGCGCAGTCAGCGGACGCTCCAGCACACCTTGGCAAACCGGGCATACAAGCTCAGGCTCAGACGAAAAATGCTGGATCTTCTCAAAGCGATGGCCGCACTGCGTACAGCGATATGCATACAAAGGCAAAGTTTGTATCCCTCCGATAGAGAATAGGCCGATAGAAAAAGGCCGGTGGAGAAATAACCCACTTCACTCATTGTATCGGCAGGGCGGGTTTGATCCGCAAAGCGCCGTCCTGCCGCAGCCCGCTCACGCAGCGGCTATCAATGCACCGCAATCTTGACCGATGCCGAATAGTTCTCCCACTCCAGCGTGAGCTTGCCGTTCGTGCCGCCCAGATCCGTCAGTGTGTACATCAGATTTTCCACCGGCGCGGCGGGTTTGCTCATGGTCAAATTCACCCGGCCCAGATCCTGCGCCTTGTCATAAACCGTGCCCCATTGGCCGGTCTGCTTGTTCACCACCAGCACCCAGTGATCCGCGTCTGAAATATCCACGTACAGCGAGTAATCGCCCTTGGGCACACTCAAGTCGCCCAGCGTAAGGCCGGCATCGGTGTGCAGCAGAGTGGCGGAGTTGGCGCCCGCGCGCCACACCGGATAGGTGGGATCGTGACTGATCAGCCCGTCTTTGCTAAAAATCTGACCGGCCCGGCCTCTGACTCGGGGTGAGCTGTAAGTGATCGTGATCGCTTTGCCGGCGATGCTGGCCGACGCGGTAGCCGGCGGACTCTTGGGCGGGCCCTGCTGGGCAGACAAGGTGAGCGCAGACGCGGCAAGCAGGCCCATACAGATCATTAGATTCAGTAAACGCTTCATGTGTTTCTCTCCATGAGGAAGAATCCTGGCCGGAGCCCTCAGCCCCGACGCATCGATTGTCGCACCACCCGGCCATCGATGGGAAACCAACACAGGGAGTCTGATTTGTTCCCGCCTTAATATGTTTCGACGGCAATCCCTCCCATCGCCTATACTCGTGTCACAAAAATGATTCAAGAAGGAGCCTTCATTGTTGATCCGCGTTCGTCTGCCCTTCGCTCTCCTCGTCATTTTTCTTCTTCATGGATTTATGGCGCTTAATGCCCAACATGCCGCCAACAGCAATGCCAGCTATCAGCAGTTGCGCGGCCTGTTGCCGGGCAGTGAAGTCATCACGGTCAGCAATCTGGAGCTGCACCGGGATGCGGCAGCCTTCACCTTCCGCAGCGGCAGCTTTGCATTCTATGGCGAGGTGAACGGCAAAGTCACCGGCGCGGTCTTCAAGGGTGACGGCCACCTGCACATCACTCCGCCCACAGAGCAGGAGAAGCACAATCTCTCCATTTTGAATCACACTGACCAGTTCGACGAAGACTTCGACAAGGTCGTGCTGCGCTTCACCGATGCAACTGCCGCGGAGTTGCGCAAAGCCGCCACCGGCAAGGGCGAGCCGGATTCGGCCTACTCAAAAGAGGCCGAGGGGCTGCGCGATTACATGCGCCACCAAATCCACAACAACCTTGACTTGCGCCTGCTACAGGACGTGCTGAGCCCGGCAACGGGTGAGTACTTCTTTGCGGCCATTCATGGCAAGAAAAACGGACACTTGTTCTTCGAGCTAGACCCGCAAGGCTCCGGCGATGTTGCGCCTGAAGAAGTCTCGCTCTTCAGCAAGAACGAATGGGGAGTCACCTATTTACTCGGCTTCCATCGCGCCGCCGAGTACGCCAACGGCACGGCTGGCGGCAACGAGCACAACGCCGCATACAAAATAGAAAATGAAAATCTCGACGTCACCATCGAAAAAAGCGGCTTTCTATCCAGCCTGGCCACCGTCGAGTTGCGTGCTCAACAAGATGGCGTCGCGGTGATTCCGCTCGATCTCTATTCCACGCTACGTGTCAGCAAGGTGGAAACCGCCAAGGGTGAAGCTCTCGACTTTGTGCAGGAAAAGAAAGAGGACGATCCAGATTTTGGCGTGGTGCTGGCGCAGCCTATCCACAAAGGCGAAACTACAACTTTAAAGATCACATACGGTGGCAAGGACGTGGTCCTCAACGAGGGCGCTGGAAACTATTATCCTGTTGCCCGGGAGAACTGGTATCCAAACTCTAGCCAGGGTTTGGGTGACTACGCCAACTATCGGATGCTCTTTCATGTACCCAAAGACTTGCAGTTGATCGCCACGGGGACCAAGGTGAGCGAGAAGACCGACGGCGGCGTGAACACGTCGGAATGGAAGACGGAATTTCCGCTAGCTGTGGTGGGATTCAGTCTCGGTGAGTTTAAAAACAAGGAAGCTAAATTCAGCATCCCGCCGGAAGGTGAGTTCACTGTGGATGCTTACGCCAATACCGAGCCTATTGGGGGGCGTGGGCTTAACACCACACCCATGCTGGAAAGCGAACTCACGCAAGGTGAGGCAGCGGCACAGACTTATATTAACTACTTCGGCCCACTGCCTTTTTCTCACATCGCATTGACCCAGCAGTCAGCCTGTGACTACGGTCAAAGTTGGCCGATGCTGGTTTATTTGCCCGTTTGTGGCTTCTTCGACGAGACGCAACGGCATTTTCTGCTTGGCAGCAACGCATTTGATCTGTACTGGACAATTGTGACTCCGCACGAAGTTGCGCATCAATGGTGGGGTCAGACCGTCGGCTTCCGCAGTTATCGCGATCAGTGGATGAGCGAGGGATTTGCGGACACTTCGGCTACGATCTATCTGCAGGCTCAGCACCAAACCGACCAGTTTCTCGAATTCTGGAAGCAGCAACGCAAACTGATTACTGAAAAGAACGAATTTGGCTTCCGGCCTATCGACGTCGGCCCACTCACCATGGGCATCCGGCTTAGTTCGCCCAAGGCTGGCTGGGGAATCTACCAGAATCTTGTCTATCCCAAAGGCGCATACATCCTGCATATGATCCGCATGATGATGTGGACTCCCAAAGACGGCGACGCCCGCTTCAAAGACACCATGCACGACTTCGTGGACAGTCATCGCCTGCAGGCCGCCACCACCGAGGACTTCAAGGCCGCCGTCGAACGCCACATGAGTCCGCAGATGGATCTGGATGGCAACCACCGCATGGATTGGTTCTTCAACCAGTATGTCTACGGCACGGATTTGCCCACCTATCACTTTGAGGGCCAGGCCACGCAGAACGGCGATGCGACCAGCTTGCATCTCAAGCTGGTGCAATCCGGAGTCTCGGACAAATTCAAGATGCTGGTGCCAATCTATGTCGAGTTGACCGACGGCAAGATCATCCGCCTGGGATCGTTCACCGTAAGCGGAAACAAGACCATCGAGCAGACGGTGCCGCTGGGCAAACTGCCCGCGCCGGTCAAAAAAGTCGTCATCAATTACTATTACGACGTGCTCTCCATCGAGAACTAGGAGCAGCCAGCGCGGCGGAGGGTGCGATATACTCCGATACGCAGCAGAAATCAGGAGGTTTCACGATGCGAATTCTCAAAATGGCGGCGGCCAGTGCTTTGGCCGTAACAATGATGGCGGTGCCCGGCGCGATGGTGGCGCAGGGCAGCGATACAGTTCTCAAGGCAGCCGACACGCAGAAGATTCTGCCGGCAAGTGTCTTCTACAAAGGGCAGCAAGCGCCAACGGAACTGCGCAATTCGGGCGGCGTAAAGTTTGCCGACGGCTTCTTCGTTCTGGCAACCCTGGTGGATACCAGCGGCTACTCAACCGGCGTGCAGGCCAAGTATCAGGCCTACTTCATCACCGAGGTTCCCATCAAACTGGGCACCGGAAGTCTTGGCGCGGGCATCTACGGCGTTGGATTTGTCGGCGACAAGTTCGTTGTCACCGATGTCGGCGCGCATGAAGTGGTTGTAGTAAGCTCGGCCGAGGATGCCGCTCTCAAGCATCCGCTGCCATTGGAAGTGACGGCCGACCCCGCCGGAGGCTTCCGCCTCTATGCCGGACGCAAATATGTAACCTTCAGTCGTTAGTCTTTCCGTGGTCCGCCACAGGCTAGCAATGTACACAACCGGGTGCCCCAGATCCCGATTTTGGGATCTGGGATACCACTTCCTCCCAACCCGCCGTATTCATAAACCACACGAATTCTGGGTGCCCATCCATTTCATGTTCTTTGTGAAATGGGTGGGAAACCACGAACTCAACCCTACAGGAACTGTGAAAATGCTCTAGTTCGTTCGTTTATTGTTCGCCAATCCTTCGCTTTCAGCCAGAATCGACCGCTTTCGCCTAACCCCTCTTCGCTCGCCTGTAAAACGGCGCCGGAACCTGCTTTGCCCGCACTCGATTCGCGCGCACCTGCACCAGCACATCCTCGCCGCTGGCAGCCACCGCCGCGGGCACCAGCGCAAAGGCAATATTCGTCTTGAGAAAAGGCGCGGGCGAGCCGGAAGTCACTGTGCCAATCTCTTCTCCATCCAGGGAAAGTACAAGGTACCCATCGCGGGCAATTCCGCGCTCCACCATCTCCAGCCCCACAAGCTTGCGCTTCGGCCCGCCACCTGCTTCAACGGCCTGCAAAGCCTCGCGGCCAATGAACTCACCTTTGTCGAGCTTGAGCCAGCGCTCCAGCCCGGCTTCGTACACATTGATCGAGTCAGAAATCTCGTGGCCGTAGAGCGGCATGCCCGCCTCCAGCCGCAGCGTGTTGCGCGCCCCCAGCCCGCAGGGGCAAATGCCAAACTCCGCGCCCGCTTCCAGCAGCGCATTCCACGCCTTCTCCGCCGTCTGCACGTCCGCCGGCAGATAGACCTCAAAGCCGTCTTCTCCGGTGTAGCCGCTGCGCGCAATCAGCACATTCGCCACCGCGGCAACCTCGCCCCAGGCGAACCAGTAGTTTTTAATCGCGGCCAAATCCACTTTCGTCAGCTTTTGCAGCGTTTCCAGCGCCCTCGGCCCTTGCACGGCTATCTGCGCGTAGTAGTCGGAGTAGTCGCTGATGTGAATGCCGCCCAATCCGCCCACCTGCTTGCGAATCCATGCGTAGTCCTTGTCTTTGGTTCCGGCGTTCACCACCAGCAGGTAGTCGTTCTGGCTGAGCCGGTGAACCAGAATGTCGTCCACATAAGTGCCCTCCGGCGTCAGCAGCGCCGAGTAGTGAGCCTGCCCATCGCTGAGGCGCGAGGCATCGTTCATCGTGATCTGCTGTATGGCGGCCAGCGCGCCGGGCCCGCGAAACTGAATCTCGCCCATATGGCTCACGTCGAAGAGGCCCACCCCGGTGCGCACTGCCATGTGCTCGGCTATCAGGCCACCGCCCTGGCCTGGATACTCGACCGGCATATCCCAGCCGCCAAAGTCCACCATCCTGGCCTTCAGCGCGCGGTGGGCGGCGTTGAGCGGAGTCTTCTTGAGCGGAGCGGCGATGGGCAAGGGCTGGTCCTCAGAGGTCACAAGAATCCTTTCGGCGGTACTGCCGTACTCTCTCCACCATAGGCAGTGCATGGCCGCAGGGTCAATCCCGGCCTCTCAGGCTCATGATGATCGCCTCCAGGCCGCCAGCAGTCTGTTGACATCGCCCCGCCATTTCCTTTATGGTTTGAATCAGATGCAGAGCAACCGCCATCTCGGCCATCCCCACCATCATGGAACCCCCATGCCGGCGGACTGCCATGGCCTGATGTAATCGGCCAGAGAGATCGAGAAACACCCAAGCCCGCCGGCGCACTTCGC
This sequence comes from uncultured Occallatibacter sp., assembly GCA_964509755.1. GTDB lineage: Bacteria > Acidobacteriota > Terriglobia > Terriglobales > Acidobacteriaceae > Telmatobacter. Next base: position 15,143 of record CAZDYU010000036.1, on the reverse strand, counting down.
AGGTGGGTTTTTTCTTGCCCAATCACAAATCTCAACCAGAATAAGGAAAACAATGAGCATCTCGAATCCCACAATCGACTTTGAAAAAATGGACGGCCTCGTCCCCGGCATCGTCCAGGATGCGCGCACCGGCGAAACGCTGATGCTGGGCTTCCTCAACCCCACCAGCTACGCAAAAACTCTGGAATCCGGCTTCGTCACTTTCTGGAGCCGCACCCGCCAAAAGCTCTGGATGAAAGGCGAAACCAGCGGCAACCGCCTGCGCATCGTCTCCGCCGCCACCGACTGCGACAACGACACCCTGTTGTTTCGCGTCGAGGTCGAAGGCGACGGACTGGTCTGCCACGAAGGCACCGTCAGTTGCTTCACCAAGCCCATTGCCGTCGATGCATCCGCACCGCAATCCAACCAGAAAGAGGTAACTCGTGGCTAATAAGCTCAGACTCGGCATCCCCAAAGGCAGCCTTCAAGATGCGACAATTGCGCTTTTCAAACGCGCCGGCTGGAATATCTACGCCGACGGCCGCTCCTACTTTCCCTCCATCGACGATCCCGAGATCGAGTGCATGTTGATTCGCGCGCAAGAGATGGCCCGCTACGTCGATCACGGCGTTCTTGACGCCGGCCTCACCGGCATCGACTGGGTTGTTGAGAGTGGCCTCGACCTCACTAGCATCACCTCGCTGACGTACTCCAAGCAGAGCCGCCGCAAGGTGCGCTGGGTGCTCGCCGTTCCAGAAAACAGCGGATTTGAAAAAGCGGAAGACCTTGAAGGCAAAATCGTCGCCACTGAGTTAGTCGAAGTCAGCAAGCGTTACTTCGCCGCCAAAGGCGTCAATGTCAAGGTTGAATTCAGTTGGGGCGCAACGGAAGTCAAGCCGCCCACCCTCGCCGACGCCATTGTTGAAGTGACTGAGACCGGCAGCTCGCTCAAGGCTAACCGCCTTAAAATTATTGACACCGTCATGGAGAGCGAGACGCATCTGATCGCCGGTAAAAAAGCCATTGCCGACCCTTGGAAGCGCGAAAAAATCGACCAGATTGCCCTCATGCTGCGCGGCGCAATCGATGCCCAATCGCAGGTCGGTCTCATGCTCAACGTCAAGCGCGAAGATCTTGAAACCGTCCTCGCCGTGCTGCCCGCGCTCAATTCGCCCACCATCTCTCAACTCAGTAACTCGGAGTGGGTCGCGGTCAACACAATCGTTGAAGAGCGCGTCGCCCGCGATGTGATTCCCAGGCTCAAAGCAGCAAAGGCAACAGGCATCGTCGAGTATCCGCTCAACAAGGTCGTGCTGTAGGAATCCGATTTGCTATTTGGCTGCATTTGAAGGGTACGGGCTTTACAGACTGCGGAAAAACTCAATCGAAGACATGTTTTGTATCAGGGCACGACTTTAGTCGTGCCGCAAATGCCACAAAGTAAAGGCGGGCTTTAGCCCCTGAGGGAATATCAAACCGTAACTCGGTTATGGAAAGAATTCCCTCAACCGTCGGAGAACGTGAATGAAAATCATCAGAACAAAAGGCCGCGGCGCAAAACAGACAGAAGAGCTGCTCGCCGCTCTGGAACAACGCGGCGGCGCGGCACTCGACACCGTGCTGCCCGCCGTCCGGCGCATCGTCTCCGCCGTGCACAAGAATGGCGACCGCGCGCTGCTGCATTACGCCACTAAATTTGATGGTCTCACTGACCCAGCGAAGATGCGCATCGCGCCCGATGAAATGGCCGCCGCTTGGGAGGCAATCAATCCCGCCATGCGCCAGGCGCTAACAACAGCCGCCGAACAGATTCGCAACTTCGCAGTCTCGCAACTGCCTGCATCCTTCAGTGAAGAGCCCATCCCCGGTCTCTTCACCGGCCAGCTAGTTCGCCCACTCGGCGCAGTGGGTTGCTATGTGCCCAGCGGCCGTCATCCGCTGCCCTCCACACTGCTGATGACCGCGATTCCCGCGCAAGTGGCGGGCGTCGCGCGCATCGCGGTCGTCTCGCCCAAGCCTGCGCCGGAGACTCTTGCAGCCGCGCATCTCCTCGGCATTACCGAGTTCTATCGCCTCGGCGGCGCACACGCCATAGCCGCGCTGGCTTACGGAACAGCAAGCATTCCGCGTGTCGATAAAATCGTCGGACCGGGAAATCTGTACGTCACCGCGGCCAAGCGACTCGTCGCTTTTGATTGCGCCATCGACATGCTCGCCGGTCCCACCGAGATCGTTGTTACAAGTGAGCGCGGCGATGCAAACGACATAGCCTCCGATCTCGTAGCGCAGGCCGAGCATGATCCCGAAGCGCTGGCTATCTTCATTACCACGCGTGTTGACTTGGCAAAGGAGGCCGTCCAAAAAGTAAAAGCGCGGAGCGCCAACAACCCCGTCGCGCGTGAAGCACTCGACCGCAACGGCCTCGTAATCCTCGCGTCCTCCGCCGGCGAAGCGCATCAAATCACCAATCGCCTCGCCCCCGAACACCTCACCGTCGATGCGGCCAGCGATCTCGATTGGGTTCAGAACGCGGGCTCGGTCTTTATCGGCCGCTGGTCTGCGCAGCCCATGGGCGATTACATCTCCGGTCCCAATCACACCCTGCCCACTGGCGGAATGGCGCGGGTGCGCGGCGGTCTCAGCGTCAACGACTTCGTCAAGCTCATCACCGTGCAGCAGTACAACGCGAAAGCCATGCGCGTGCTCGGTCCGCAAGCCGTTTTGCTCGCCGAAGCTGAAGGCCTCTCCGGTCACGCGGCAGCGATTCGCACGCGTCTCACAAGGAGCAACTCGACTAATAGCGTCAAGTTTCGGATGAAATGAATTATCGCCAACTCGCTAACTTGCCATCACCGCGAAGCGGTGGCTAACTTGCCGATTTCTTATCAAAAGATTCTTTTTGCATTCTTGCTCGCAAGGAGTTCTAGTGACTGAAGCCGTAACAATACTCTCTCCCAAGCCGCGCGCCCGTGTGCAAGCCATGAAGGAGTATCACCCTCCCCTCGGCTCTCGCGACACGCTGCGCCTGGACTTCAATGAGAACACCGTCGCCTGCTCGCCCAAGGTGCGTGAGGTTCTGGGCCGCATCTCTGCGGGCAGCCTTACGCGCTATCCCGAGCGCGAACCGGTCGAGGCCATCGTCGCTGCGTACCTTGGCCTTGAACCTGCGCAACTCGTGCTTACCAATGGCGTCGATGAAGCCATTCACGTGCTCTTCGAGGCCTTCCTTGAAGCGGGCGATGAGTTGCTGCTGCCCGTGCCCACTTATACGATGTATGAAATCTACGCGTCGGCCACCGATGCGCAAACGGTCGCCGTGCAGGCCGCGGACGACTTGCAGTTTCCCTTCGATCGCTTGCTTGCGGCCATCACGCCGCGCACCAAGATCATCGCCATCGCCAATCCCAACAGCCCTTCCGGCTCCGCGGCCACCCGCGCCCAGTTGCTTGAAATCGCCGCGCGAGCGCCCCACGCAGTTGTGCTGGTTGATGAAGCCTACTTTCATTTCCACGGTGAAACGCTCATCGATCTCATCGGCCTCGTCCCCAATTTAATTGTTGCGCGCACCTTCTCCAAAGCCTATGGCCTTGCCGGATTGCGCCTCGGCCTGCTTGCCGGACCAGTGAGTTTGATGCAATGGGTACGGCGCGTTCTTTCGCCGTACAGCGTGAACTCGCTGGCTCTGGCTTGTCTGCCCCCCGCGCTTGAAGATGCGGCTTATCTCGATTGGTACGTTGCTGAAGTCCTTGCCGCGCGCACCGAGTTTGAAATCGCACTCGATGAAGCAGGAGTTCGCCGCTGGCCCAGCCAAGCAAATTTTGTATTGGTAGAAATCGGCGCGCGCCACAAGGAGTTCACGCGGTTGATGAGCGCTGCGGGCATTCTCGTGCGCGACCGCTCCAGCGATCCCGGCTGCGATGGCCGCGTCCGCATCACCATCGGAACACGCGAGCAAATGCGCCAGGCAGCGGCAGCCCTGAACAAAACGCTCACTGCGCTGAAGACAGGGAACCAATAAGTACTAAGATGTTTTGAAGGGTACGGGCTTTACAGACTGCGGAAATACTCAATTCCGTGAAGGGTACGGGCTTTACAGACTGCGGAATAACTCAATTCCGTGAAGGGTACGGGCTTTACAGACTGCGGAATAACTCAATTTCGTGAAGGGTACGGGCTTTACAGACTGCGGAATAACTCAATTTCGTGAAGGGTACGGGCTTTAGCCCGTACATTGAACAAGTAATGAGAGACGGGGCTTTAGCCCCTGAGGGAATCTTCCATGAATACGGATGAAATCTCGAAGTCGGCCCTGCGCACCGCAAACTTTGAACGCAATACCACCGAGACGCGCATCAATATCAAGCTCACCATCGAAGGCAGCGGCCAATACAAAATCTCCACCGGCATTCGCTTCTTCGATCACATGCTGGAGCTCTTCACGCGCCACGGAGCCTTCGATCTCGAACTTAAATGCGACGGCGACCTTGACGTCGATCAGCACCACACTGTCGAAGACGTCGGCATCGCGCTCGGCGAAGTCTTTGACCGCGCCCTCGGTGACAAGCGCGGCATTCTACGCGCCGGATACTTCCTTATGCCCATGGACGAAACTCTGGCCATTGCCGCAATCGATCTAAGTGGCCGTGCCGCCTTCGCCGTCGAGACCAAAGTCCGTACGCGCCTGGTCGGCGATCTGCAAACCGAGTTGGTCACAGATTTTTTCGAGGGTTTCGCGCGCGGAGCCCGAGCCAATGTCCACGTAAAAACCATGTACGGCCGCTCCAATCACCACAAGATCGAAGCCATCTTCAAAGCCTTCGCCCGCGCCCTCCGCGTAGCCTGCTCGAAGGACAAGCAATTGGGCGAGATGCTGCCCAGCACCAAGGGCTTACTCTGAAACGATTGAATGCAAATCAAAAATCCGCTTTGTATCAGGGCACGACTTTAGTCGTGCCGCCAGACGCCTAAAATAGAGCCTGGGCTTTAGCCCCTGAGGAATTGCGAGATCGACCAAATGTACGAATTTGGAGATGACTAAATGCGCGTAACGGTGATCGATTACAAAGCCGGCAATCTCACTTCAGTGCTCAAGACGCTGCGTCACTTGGGCGCTGAGCCCATCGTCACCGACGGCGACCTTGCGTTGGTTGAAGCCGCCGAGCGCATTGTGCTTCCTGGCGTAGGCCATTTCGCAGCCACCGAGCGCCTCGACTCAACTGGCCTCACGACCGCGGTTCGCGCAGCCATAGCCCGCGGCGTTCCCTTTCTCGGCATCTGCGTAGGAATGCAGTGGCTCTACTCAGGCTCAAGCGAAGCGCCCGATCAGCCCGGCCTCGGACACTTCGCCGAATCCTGCGCACACTTTTCCGAAAGCACAGAAAAAGTTCCCCACGTCGGCTGGAATTCTCTTGAAGTCCGTCCTGACTCGCGCCTTCTAGCCGGAGTCGAACCCGGCGAGCACGTTTACTTCACGCACTCCTACAGAGCCCCCGTCACAGCCGACACCGCGGCGATCACGCACTATATCGAACCCTTCGCCGCAGCCGTCGAACGCGGCAACGTGATGGGCGTCCAATTCCATCCAGAGAAATCCAGTGCAACCGGCCTAAAGATTCTCGGCAACTTTCTCAAATGGGAAGGGAATTAAATGATAACCAAACGCATCATCGCCTGCCTCGACGTGCATGACGGCCGCGTCGTCAAAGGCGTGCAGTTTGTCGATCTCATCGACGCCGGCGATCCAGCAACGCAAGCCGCGCGCCATGCCCGCGAGGGTGCCGACGAAATCGTCCTGCTCGACATCACCGCAACGCACGAAGGCCGCCAAACGCTGCTCGATACCGTTCGCCGCACCGCTCTGGAATTATTTGTTCCCTTCTGCGTCGGCGGCGGCATTCGCTCTGCCGACGATGCGGCGCAGGTCTTCGAGGCCGGCGCGGACAAGATCAGCGTGAACTCCGCCGCATTGAAAAACCCAAAGCTCATCGACGCCATCGGTCGCAGCTTTGGCGCGCAGGCCGTAGTCGTCGCCATCGATGCGCGCCGCGATCCCGATGCCGCCGACCCCGTGCGCGATGCGCAAGTGTACGTTCAAGGAGGCCGCCGTTCCGTCGGTCGAACAGTTGTCGAGTGGGCGCGCGAGGCCGAAGATCGCGGTGCGGGTGAGATTCTGCTCACCTCCATGAACTCGGACGGCATGAGGACCGGCTTCGATTGCGAACTTACCGCTGCTGTCAGTGAGGCCGTCGGCATTCCCGTCATCGCCTCGGGCGGCGCGGGAACTGTCGAGCATTTTGTCGATGTCTTCGGGCGCGGCAAAGCAGACGCGGCTTTGGCGGCGAGCATCTTCCATTTCAAAATTTCGAGCGCGCGTTCGCTCAAAGAAGAGCTGGCCAAGGCCGGCGTCCCCGTGAGGCTTCCATGCTGATTCCATCGATAGATTTGCTGGGCGGCCAGATCGTTCAGCTTGTGCAAGGCGAAAAACTCCGTCTGGCCTTTGACGACTTTGAATACTGGATCCAAAAATTCTCGAAATTTCCTTTAGTCCAACTTATCGATCTGGACGCCGCGATGCGACAGGGCGATAACTCAAGACTCGTCGCGCAAATCGCCAAGAGGCTGCCGGTCCAGGCAGGCGGCGGCATCCACTCCATCGAGCGCGCGCAACAAGTGCTCGAAGCAGGCGCAAAGCGCGTCATTATTGGTTCTGCTTTATTTTCTTCGGAAGGCAAAGTCAACACCGAATTCGCGGCCTCGCTTGCTTCTGCTGTCGGCGCGCAGCGCGTCGTCGCAGGCATTGACACCAAGAACGGCCGCATCGCTGTAAAAGGCTGGAAGGCGCAAGTCGAGCTCACGCCCGACGAGGCAATTCCGCAACTCGATCCTTATGCCAGCGCGTTTCTCTACACGCATGTAGACGGCGAAGGATTGATGCAGGGCTTTCCCATCCAGACCGCCGCGCGCTTGCGCAAGCTCACCCAGCGGCAACTCATCGTCGCGGGCGGCATTCGCAGCCAGCAGGAGGTCGATGCGCTGGATGCATTAGGCGCCGATGCAGTCGTCGGCATGGCCGTCTACACTGAGTTGCTCACGGTCTGAATTTTTATTTTTGCGCTTCGCCAATGGCGCTGCTCGTCTCCACGCGCGAGGCGCGCAGCAGCCGGGCAATTTGTTTCAGATGAAGCTGCACGGCGTAGGCGCGCAAAATCTCGTCTTGCGGAAACTGGAAGCCGGTATGCCGCACCTCGGCCATGCGCGCCTCCAGTTGCGCAATGTCTTCCTCCAGGTGCAATCCCGGCGGTGGAATGTGAAAACGCCACTCGTGAATGCACTCGGCAACATAATGAAATCCAATGCGAATATCCACGGCTAGCCGTCCCATAGCCGGCTCCAATTGCCGCGCGTATCGATCCTCGTGACTGTCTTGCACGGCGAACTCAAGTGCCACCAGCGCATCGAAAAGTGAGCGGCCAAACTGCGTAATCATGCCCAGGCCCTCGCGCCATCCTGGGCCGCCGGAGGGCTCATTGCGCGCGGCTTCCAGCAGTTGGTTGTTGCTGCGCAGCGTGGCTGAGATCTGCTCGCGCAAAGCAGTAAGATTCTCCGATGGCGCTCCGCGAAAGCCCTCCAGAATCCCCTCAAAAAATGTACCCAGCACCAGAAACTCCTGCGCCAATCCGTCGCGCAGCCGCAACCGCGCGCGATCCGGAAAGACCAGCGTGGAGATGCCAATAGCCACCACGATGCCTACAAAAACCTCCATCACGCGGTCCAGCGCAAGCGTCCAATGCGAACCGGTTTTCACCAGCATCACGATAGTAATGGTCACGCCAGCCAACCGCGAACTGCTGCGCAGGCCAAGCAATCCGCAGACAATCACCGCCGCCAATACAGCCAGAATGTAGTTCCACGGCAGCGCGCCAAACTCGGCGAACGCAAAGCCAAGCAGCGCGCCAATCAATGTCCCAAGAATGCGATCGCGCGAGGCGGAAATCGTTGCGCCAAAATTCGATTGCAGTACGATGATCGCGCTGATTGAGCCCCAGTAGCCGTCGTGCAGCCCAAAGAGCATCGCGATCCACCAGCAGAGTGCCGCCGCCAGCGCTGTCTTTGCCGCGTGAATCAGCAGCCGCCGGCGCTCCCAGGTTAAGAATCCTGCGTTCTCCTCGCGCTCCACGCGCAGCTTGATGGCAAGCTGCCGCTGAGACAACGTCTTGTTAGCTTTCAGGCGCATATATTTAATTTGTGACCGCAAAAATCTCCTGCTTACAGAATGCATTATTACAGAGGCTTCGAGCACTGATTGCACTCACTATTTCTTCACAGACGAGTTGTTTTTCTCTGACTTCTTTGATAATTGGTGCTGCCCATTCCGTGTAGCATAATAATATGGAGCCCGAATTTCCGGGATTGCGAAACTATGCTTCGAGTCGGATACCCAGCCGCCATTGGCGCGGAGTTGTTTGCCGATTTCCCCGCGGAAATCGAACTCATTCCACTGCCTGACGATCTTGACATCGATACGGAAATCGACGTCTGGATTCCCAATCCATATCCCGCGCGGGCCATCAAAATCTGGCCGCGGCTGAGCGGCGTACGGCTGATTCTTTCGCTGCTGGCTGGCACGGAGTGGATTCCCCCTCTAGCCGGACCGCACGTCACCATCTGCAATGCTCGCGGCGCGCATAACATCTCCACCGCCGAGTGGACTGTCGGCGCTATTCTCGCCACACTGAAATACTTTCCAATTTATCTTGACATTCAGCGTTCCGGAGTGTGGAAGCGCCGCTTCGATGCCAACGCCCACTACGCGCGCATCACTGGCGACGCGCGGCCTCTGCATCCACCCGCGATGCTGGAAGAGCTTACCGGCAAAAGCGTAATGCTGGTGGGCTACGGTGCTATCGGCAAAGAGATCGAGCGGATGCTCACGCCCTTTTACATTGAGTTAGTCCGCGTCGCCCGCACTGCGCGCACCGCGCCGGATGTTCATGCCGCAAGTGAGCTAGACAGCTTATTGCCACAAGCAGAAATCGTGATTCTGATTCTGCCCTCAACTGCTGAATCGCATCATCTGATTGGCCGCCGTCAACTCTCTTTGATGCGGCAAGGCGCGCTGCTGGTCAATGCCGCACGCGGGCCGATAGTGGACACAGACGCATTGGTTGACGCACTCAACGAGGGTCGCATTCGCGCCGCACTCGACGTTACTGATCCCGAACCGCTGCCTGAAGGCCATCCGTTGTGGAACTGCCCCAATCTGTTGCTCACGCCTCACGTAGCCGGATCAACCCCGCAATTTGCGCCGCGCGCCATCAAGACCGCGGCTGAAGAATTGCGCCGCTACATCAACGGTGAGCTATTACATAACGTGGTTCAAGCGGCGATCTGAATCTCATTCTTGTGCGCCGCGCGACGCCAAAGTACGAGTCCAAATACAGCCAACACCACGAGCCCCGCATAAAGAATCGCCGTGGGCCACAAATCTTTATAGATATATTCACCAATGTAGACCAAGTCCACAAAAATCCATAGCCACCAATTGGCGATGTGCTTGCGCGCCGCCCACCAACTGGCCACTAGGCTATAACTAGCCAGCGTCGCGTCAAGATACGGCAGCGCTGCATGGACCTGTTTTGCCAACTCGCCCAGCACGACGCTACCCACTGCGCCAGCAGTCAATCCCGCCAGCATGATGGGCAAGCTCAGACGAACCACGCGAACCTCTCCTTCATCGCGCACGCCGCGCCACCAATACCACCAGCCGTAGAGAGTAAAAGCTAGAAAGAATATTTGCAGCAGCGCATCGGAGTACAACTGCGCTTGATAGAAAACGACAAGGTAAATCACATCCGAGATCAGGACAACGGGCCAACATGCCAGCTTGCGTCCTGTCGTAAGCGCAATGCCCAGAACCGTCGTGATAACGCCCGCAATTTCCAACCAATGCTCAATAAAATAATTGCTCATGGCCGTCCAATTCATTGTTTGCCAACTTTCATCCGCGCTTCCGACCAACGCCTAATCGCATTCAGCAGCTTCCTTCCGTCCGCGCCGTAAAACCAGCGTGCATGACCCACTAAATAATCCCTGGAAGCAACCCGCGCCTTCTCCCGCGAATGAAGCGTGCCAAGAAAATAATCCGCCTCCGTCAGCGCAAATTCCGCGTGGCAGATTGCGGTCATCGGAGCAAGCGCGGCGGCTTCTTCGTCGCTCAGAGGACGCACCGATTCATAACCGTAGAGCAGAGCCTCGAGATGATCGAGGTGCAAAGGTGTTTCCGTTCCATCGCGCAATTCAAGCCACTCCACGATATTGCGTTCGATTGCTTGTGCCAGATCATGCACAGCGTTGGTGCGATCCGCAAGGCCAAAGTCGATCACCGCTACGGCCCGCGCCGCATCGCTTGCATCACTCCAAAAAAGATTCGAGGCATGTAGATCGTTATGTGTCCACAGTGATTCGAGCGCAGGCAAGAACGGGCTCAGTTCCGCATAAAATGGCGCAAGTAATTCCAGCGCTTCGTCGCAGTTCTGACGCGTAGCCTCGTCGCTGGCCAGAGCCGTCCGCGCAGCCAGATAGCGCTCCATTGCCGGGTTTGGATCCTCTGCCGCAAAGATCGTAAAGCTTGCGACAAGCGGTTGTGACTTGCGCCTCGGTGCGTTGAATTCTTGTGCGGCTATGTGCAAACGCGCCAGTGCCTCACCTGCCGAACGCGCATGTTGCGTCGAAAAGAACGGTGTCCATGAGAGCGCATCCTCATACAAGTCCACGCCCGCGGGCGTTTCATGCACTTCGTAGGTCCACTCGCCGCGCTCAATGGCCGTCTCGCCCAAAGCGTTTTCAAAGACCAATGGAACAGGCGCACCATGAGTTCGCAGATGACTCATGAAGCGATGCTCTTCGAGCAATCCCTCCCGATCGCGCACCGTTCTGTGATGGCGCTTGATAAAAGCGCGCCTGTCGCCCGCAGACACAACACTCGCAGCGGAAAATGGCCGCGGACTTACTGAAAGAATCTTTACCGGATCGCCGCAGCTGGGAAAGTCGGCAAGCAGCGAGCGCACTTCGGCAAGAGTGAGCTGCGGCCAGTCGGGCTCGACCAGCTTGCCGTCCAATCCATGCGTTATTGCCGCTGCACTCATCGCGCCCGCATCCTTTACCTCAGTCCGGAAATCAGAAAGTGTAGTGTGCCGATAACCGTACTGTCGTCGGCGCGCCCAGATGAATAAATGTGTCGCCGTAACTTGCGCCGGTGTCCTTCCAGTATCTCTTGTCCAGAATGTTATCGGCGTAGAGGTGGAACGTCACATGGCCCTGCTCGCCGCCGGGCGTATAGCGCGCGCCCAGGTTGAAAAGGTTGTAACCGCCAACGTAAACCGCATCGTCGCGCGTCGCTTCCTTGCGATCGGTATAACTCCAGCCCGGCATCAGATGCAATCCATGCGCATGCGGCAGCAGCATATCGGCAAACAATGCCGTGCGCAGATGCGGCACATTGAGCACCTGTTTGTTGTCGTAGGAAGGCGTGCCGGTGTTGTTGGAAATTGCGCGAATGCCCGCAGCCGAAGCGGTCAGCCGCAGCCAGTTCGCGGCCTTGCCCTCGGCGTTGAACTCGATGCCGTCGTGTGTTTCGCGGCCTTTTGACAGGAAGCACAGCGGAGCGTCCGCAGTTGTCTTATTGCCGAGGCAAGCAGTGCCCACGACCAAATCTTCCGAATAAAAAAACGGGGCGCGCATGTGGAAGAGCGCCGCAGTCAGCAGAATGCGGCGATCCACTTCGTACTTTGCGCCGGCTTCTGCCTGGCGCGTTATGAACGGATTGAGATATTGGCTTGAATCCGCCACCCACCATGGAGCCTGAATTCCGAGGGAAAGCATGACGCTGTAATTGCCATAAAGCGTGAGGCTGTCGAGCGGATTGAAGGTTACTGCGTATTGCGGCAGCCATATTCGCCTGTTACTTGGTGTGAACAATGTGGGAATGTAGTAGGTTGGCTGGTTATTAGCATCAAAGGTTGTTGGGCACGGATCGTTTGTTGGCCCCGGCGCATTGTTGGGAGTGGGAGTGCAAGGAGTGGTAGCGGCCAGCGAGTAATTATGATCGCGCAGAGAATCTTCGCGCCCGCCGATGAGCAGTTGGATTTGGCCGGGAAGGTGAATGCGGTCCTGCATCACGGCAGAAGATTGGTGATTGTTTTCATAGAGCCTGCGCGGACCGGCCTGCTGCGGAGTTCCATTGATGTTTGCGGGGTCGAAGGATTGATTTGCCTGATAGACATTCTCCGAGCCGATCCATGTGTAGATTGCGCCATCCTGATGAATTTCAGCGGTTGATCCAGGATCATCGTAAGTATAAAAGCCCGGTTGCCGCACGTTACGCAGAAAAATTGATCCGCCGAAGGCAAGCTCGTGCGTGACGGCTCCGGTCTTGAGATGACCCGCCACGATGGTCTCTGCCTGCGCGTTGATGCGCAGTTCGCCGGGGTTGCGGTAATCGTAGATGTCATAGTCGCCATTTGCGGCAAAGAAATACGCGGGGGAATTGGGATCGCCGTCGCTGTTGCCGTAGGCATAAACAACGTTGTCGTCGATCAGTGAGTGGCTGTAACTCACGGCTGCAAAGGCCTTCCAATTGCGCGGCAGATCGTAGTCAAGGCGCGCGCCGGTGTTGAATGTGTCGAAGGTATTCGGCTTTGACCATGATTGGTCGCCGAGCATCATCGATGGATAGACCTGCTCGTTGTCCAATGCCGTTGCGTGCAGATTCGGCACGATATTTCCGCCCAGCAACTGATACCCGCAGACCGAGCGCTCGACCTTGTGCTGGTACTCGAAGTCGCCTTTGAGAATTGCCTTGGTACTCATCTTCCAATCCGCCGAACCCGCACCAACCCCGCGCCAACCATCGGCGTCATTGACGTAACTCATGATTTTTTCGCCAGCCAGATTCACGCGCGCGCCTACCTGCTTTTGCGCGCCGAAGAGCCGGCCCAGATCCACCGCGCCGTACTCACTGCCGCGATGATCGGTGGCCAGATCCACGGCCTCGATCGTCACAGGCCGCTTGGTCACATAGTCGATCAATCCGCCGGCCGAAGCCACGCCGCTCTCTACGCCGGCAATGCCCTTGAGAAACTCGACGCGCTCCTTGTTTTCCAGAGGCACATCCTGCTCGCCGGCAATCGTCATGCCGTTGATCTGCAAGCCCGTGGCTAAATCGATCGTGAAGCCGCGAATCTCATAGTCGCCGTAATAGCCGACCGGCGCATAATCTTCGCCAATCGAGGCATCGTTCTTCACCACGTCGGAGAGCAAGCGCGCGCCTTGATCGGTAAGTAGCTCGCGCGTGACCACAGTGGCCGAAATCGGCGTATCCTTCAGCGCCGCGCCGTCCAGAGTACCCACCGTCACTGCGTCGGGAAGGTACTCCTCCGGCGTCTGGCCGTGAACCACCACAGTCGTCACCACGCGTGGAATACTCTGCGCGGCCGGTTTGGGCGCAGAAGGCTGCGTGGTTGGTGCGGCAGCAGGAGCGGGATTTTGCGCAAACGCGCTCAGAGACGCCGCCATTCCGCAAATCAGAAACGCGCATGCCAAACAGCGTGCGAAAGATGGATTTAAAATACAAACCGGCGCTCCGGCCGCAAAAATTCGCATAAGTTCCCCTTGTCTTCTACTGGGTGAAACAAGGGAACTCACGCTCTGATTCGAGGAAAAAGGCTGCCTGAATTGGAAAGCTTCCCACGCCGGTATTATCCGGATCGGGTTCGAGGGTATCTCTCAGCCCCACTTTCGTGGAGCACCCCTGTTTCAATATTTCGATTGGAACACTACCGGCCCGGTTTTGCAAATTGCAACCGGGCCGGTGGAGTTTATTCGTGCAAAATCGACCGACTAATTATGGCCGACTTTGAAGGCTCCCACCAGGTTGGTCAGCTCATTGGCCAGCTGTGAAAGCTGCTGGCAAGCCACCACGGATTGCTGAGAAGTGGTTGCCGTATGCTCAATGATCGAGGCTATCTCGTTCACGTTTGTGCTCACCGATTGTGTCGAATAAGACTGCTCTGTCGCCGCTGCGGCAATCTGTGTGACCATCTTCTGCACCGACTCCGAGCCGTGGATAATACTGGTCAGCGCTTCACCCGCCGAGCGCGCAGAAGTCACGCCGCTTTGCACATGGCTCATGCTGGCACGCATTGCCTCAACTGCTTCACCGGTTCCTTGCTGAATAGCGCGTACCGTCTGGTCGATCTCTTTGGTGGCTTCGCTGGTGCGCTCGGCTAAGCGCCGGACCTCGCCTGCAACCACTGCAAAACCGCGTCCATGTTCGCCTGCCCTGGCAGCCTCAATCGAGGCGTTCAAGGCAAGCAGATTGGTCTGTCCGGCAATCTCGTTGATTACGTTGATGATTCTGCCGATAGCATCGGAAGAGCGGCCCAATTCCTCGATCTTGCCTGAAGTTTCCTGGTTGGATTTCAGCAACTCTCCGATTGTTTGTACTGTGCTTTGAACTGTTTGGCCGCCGGTGTGCGCGCTTTCCTCGGCTTTTTTAGCATCCACTGCGGCACTCTGAGTGGTCTCGCTGATCTCGTGGACGGATTGCGAAATCTCATTCATCGTTGCGCTGATGCGGGCAGCCTGCTCCTGCTGCTGAGAGGCCTGCACGGCAGTTTCACTCGCGGTTGCAGCCAACTCCGTGGCGGCTCCGCCCAAAGTGCTTGCATGTTCAGCTACCTGGCGAACAATCTCTTCAATGCGTCCGATGAAAACATTAAACCAGATGCCCACTTCGTCGATCTCGTTGTGGCCCTCCACCTCAATGCGGCGAGTAAGGTCGCCCTCGCCCTCGGCAATATCCTGCAAGCGCTGTGCCAGCAATCCGAGCGGAAGCACAATCTTAAACTGTACCAGCCACCAGGCTAAAGCGCACACGCCCAATGCAAAAATTGCCAACACCAGTCCCGCCATTCTGCTGCGCACAGAGTTGGAATCGACCGCGTCCAGCTGTGTTTGGAAGCTGGCGGAGATGGTCTTGTCGAATTGCCCCATGGCCTCGGTCAGCGCCTTGCTGTCTTTGCCTAATGCGCCCACCTGAGCCATCTGATCGTCTGTTGGCGCGGTGGTGGCTGCCAAAAGTCCCGCATAGGTGCTTTGTGCAC
>CAZDYU010000035.1:0-31365 GCA_964509755.1 uncultured Occallatibacter sp. | reverse complement strand
TGCTTTCAAAGGAGCCGCGGCCGATGCCCTTCGCGCCAACACGGAATCTTTTTTGGTCCTTGCAAGGGAACGGCTAGGAGGCGAGACCAGCGAGGCCAAGCTGACGCTGGAAGCCAAGGAGTTGGCGATCAAAAACTTGGTAGACCCGCTTGGAGCCGCGCTCCGGGCGCTTGATGAGCAATCCCGCGCCATGGAAGCACAGCGTTCCGGGGCTTATTCCAAAGTGGAAACCCTGGTCGAAAATATCCAGAAGACAATTCCCGCATCTCTTGCCGCGCTAACTAATGAGACCGCACAGTTGATCACCGCGCTTCGTGCGCCCAAAACCCGCGGCAACTGGGGCGAACTGCAACTCAAGCGCTGCGTCGAGTACGCCGGCATGGTGCAATATTGTTCGTTTTCCGAGCAGGTGACCGCGCGCGACGAGGACGACAAGATGCTGCGCCCGGATATGACCATTCAACTGCCGAACGGCCGCGAAATCGTTGTCGATGCCAAAACGCCGCTCGATGCCTTTCTCGATGCCAGCGGCGCGGCTGACCCAGCCACGCAGACGCTGCGTTTCGCGGCCCATGCGGCGCGTGTAAAAGCACACCTGAAGGAGCTTTCGGGCAAAGCCTATTGGAAGCAATTCGATAAGGCTCCCGACTTTGTGGTCTGCTTCCTGCCCAGCGAGGCGCTATTCAGCGCGGCGCTGGAGGCTGACCCTTCGCTGATTGAATTCAGCGCGCAGAACCATGTGGTGATGGCCACGCCGACAACGCTGATTGCTCTGCTGCGGGCGGTGGAATTTGGCTGGCAGCAATCGGAGATCACGAAAAACGCCAAAGCCATTCACGAGATGGGTAAGAAGATATACGACAAGCTGGTCGTCGCGCAGGGCCATCTGACCAGGCTCGGCAATGCACTCGGTACAAGTGTTGATACATACAACAAATTCATCGGCACCATCGAAGGCAAGGGCGGAGTCTTCTCCTACGGCCGCCAGTTAGGCGAGTTAGCCCACTCCGACGTCGAGTTAGCCGAGATCGGCAGGCTGCAACCCGAAGTCCGCGAGATGGAGTCGCCCGAGTGGTCGCAGTCAGGGTTCGCGCTGGCTGCCGGGGCGGAAGACGGTGGCGAGGTGGAGTAGCGCGCAACCCATTCGATAGATTTTCACAGGAAGATAAGGAGAGAGACATGGAATGGTTTGACCCTTCGCCAATCATCAAAAACAGCAACAAACTTACAGATATTTTCGGATATTGGCCCTCCTTCCACGATGCCGAGGTTCATAACCTATCTCTGTCAGGCGGTGTAGTAGACCCTTGTGAACCGGGATGTGAATCGCCCATGCTCGACATCAAGATTCATCTTTGGGAGATGACCAAAGAAGTAGATAAGGATGGCTGGATCGTGCTTGCAAAGCACACGATTACAGAGATGAGATTTCGGAATGTCGAGAATCTGGAACTATCAAATTTCAACTTTCACAACTGTATTTTTGAGTTAATATTTGGATGGGAGCCGGAAGATATTCATCCGATTGGCGGCGGCAGAAGGCCGCCAATGATCACGGTAGAGATTGAGCCTGGCTTTGGCTTGTTTGCGAAATTCAAGTGCCAATCTGCGGAAGTTCTTTCCGCTGTTCCCTGCGACCTTCCAGCACCGTTGGCCGGTCGACTTGAGGATTTGCCAAAGCACGAACTTCGCTAACTCCGCGCCGTAGCCGTTTGCAGTGCACACGATTCTCGTGAACACTGCGAACATGAGAAACATCACCTTCAGCGTCAACGAAGATTTGATCGATCAGGCCCGCCAGGTCGCAGCCGACCAGCGCAAGACCCTGAACGACGCCTTCCGCGAGTGGCTGGCGCAATACGCCTCCTCGCGCTCGGACGCGGCGGGCTTCGATGAGTTCATGAGCAGGATCAAGCCGATGCGGGCCGGCCGCCATTTTACGCGGGATGAGATGAATGAGCGATAGATTCTTTATGGACACGAAGATCTTCATCTACTCAGCGACCGATGACGATCCGGCCAAAGCCCGCATTGCAACTGAGTTGATCCGCAAGGCGCTCACCACGCACCAGGGCGCTGTGAGTTACCAGGTGGTTCAAGAATTCTTCAACCTCGCCCTGAAGCGTTTCGAGCGCCGGATGAACTTCGAGGACCGCCAGGAGTACCTTGCGCGCGTCTTTCGTCCGCTGCTCAAGATTCACTCCAGTCTGGCTCTCTACGAAGAGGCGCTGCGGCTGCACGCGGCCAGCAAGCTGCAATGGCATGACGCGCTGATCGTCGGCGCAGCCCGCGAATCCGGTTGCGCGATCCTCTACTCGGAGCACTTGCAGCATGGCCAAAACTTCGGCAGTCTGAAGATCGTCAACCCATTTCTGTGAGCTTCCAGGGACAAGAGTTCCTAAATGCGGTCTAGCCGCGGCCAGCTTCCGCAAACGCCGCCCGCATCCGCTTCCATGTCGTCTCCAGATCTTCTGGCAAGATGCGCGACTCGGCGATGGTGGTCATGAAGTTGGTGTCGCCAGCCCAGCGCGGCAGCGCGTGTAGATGCAGATGCCCGGCTACGCCCGCGCCGCCCGCCTTGCCTATATTCAATCCAAAGTTGAAGCCGTGCGGGTGGTAGAGGCGGTCCAGCGCCTGCTCGGTCCGCTGCGCCAGGTCGATCAGCTCATGCGCGGCTTCCGTGGGCAGCGCGGCCAGGCGGTCCAGATGCGCGTAGGGCATCACCATTACGTGGCCGGAGGTGTAGGGGTAGGCATTGAGGCAGACAAAGCAGTGTGCCCCGCGCAGGATCAGGCCGGCGGCGGCTTCGGCTTGCTCGGCGGCCATGCCGTTGGCGACGGCGTAATCGACCGAGGCGATCAGGTTGCAGAAAACACAGTTGCAGTCACCGGGCCAGGCTGCAAGGCTGGGCGGAACGCCGGGGCGGCGGGCGGTGTCGGCCGAAGTTACGTAGGCATAACGCCAGGGAGTCCAGAGATGATCCATGGTTGGGGGTCCGTCTGCATCAGTATAGAGGTGTAGGGGTTGGAAGGGGATTTTCAGCCGAGCAAATCTTTGGCGGAAAGCGAATTGCGCGCAAGATTCGGGTAGCGGGCTGGCGGATGAATCGGCGAGGATGTTTCTTGTGAGCAGCAAGAATCAACTCGATAAGCCAATTGCAAGCCTTGACGCCGAGACGGCCTGGCAACAACTGGTGAACCGCGACGTCTCCGCGCGATTTTTCTACGCAGTTTTGACGACCGGCGTATTTTGCCGTCCGGGCTGCGCCAGCCGCCGGCCGCTGCGGCAGAACGTCCGCTTCTTTGCTTCGGCGGCGGAGGCGCGAGCGGCGGGCTTTCGTCCCTGCCAACGCTGCAAGCCCAATGCGTGGGCCACTCCTGCGGAGGGCAGGCCTTTGGACAAGATCAGCGCCCACATTGAAGCCCATCTGGACCGCGCCGTTCCATTGGCTGAATTGGGGCGGCTGGTTGGTCTGAGCCCCTTTACCGTGCAGCGGCTCTTCAAGCGAGCTTACGGAGTAAGCCCACTGCAATACCAGAGAGCGTTGCGCGCAGGCAGCTTGCGCGGCGCGCTGAAGCAAGGAGAGAGTGTGACCAACGCAATTTACAGTGCGGGATTTGGCTCGTCCAGCCGCGGCTATGAGGGCGCGCAACTGGGCATGACGCCAGCGCGCTTTGCGCAGGGTGGCAAGGGAGAAGACATCGGTTGGGCCACCGCCCGCACGCCCTTCGGATGGATGGTCGTGGGCGCGACCGAGCGCGGCCTGTGCTGGCTGGCGCTCGGGTCCACCTCCGCTGTGGCCGCGGGCAGCCTGCGCGAAGAATTCCCGCTGGCGGCGCTGCGCCGTGACCCATCGCTGTCGCGGCTTGTGGAGATGGCGCTCGAAAGTGTGTGCGACGGTTCTGATCTAAGTCGAAGCCGCAACCAGGTGGATAAGCTGGATCTGCGCGGAACAGTCTTCCAACTGCGCGTCTGGCAGGCGCTGCGTACGATTCCTCGCGGCGAGACGCGCAGTTATAGCCAGCTAGCGCGCGAGTTGGGCGAACCGAAGTCGACCCGCGCCGTCGCCCGCGCCTGCGCGATGAATCGCGTGTCAGTGCTGGTGCCATGCCATCGCGTGGTGGGGGCAAGCGGGGCGCTGACCGGATACCGCTGGGGAGTGGAGCGCAAACGGATGTTGCTGGAGGCCGAGCGGAGTGGCCGGACCGCTCCGGCTGCCAAGGCGGCCCGGTCTACCGCAAGTTAGAGGCGTGCACCGCCTGCCGCCCAAATCGTTTGTCCGTTGACCCATCCGGAATCGTCCGAGGCCAGAAAAGCCGCGACAGTGGCAATATCGCCGGGCTGACCGATGCGGCCAAGCGGAGTTTTCTTCTCCATTTCCTTCTGCATATCGCTCCCGATCACTCCCGCGGCGTGGACTCCTTCCGTTTCGACCAGGCCGGGACTCAACGAATTGACGCGAATCTTCCTGGGGCCGAGTTCCTGTGCAAGCGCGCCGGTGATGGAGTCCACCGCTCCCTTGGTGGCGCTGTAAACGGAGGCATTGCCCATACCGTCAGCGGCGCCCGAACTGATATTGACGATGCTGCCGCCGGCTGGATTGAAGCGCGCCGCCGCGGCCTGAGTGACTAGCAAAAGGCCAAGCACATTGAGATTGAACTGCTTGTGAAAGTGTTCGGGAGTTATGGCTTCCAGGGGGGCGAACTCGTAGATGCCGGCGTTGTTGACGAGAACGTCGATGGGGCCGAGTTTGGCAGCGACGGCGTCGATGAGGGGCGCTATGCTTGCGGGATCGGCCACGTTCGCCTGGATCGCGACGGCCGTGCCGCCGCCGGCTTTGATTTCAGCCACGACCTTATCAGCTTCTGCCCGGCTGCTTG
Source organism: uncultured Occallatibacter sp. (assembly GCA_964509755.1). Taxonomy (GTDB): domain Bacteria; phylum Acidobacteriota; class Terriglobia; order Terriglobales; family Acidobacteriaceae; genus Telmatobacter. The sequence goes on along the minus strand of CAZDYU010000035.1, from coordinate 26,485 downwards.
AATAGTTGACTGCGACCGCGGCCCCGCGCGCCGCCAGCTCACGGGCGATGGCCGCGCCAATGCCCTTGGACGCGCCGGTGACCAGCGCTACTTTGCCGTTAAGATTGCTCATTTTTCCGCTCCTCGACCGAAACGCCTTCAATTCGACATTTCGATAACTGTCGAATTGATGGGCCGCCACGCGGATTGGATTCAAGACAATTGCAAGAATTTTATTGGCGCCTCTTCACCCTTTTGCGCAAAGGTTCTTATCCAGCGCTCCGAGAGCGGAGATAAGACCTTTCAGAACTCCGGAGCGGAGAGTCATGAAATGGTATTTCCCCTCGCGGCGGACCTCGATCAGGCCGGCAGCTTCGAGTTCGCCAATGTGGTGCGAGAGCGTGGCCGCTGAGATAGGAAGAGCCATCCGCGCTTCGGCGCAGCTCAGGGGGCAGCCGGCTTGAGCGATGCGCTCCAACAACTTAAATCGCCGCGGATCAGCGAGGGCTTTGAGGACGGCGATGCGACGGGCAGCGGTCAGGCGCGTGGGCTTTGACGCTCGTTCGGTTGCTGACTTCGTCGTTTTGGATACCGCGATCATCTTCATGGGCGTCTTTCCTGCTGAATGCAATGGTAGCGCAAAAGGACCATCAAGCCGGCTTGTTTCCCACCGCCAGCAGCGTTTGGAATTGCGGCGTCTCCGGCTCTTTGTGGACGATCGAAGTCTGCACCTCGGAGAACCCCGCGGCCTGGAGCATTGCCTCCAGCTCCGATTCGCTGAAGCCCAGCCACTCATCGGCGTAGAGTTCGCGAGCCTCCTCGAAGCGATGCTTGGCGAGATCGAGAATGACGATGCGGCCGCCTGGAGCGGTGATCCGCGCCGCCTCGCGGACGGCGCGCTCGGGATGCAATGCGTGGTGCAGCGATTGCGAGAAAAAAACCAGATCCACCTCGCCGTCCGCGATGGGAAGCTCTTCCATATCGCCGAGGCGGAAATCGACGTTATTCACTCCATGGCGTTGGGCCTGCTCGCGGGCGACCTCGATCATCTTGGCGGACGTATCGACGGCGATGACCTTCCGGGCGTGCTCGGCGAGCAGCAGCGCAAACGTTCCCTCCCCGGTGCCCAGATCGGCTATGGTCATAGGCGGCAGGAGGCGGAGCAACGCTTCGGCAAGAGACTTCCAGGATTTACCGGGCACATAGTCTTTGCCGAGTCGTCCGGCGACGGAGTCAAAGAAGGCGCGCATCTTGTCCTGGCGTTTTTTCACAACGCCGCGCATGGTGGACTGATCGGCAGCGGCTTCAGGGATCTCCTGTTTGGCCTGAGCCAGCAAACCGGCAAAGATGTTGTCTGAATATATGAGGCGGTAAAGATTGTTTTTGCCGGTGCGGCGGTCTTCGACGAGCCCAGCCTGCTTGAGTTGCGAGAGGTGGGTGGAGATGGTGCTCTGGCCCATGACCAGAATCTCCTGCAACTCGGCGACAGAGAGCTCTTCGGCGCCCAGAAGCAGCAGGATGCGGAGGCGGTTGGGGTCGGACAGGACGCGGAGAATTTTTACGATTGACGGCATAGTTGGTTTCTGATACATATCAACATATCACGATTTAACGATATAAGGAGGTTTTTCGTGGCAGCTTCAACTTTGGAATTCAAGGATCTGGCCAACAAGGTGGCCGACATGTCGCTGGCCGATTGGGGCCGCAAAGAAATCACCATCGCCGAGCAGGAGATGCCGGGGCTGGTTTCGATCCGCAACAAGTATGCGGCCGCCAAGCCGCTGGCCGGCGTGCGTGTCACGGGCTCACTGCACATGACGATTCAGACGGCGGTCTTGATTGAGACGCTGGTGAGCCTGGGCGCGGAGGTGCGCTGGGCAAGCTGCAACATCTTCTCCACGCAGGATCACGCGGCTGCGGCGATTGCCGCAACGGGCGTGCCGGTCTTTGCCTGGAAGGGCGAGTCGCTGGAAGATTATTGGGATTGCACGCTGGCTGCGCTCAGCCATAATGGCGGCCTGGGCCCCCAGTTGGTAGTGGATGACGGCGGCGATGTGACCCTGCTCATCCACAAGGGCTATGAGCTGGAGAACGGCGACACCTGGGTGCATGGCCCCGCCGAAAGCCATGAAGAGCAGGTCATCAAGGATCTGCTGAAGAAGGTCTTTGCCGAAGATCCCAAGCACTGGCACAAGGTTGTGGCGGAGTGGCGCGGCGTCAGCGAAGAGACGACGACCGGCGTGCATCGCCTTTACAAAATGATGGAGCAGGGCAAGCTGCTCGTGCCGGCGATCAACGTCAACGACTCCGTAACCAAGAGCAAGTTCGACAACCTTTACGGCTGCCGCGAGTCGCTGGCCGACGGCATCAAGCGCGCGACCGACGTAATGGTAGCGGGCAAGGTCGCGGTCATCTGCGGCTACGGCGATGTGGGCAAGGGCTGCTCGCACTCGCTGCGTGGCATGGGCGCACGAGTGATCGTGACCGAGGTTGACCCCATCAATGCGCTGCAGGCGGCGATGGAGGGCTTCGAGGTGACCACGGTCGAGGATACGCTGGGCCGCGGCGACATTTATGTGACCACTACCGGCAACGTGGACATCATTACGCTGGAACACATGAAAAAGATGAAGGACCAGGCGATCGTCTGCAACATTGGGCACTTCGACAACGAGATTCAGATGGACCGGCTGAACGAGGAACCGGGCGTGACCAAGCTGAATATCAAGCCGCAGGTGGACTTCTACACTTTCCCCGCGGCTCCGAACCAGGCCGGGCACGGCATCTTTGTGCTGGCCGAGGGGCGCTTGGTGAATCTGGGCTGTGCCACTGGCCACCCCAGCTTTGTGATGAGCAACAGCTTTGCCAACCAGACGCTGGCGCAGCTTGACCTGTGGGCCAAAAAGGACAGCTACAAGATCGGCGTTTATGTGCTGCCGAAACATTTGGACGAAGAAGTTGCGCGGCTGCATCTGGAGAAGATCGGCGTCAAGCTGACCACGCTGACTCCTCGCCAGGCCGACTATCTGGGCGTGCCGGTGGAAGGGCCTTACAAGGCTGAGAACTATAGATATTAGTTCTCAGTTGTCAGTTCTCAGTTTGATTTCCCAGGTCTCATGAACGAGGCCTGGGAAACCCCGGCAAGGGCAGCCCGCAATGCTTCTTGCAGTTCAACTCAATCGGCGGTAAGATTGTCTTACTATGCAGACCAGGGTTTCAACCAAAGGTCAAATCGTGCTGCCGGTCCCGCTTCGCCGCAAGCTCGGTATTCGCGCCGGCGACCCGCTCAATATCGCCATCGAGAAGGATCGGATTGTGCTGACGCCGCACAGGAAGAAAACCTATGAGGCGAGGATCATTGAAGACCCGATTACCGGTTTGCCAGTCATTGATGTGGGGCCTGATGCTCCCATTCTTACCAGTGAAATGGTTCGCGAACTGCTAGTCGACTTCCCATGAGATATCTTCTTGACGTCAACGCACTCATTGCTTATGGATTCAGGAAGCATGGCTCTCATGATCGGGTCAGCGCTTGGATTCGATCCAGAATCGGGGATCGGTTTCTGACTTGTTCCATCACGGAGTTGGGATTCGTGCGCATCTTGGGGAATGTTCGCACCTACGGCTTGGATGTTGCGCAGGCAAGAACCTTATTGCTGGGGTTGAAAGCGTGGGATGCGTTTCCGCTTGATTTTATCCCGGACGGAAATGATATTTCCTTCCTGCCCTCATGGGCTAAGAACTTCGCACAGACCACTGACGGGCATCTGTTGCATTTAGCGAATGCTCAGGACGCGGTTTTGGCTACAATGGACGCGGGGATTCCCGGCGCTTATCTGATTCCGTAAGGATCGTCGCATGGCTTCGCCATTGAGTTTCTCTTTCGAACTGTTTCCGCCGCGCACGCCAGAAGGCGTGTCCAAGCTGCCGGCCGTGATTGCGCAGCTAGCCGCGGTGCGGCCGAATTATTTTTCGATCACCTACGGCGCGGGTGGCTCCACGCAGGATGGAACCTACGAAACGCTGATGACTGTGGTAAAGCAGACGGGCGCGGAGGCTGCGCCGCACTTGACTTGCGTGGGCTCAACGCGCGCCGATGTGGCCGCGCTGCTCGATCGCTATCGCGAGGCGGGCGTCAAACGCATCGTCGCGCTGCGCGGAGATCTGCCTGCTACGGCGATGAGCGCCTCGGCCCCCGGCGACTTTCACTATGCCAATGAGTTGGTCAGCTTCATTCGCGCAGAGCACGGCGACGCATTCAAAATTGAAGTCGCCGCGTATCCCGAGATGCATCCACAGGCACCCAACCCTAGCGTGGATTTCGAGAACTTTCGCCGCAAGGTGGAGGCCGGCGCGGATGGCGCGCTGACGCAGCTTTTTTATAACGCCGACGCCTACTTTGATTTCATGGAGCGCTGCGCCAAAGCCGGCATTACGATTCCGGTGATGCCGGGCATTATGCCCATCACCGGCTGCGCAAACACGATTCGGTTTACCACCGGCTGCGGTGCGGAGCTGCCGCGCTGGGTCCGGTTGCGGCTGGAAGAGTTGGAAAACGACAGGCCGGCGCTGCTCGACTTCGGGCTGGAAGTGGTGACGCGGCTGTGCGAAAGGCTGCTGAGGAATGGAGCGCCAGGGCTGCATTTCTATACCGTCAATCAGGCGGAGCCTACACTGCGTCTGTGGAAGAATCTGGGGCTGGCGAACCCGCAATGAACGAGGCCGAGTGTGTTCCCGCTCGGACGATTATGGTTCCCCGATCCCAAAAGCAGAATCCAGGCACACTCTATCGTTGCGTGTGCTACAGCCGTTTGCGATGGAAGAGCCGCTGCCAGATGCGCCAGGTGGAGCTTTGCAGCAGGCGGGTCTGCTCGGCCTTCAATGCGGCGTAGGAGCGCTCGACGTAGATGTCGAACTCAGGAGGCCAGCCGATGGTGGAGCGGCGTTCGGCAAAGTCGCCCTCGGCCCATTTGCCCAACACAGCCTTGTAACCAACGACATGGGTTACGAAGTCGAGCAGGCACTGGGGCATCTGTTCTTCGACGATGAGATAGGCCTTCTCAATGATGATCTTTTCGCGGACGTCGTTGAGGGGCATGAAGATGGTGGTCATCCACAGCATCCACTCTTTCATCTCGCTGTCGAGAATGGGAAAGCTCTGCGACTTGCCCTGCTTTTTGAGCAGGGAGCGGTAGGCGATATTGCCGGCCTGCGAGGCGACATAGAGCGGGCCATAGAACTCATTCAGACGGCGGTTGACAAGTTCGAGCTTGTCTTTGCGGCGGGCCAACATGCGGGCGCTGAGGAAGGTGGCCAGGTAGCCGATGAAGGCGAGAAGAACCGTGAGCACCGCCGCGTTTTGCAGAAGGCTTGGAGAATAGAAGGCAGAAAAATCCATTGTCAATCCCTGCCAGGGAGTATACGCGCATGACGGACTATAAAGAGGGATTCAGTTTTGCTTTTGCGGCGCGGCAGACGCCAGGCCGCAAGAATATTGGCGTAATCCCGCTCATGGCAGTTGCGGCAGCGCACGGGGTACTGGCAGAGAAACAAATGAGCGAGGTCCGAGAAGTGGAAGCGGGCAACTCGCATAATCGACGATGCGCAAAGAGGGCATCTCATAAGGCCGTAATCCTCCAAAATGAATGAAGGCGATCGCGCTGCCCATCCACTTGTACATGCGCCAAGCCGAACAGGAGTCTCCTGAGCGGGTAGTCGCACGCTGTAGCACAACGTCAGATGTGGGGAAAAAAGCAGAAAGGGCGTATGGCAGGGCTGAAGTGATGGATTCTACGGACAACTCTCTGCCATTGCATCATTATTCCCTACTTTGGGAACATATTGCAAGAGTCTATTAAGACAGGATAAAAGTTAATGGTCAGTGATTGCTATCACCTAACGCGCGGGAAGTGGCTGTTATGGAGGCAAGATTTAAAAGGCCCCAGGAGACAGTGAGCCCGGCATATTTCATCGTTTTTCGCCAGGCTAAAACTCTGGACTCTTGCCCAAAAAGCCGCTTCTGGGACAGTATCCAGCTTTCCACACCCCAAAAGCAGGCCTGGAATGTGACTCCCGTGCGACAATGAAGGCAATCGTGATGAATACTGCATCCTCACCAGTCCTTCCCGAGCCGGTATTGGTTACCCCGGAGTTGCTGGCCCAGCACAGCATCACCGCGGACGAGTACAGCCGCATCGAGGCCGCGCTGGGGCGCGTGCCGTCGCTCACCGAGCTGGGCATTTACAGCGTGATGTGGAGCGAGCACTGCTCCTACAAGTCGAGCCGCGTGCACCTCAAGCGGCTGCCCACCAAGAGCGATCTGGTCGTCCAGGGGCCGGGCGAGAACGCCGGCATCATCGACGTGGGCGACGGCTGGGCCTGCGCCTTCAAGATCGAGAGCCACAACCACCCCAGCTACATCGAGCCGTTTCAGGGCGCGGCCACCGGCGTGGGCGGCATTCTGCGCGACATCTTTACCATGGGCGCGCGGCCGCTGGCGGTGATGGACTCGCTGCGCTTTGGGCCGATCGAGGCAGGAGGCGACGAGCCGGAGTTGGTTCGCAAAAATCACTCCATCGTCGAGGGCGTGGTGGGCGGCGTGGCGGCTTACGGCAACTGCTTTGGCGTTCCGAATCTGGGCGGCGAAACCAAGTTCGAGGCCTGTTACAGCGGCAACCCGCTGGTGAATGCTTTTGCGCTCGGATTGGTTCGCAAGGACGAAATCTTTTACGGCAAGGCCAGCGGCACGGGCAACCCGGTGATCTACGTTGGCGCCAAGACGGGCCGCGACGGCATTCACGGGGCAACGATGGCCAGCGAGGAATTCCACGAGGGCACCGAGGCCAAGCGGCCCAACGTGCAAGTCGGCGATCCCTTTATGGAGAAGCTGCTGCTGGAGGCCTGCCTGGAGGCAATGCAGACCGGCGCGATTGTCGGAATTCAGGATATGGGAGCTGCCGGGCTGACCTGTTCGACCTGCGAGATGGGCGCGCGCGGCGGCGTTGGATTGGACGTGGAACTCGACCTGGTTCCGCAGCGCGAGACCGGCATGAGCGCCTATGAGATCATGCTCAGCGAGAGTCAGGAGCGGATGCTGCTGGTGGCCATCAAAGGCCGCGAGGACGAGGTTCTGCGGGTCTTTGAAAAATGGGGTCTGGACGGCGTCATCGTTGGCACGGTGCAGTCCGAGCCGCGCCTTCGCATTCGCCATCATGGCGTGCTGGTGGCCGATATTCCCAACACCTCGCTTACCGACGATGCACCGCTCTATCATCGGCCCGTCGGCGCGTGGAAGTCGCCGATCCCTCTGGACCCGCCCGATCAGATGGTGGCCAAGCTGGCCGAAGATCGCAACTACACGGCGGACCTGAAGAAACTTCTTGCCAGCGCCAATGTTTGCGGCAAGCGCTGGGTTTATGAGCAGTACGACAGCATGGTGCAGACCAACACCGTGATCGGTCCCGGCGGCGAGGCCGGCCTGATGCGCATCAAGGGCACGGCCAAGCCGGATGCGGCCGATGGGCCAATGGGCGAAATTGGCTTGGCGATGGCGCTGGACGGCAATGGCCGCTGGGCGTATCTGGACCCCAATTTGGGCGCGAAACATGCCGTGGCCGAGTGCGCGCGCAAGGTGGCGATGACCGGTGCGACGCCAGTGGCCGCGACCAATTGCCTCAACTTCGGCAATCCGGAGAAGCCGGAGATCATGGCGCAGCTCTCGGCTGCCATAGACGGCATCGGCGAGGCCTGTATCGCGCTGGGAACGCCGATTACCGGCGGCAATGTTTCGCTTTACAACGAGACGCGCGGCGAGGGGATTTATCCCACGCCGGTGCTGGGCATTGTGGGCATTCTGGAGGACGTGAACAAGGCCGTTCCGGCGGATTTTCAAAAGGCCGGCGACGCAATTCTGCTGCTCTGGCCGGTTCCGCATGGTGACGACCCCGACCCCAGCCTGGCGGTTCCCTTTCAACCTGAGCCGATGCGCTATTACCCGGTGATTACCGATCCGCAGCAGCCGGTGGCGAACGCCGACCCGGAAGACCCGGAAGAGACGGCCTCGGCCGACCTAGCCAGCTTTGGGTCTTCGGAATTTGCCAAGGTAGTGCTGGGCGGCTTCTGGGGCACGCCGCCGCCGCTCGATCTGGAGGCCGAAGCCAGCCTGCACAAGCTTCTGGCCGAGCTGGCCGACGAGGGCCTGATGCGCTCGGCGCGCGACATCTCAGACGGCGGCATCAGTGTGGCGTTGGCGCAGGCGGGCTTTGCCAACGGCATCGGCGCAACGGTCGAACAGGATCCGTCGCTGATGGTTCATCCGCTCTTTGGCCTCTTTGCCGAACCAGCCTCGACGGTATTGCTTACGACGCACCCCTCGAATATCGCCGAAATTGAAAGACTGGCCGGCGAATACAGCTTCCTTTCCGCGCGAATCGGCACCACTGGCGGGTCGAAGCTGGAGATTACGGTGGACGGCGAGGCATTCATCCATGCACCGCTGGCCGAACTTCGCAAGCCGTGGGCTTCGGCCCTGGAAGCCACTCTCCACAACGAGGTTCTGGCATGAGCGGGCTGCTCTTTCAGGGGGTCGAGGGGGAGTTGGACCGGTCTTGCGAGCTTGGTTGCTCTCCCACATCTGGCGCAAAGAACGCGTCAGATATAAGGCGCCCGGCATCGCAATCGCATCGTCCTGTGAAGGGTACCGGCTTTAGCCCGTACATTCAGATTGCTCAAGATCAAGGGGCTTTAGCCCCTGAGGGAGTTTTTCCCTCCACGGACGATAAACTCCGCGAAGAGTGCGGCGTCATCGCCATTCACGGCCACCCGGACGCCGCGCGCCAGGCTTATTTGGGCCTTTACGCGTTGCAGCATCGCGGGCAGGAGTCGGCCGGTATTGCCACTGCGGACGGCCAGCACCTGGCCAACATCAAAGGCATGGGGCTGGTCAGCGAGATTTTTACCGACGACGTTTTGGCCAAATTGCCGGGGCCGATGGCGATTGGCCACACGCGCTACTCGACAACCGGCGACTCGGCGCTGTTGAACGCACAGCCGATTCGCGTCGACTCGACCAAGGGGCTGATCGCGATTGCGCACAACGGCAATCTGGTCAATTTGGGCAATATCCGCGCGCGTCTGGAGAGGGACGGCGCGTACTTCCAGACGACTTCCGATTCCGAGATTATCGTCCAGCTCATCGCGCACTCCCGCGCCTCCACGCTGGTGGATTCGATTGCCGATTCGCTTGGTCAGGTCGAGGGCGCGTTTTCGATTGTGATGATGACGCGCGACCGCATCTTTGCCGCCCGCGATCCACGCGGCTTCCGCCCGCTTTCGATGGGGCGGATCAAGAATCCCGATGGGCCGGACACGATTGTCTTTGCCAGCGAGAGCTGCGCCTTCGACCTGCTGCGCGCCACCTACGAGCGTGACGTCCTGCCGGGCGAACTGGTCATGGTCACCGAGGATGGCGTTACAAGCCGCCAATATGCAAGCGGCGTTCCGCAATCGAGCTGCATCTTTGAGCATGTTTACTTTGCCCGGCCCGACAGCCGCATCTTTGGCCGCTGGGTGCAAGAGAGCCGCGACCAGATGGGCCGGCAATTGGCGCGCGAATCGGCGGTGCCCGCGGATGTGGTGGTGCCTGTGCCCGATTCCGGCGTGACGGCGGCGCTGGGTTACGCGGAAGAGGCGGGCCTGCCCTTCCGCATGGGCCTGATCCGCAACCACTATGTGGGCCGCACTTTCATTGAGCCTGAGCAGCGGGTGCGCGACTTTGGCGTGCGCCTCAAGCTGAACCCGGTGCGCAATCTGCTGGAAGGCAAGCGCGTGATTCTGATCGACGACTCGATCATTCGCGGGACAACAAGCCGCAAAATAGTCCGCATGGTGCGCGGCGCGGGCGCTAAAGAAGTTCATCTGCGCATCAGTTGCCCGCCCACCGTCTCACCCTGTTTTTACGGCGTTGATACGCCCAGCAAGCGCGACTTGATCGCGGCGCAGAAGTCCATCGAGGAGATTCGCCGCTTCATTGAAGCCGACTCGCTGGCCTATTTATCTCTGAACGGTCTGCTGAACTGCTGCGCCGGCCCGGAGCCCGTCGGTTACTGCACGGCCTGCTATACCGGCAACTATCCGACGCAATGGGTGGATGTTGAAGAGATTCTGCCGGCTGCGGCCGCTGTCTGATGGGTTATAGTCAAGAAGGAATGGCAACTACAGAGAGCAAGAACACGGCGGGCACAGTGCCGCAATCCGCGGGGCAGCAGGGTTTTGTTTATTGGCCGCTGATCGCTGGCTGGCTGGTTCCGGGCGCGGGGCATTTTCTGCTGCGCAAATGGGGCCGCGGGGCGCTGCTTGCGGCGTCGATTGTGGGCATGTTCGCCGCGGGCGTAGCGATGCAAGGGCAGCTCCACACCAGCGCCCATGACATGCTGGACGTTCTGGGAATGGTGGGCGACCTGGGCAGCGGGATGCTTTACGTTGTGGCCCGGTTGGGCGGCTGGGGCGCGGAACAGGTGCAGACCACGACAGCAGACTACGGTACGCGCTTCATCGTAGTGGCTGGGCTGTTGAACGTGATTGCCGCCGTGGACGCGCACAATCTTCGCACCGGGAGGAAGTCGTGACTTACTTTCCGGCGGTATTGCTCTTCGCACTCTTCGCCTCCACGGTCTTCGCCATCACGCAGCGCGATACGCCCCGGCGCATGATTCGCTATGGGATCTATTGTTTTGTGCTGTTTGTGGGCGCGGCAATTGTAGTCAGTTGGCTGATGTTTTTGATTGCTCGGTAGTTAAGATGAACAAGCTCTGGCATAGCGAGAACAAGATGCCGCCCAAGCCGGCCTTGGAGCAGCGCATCCAGTGGCACAGCGAACACCAGTTGCACTGCGCCTGCCGTGAGGCGCCGAAGAGTCTGCTGCCCCATATAAAGTCTCCAACCACGCCCAAGAATTTTGCGCCCTCGCCGCGCTAACATAAGTCATGCGCCGAATTGCTCCTCTTCTTGCCTCGCTCGGTCTTGCCCTGCTCGGCCTCTCCGGTTGCGGATACCACTCTCTGGGCGCGGCTACCCATCTGCCGCCCGCAGTGCGCACTCTGGCCGTGCCGGCCTTTGCCACGCGCACCGAGGCCTACCACACCGAGGTGGTGATGACCCAGGCCGTGATTCGCGAGTTTGCCGCGCGCACCCGGCTGCGCGTCACTCCGGACGCAACCACGGACGCCGATGCGGTGCTGCATGGGACGATTCTCAAGGAGATGGTTGCCCCGCTCACTTACAATTCGTCCACGCAGGAGTCATCCAGCTTTCAAATCACCATTGTGGCTTCGGTCACCCTGACCGCCCGCGACGGCACAGTTCTCTTCGAGAACAAGAACTACGTCTATCGCCAGCAGTATCAATCCACTACTGACCTGCCGACTTTCTTGCAGGAGAATCCAGCGGCGGTGGAGCGGCTCGCGCGCGAGTTTGCGCGGCAGTTGGTGGCCGATGTCCTGGAAGGGTTTTGAAAATCAGGGAACAGGGATCAGTAAAGACATTGAGGCCCTTGATTTCCGATGGCCTCGGCTGGGTGGGAAGGTTATTCTGGAGGCGCATGGCTGGTAAATCTGAAAACTGGAGGCCAACCCAATGAGCGGCGCGCGCTGGGGAGCGGGATTTACCGCTGTGGGCCGCTTTGTGGCCGAGATTGAGGCCGCTGCCGCCGGTAAGGGCGAACTCCGGCCCGGCTACGTGCTGGCCGGCGACGAGAGCTTCCTTCTGGACCGCTGCCGCGCCGCCATTCTCAAAGCTTATGTGCCGGAAGAATTGCGGGATTTCTGCCTTTCCGACATGGATTTGCAGACGAGTTCGATCTTCGAGATCCTGGACCGCGCGCAAACTCCTTCGCTGATGGCGCCCTTTCAGGTAATCTTTGTGCGCAATCTGCGACCGCTGTATACGCGCGGCGCAAAGAAAGAAGAATTCGCCTCTCTGGAGCGCTACTTCCGCTCGCCCAATCCGCAAGCGCTGATCGTCTTCGTCGCCGACTTTGTGCGCATCCCCGCTGACGCGCGGCGCATGGAGATGGACGACAAGAACCGCTTTGAACGGCTTACGGAAACCCTGGGCGCGCACTGCGGCATGGTGGAATTGGCGCGCGTCACCGAGGACGACGCCATGCGCTGGATTGTGGCTACCGCACAGGAGGCTGGGGTGCGCGTCGAGGCCGATGCGGCCCGCGAACTGGCTGACGCATTGGGCGCGGATATGATGCTGATCGCCTCCGAGTTGGAGAAGCTGCTGCTTTACGCCTTTGGCCGCGAGAAGATTACGCTTGGAGACGTGGAAACCATGGTGCTCTCCGCCAAACAGCGCTCGCTTTACGAGCTGACCGACGCCATCAGCGCTCATGACCGTGTGCGCTCTCTTGCGCTGCTGCAAGGGCTCTTGAATAGTTCGGATGCCGGCGAGGATGCGGCCATCGGCCACCTTTACATGCTGGCCCGCACCTTCCGGCAAATGCTGGTGATTCTGGAGAAAAATGTGCGCGACTCGCGCGCCATCTGGCAGGCGCTGTGGCAGGGCTTCCGAATGCCGCCCTTTGCCGCCGACGATCTGATCCGGCAGGCGCGGCGCTTCAAAAGCCGCCGCGGATTGACGCGCGCGCTGCGGCTGATTGCCCGTGCTGACCTGGAGTTGCGCTCCTCGCCGCCTGACAAGCGTCTGGTGCTGGAGCGGCTGGTTTATGAGCTGGCCTCCGAGCCCAAACCGGAGCCGCCGGTGTGGGCTTCGGCGCAGTTTTCCTTTGAGAACTAGCGTTTGCTCACTTCATTCAGCCAGCATCCGTAGTGCAGATCGTCGCTCTGAATGTGCCTCTCATGCAACTCCGCCAAGAGGCTCAGCGACTGGAGATCAAGCGGTGTGCCCGCACTGCTTTGCACTGCGGCAAGCGCGTTGATCTGCTCGATCATGTGCTGGTGATTGAGGCGATGGCGGGTTAGGCCGGGATACTTGGTGGCAACCATCATGCCTTCTTCCAGGGCGAAGTGGGTCATGGTGAACTGCGCCAGCTTCCGCAAAAGCGAAGTGGTGCGGCGCGGGTCTTCATTTGTCGCCGCCAGATCGCTGAGCTCGTGGATGGTATCAAAGAGCGTTCTATGATCGCAGTCGAGCATTTTGACGCCTACGCTCAACTGGTCGTCTGAAGTGGTCAACGCCATGGGGTACCTCCTCGGGGGATGCTCCGGCGCAACCTTTGCGGCCGGAGAAAATTGTCCGTCATCGGTGCAGTGTGGAATTGCGCGGCCGAGAAGAGCCGCCGCCCTTAGTTGATGCCGCGCTCTTTCATCCAGGGGCTGTACTCCTTGTCCACCTTCTGGATGTGGTTGGTGAGCCAGTCGCGCAGGAAATTGAGCAGGTGCAGATTGAGGGTGATCTCGCCTTTGTCGAAGCGGGTGACATAGTCCTCGACCTGCTTGACCAGGGCTGCGTGCTTCTTCTGGTGTTCAGCCAATCCTGGATATCTTGCGGAAACCATCATCGCCTCTTCGGCGGAGAAGTGGTTTCGCGTGTAGTCGGCAAGCTTCTTCAGCAGAGGACCAGTCAAGACCTGGGCCTGTCCCTTGAGCATCGCGGCGTGCAGATCGTTGATGATTTCAAAGAGAACCTTGTGCTGACTGTCTACCTTTTCTACTCCCACCGAGTAGCTTTGTCCCCAAGTCAATAGCGCCATGTGTACCCTTCCCTTCCGGAAGTTCCCGACTTGGAGATTATCGGCGGTCTCGAACAAAGGTTGAGGCGATGCCGGTGAAATCGAGCAGCGGCTCAGTGGGCTCCGTGTGCAACCAGGCAAGGACCGTAGTTCTTGTCTTCCTTGGAAATGTGGGTCGTGAGCCAGTCGCGCAGAAAGTTGAACAGATCGATGCTCAGCATCACATCGCCGCGCTCAAAGCGGGCAATGTATGCCTCGACTTGTTTGATTAACTCGCGATGCTTGGCGCAATGCTCGGTCAGGCCCGCAAATCGGGCAGAGGCCATCATGGCTTCTTCCGACGCAAAGTGGCGACCGGTATAGTCGGCAAGCTTGTGCAGCAGAGGACCAGTCACCGTCTGCGCCTGACCCTTTTTCATTGCGTCGTAAAGGTCGTTCAGTATTCCGAAGAGGACATTGTGCTGATCGTCCAATGTTTTCACGCCAACCGAGTAGCGTTCATTCCACGCCAATAAGGCCATTTGAGCACTCCTGCAGAACGTCCTTCTGCAAGAAGTCTATCGGCAATGATCGGCAAAGGATGAGGGGCTGCACTCTGCCATTCATGAACCAAGCACTCAAACGGCGATGGGGACGAGTTCAAAGCCGAGCGTTCTGGCTTGTTTGCGACTGCCGCGACGTTGGGGAAGCAACTCAGATCGGGTCCGATCTCCGACGGCAGGGTATGGGCGGTGAGTGTGCTGATGCCGGGGATGGTAGTTGAATCGACGCCCAGAACGCACGCCAGTTCGCTGCTCATCCCAGCCGTGACTCGGTGCCGCGAATCGAGTTGCACAGGATGACAGCAGCGAGTTTGGGGCACCCCATTTCCAGGGCGCCCCATTTGCGTTCTGGCCGTTATAGAAATAAACGGGCTAAGGGAGATAGTAGCGGAAGGAAGTGAAGAGCATGTTTTCTATGCCTTTGGCTCCGATTCCCTCGGCTCCCGACCAACCCTCGCGGACAAGATAGCTGTATTGGAAGCCCTGGCGCAGACGGCCCCGGTCGCCTTTGTAAAGGTCGTACCAGTAGCCGGCAGTGCCTTCCTGCACATCGCGAATTTGGGCGCTGCATGAGGCTCCGGGATAGAAGCCGGTGGAGCTGCCGTTGTAACCTGGAGCGGTGTTGACCAGGCAGGCGGAGTTGGAGAGATGGCGCGAGCCATAGCCGACGGCAGCAACAGCCGGCGCGGCCCAGTGACCGCCCCAGGCACCGCCCGCGGCCATCTGCGCCGCTGTGGGAGCCGTGACGCAGGTGGTGGTCCCGGTGAGGCAGAACTGGGCAGAGGGCGCGGCCAGTGAAGTGGACGCTGAAGAGGCGAAATCCTCGCGGCCCGCGTAGTCTGCGCCGTAGTAGAAGTAAAGCTGGAGGCGCGGAGCCGGCGTGGCTTCAACGGTGAAAAGGCCGCTGGCGTTGTGAATCGGTTCCAGCGCGCCCGCGGCATTGGCTGTTACATCCGAGAGTACCGTGGAGCTATAACGACCGACGCCGGGACCGAAGAGACCCTTGACGCCGACGGTCAGTTTGTTGGGCAGGAGCGGAACGCGCGCACTGGCGCCGAGGCCGCCGAGCCTGACGCTGTTGGAGATGCTACCGGCCGTTGAGAGCGCCGGAGCAATGGCGACGCCTGTGGCGATGTCCTTCAGGCCCCCGTAGAGATTGCTGTTGGTGGTCTCGCCGGGATAGATGGTTTCATGGGCAAAACGTGCGATCGCGAAGAGTTCATAGTGGCCGCGTCCGGGATCTGCGGTGGCCTTGACGAGCAGATCCGGCGCCTGATTGAAGGAGATGTTGGCCAGGTTGGCGCAGGAGTTGACGGTTTTGTAGACGGGGACGGCGACATCGGTAGCGCCGTCCACCTGATTGGTGTAGTTGACTATCGAAGTGACTGGCGTGCTACCGCTGATGGCTGCGTTCAAGAAACCGCCGCTGGCGCCGGCGCTGCCCAGAACCGCGTAGGGCGTATTGCCGGCCAGCGAGGCGGTGTAAAGCAACTGTGGATTCTCGACGGCGACGGCAAAGGCAGCTTTGGCGAAGCTCTTGGTGAGGCGGAAGTTTCCGCCGCGCAGCCAGACAAAGCCGGCTTCAAAGTTGGGATCGATCTGGATCGGGTTGGCGATGCTAGAGGGCGCAATCGAGATACCCTTGGCGTTTTCAGTGGCTAGCGACCATCCCTGCCCGCCAGAGAGGGTCCAATGCGAGTTGGTCTCGGCCTCGGCCATCATCACGCGCTGGCGAAAGACGTAGCTATTGGATTCATTGGCATTGGCGGTTGTGGCTGAGGCGAGAAAATCCCCTTCGATGTAGGCGCGCAGCGTGCCCCAGCCGAGCTTGCCCTGAACGATCAGGCCGAGACGCGACTGCTGTCCTGTGAGTCCGACTTCGCTCAACGAGTAGGCGTCGCCGTGCTCGTAGGGAATGGCGCTGAAGGGCGTGGCCACGCCGCCGCCGGTGCCGTGGGCGCGCCAGTAAAGATCGCCGGTCAGAAAGCCGGTGGGAGAGAGCCCGATGCCTTTGTAATGCAGCGAGACGGGAGCCTCGATGGCCTTCTGGATCTTAGCCGTCTGTTCGGTAACGGTGGCGGCGAGCGCCGCTTGATTGCCCTTGAGGCCGGCGACACTGGTTTCAAGAGTGGTGACGGCTGCCGCGCTGTCGCTGACGGCCTGCTGCTGGCTGGTGGCCGCGGCTTCAGCCTTGGCGGCGGCGGACTGGGCGGAAGCTGCCGCTTGCTGAGCCAGCTTCAACTGCGCGTCCTTGCCGGCCAGATCGGTTTTGAGGCTATCAATCTCGCCTTGCTGACTTTGCAATGCCTGACGCAGTTCCTGGATCTGCTCTTCGACGGTGGGCGGCTTGGTCTTTCCAATGGCAATCTGTTTGCCGGCAGCAGCCGGGGTGGGGCTTGTTTGTCCATAAGCTGCAACAAAACTGAGTGCCAGGATGGCCGCGGCCGCGGCTCTAAATCGGAGATTCATGAGGCCTCTCTTTTCGCTGAAAATCGCATCGAACCGTGGCTGCGCACACACCGGCGCATTTCGACTGCGAGTATTTCTTCGGCGATTTTTTAGCGATTCCGAGCGGATAGGCGCACTGATTGCCGATGTGGTTCCCGAATCCGAATTGGAATTCCTGAATAGGCGCGGCCTTATAGATTGGCGGCATTTAATTTTTGGGCATTCAACCAGCTTTGGCCGGTGGAGGCGAGAAGGAATATGGAGCCGATATTCTGTACGCGCCCACGCAAGCGGCAAGTAGGCCGACTACATCATTAGGTCTGGCCGGAGCAAGAGCGTCAAGCAGATCGTGATTCCATCCGTCGTAAACTTGGAATCACTTTGGGAAAACCAAAATCAACATTACAAACTTCATGAATAGATAAGCTAAAGAACTTGCCGGTGGGATCAACTCAATTGGCAGATTCTTGGCGGAACGCAGTGCGGTTCACTGCAACACCGGCTTTCCAGATTCCGACGATCTCCCGTGTGGCGGAGATATCACCGGTCGGATCACCCTTGACTAGAAGCAAATCGGCGCGAAGGCCCGGCGCGATGCGTCCGCGATCATTCAAATGAAACGTGGCCGCTGGGACGGAAGTAGCCGCCGCAAGGGCTTCGGACGGAGTAAGACCGGCGCGGACTAGAAGCTCGAGTTCACCATGCAAGCTCACGCCATTCCAGCTCCCGGGAGCAGGTACATCCGTCCCTGCCAGCACTGGCACGCCTGCATCGTGCAGTTGCTTGGTGGCGGCAAAGGCATACTCCAGCTTTCCCACGCAGGGGGAAGGCATAAGCTCCTTCATATGCGCCTGTGCGCCTGGCGAAAGGTATTCGACAAGACGCTTGTCTGTTAAAAGGGATGCGCCACTGGCAACACCAAGGCCTGTTTGCACAGCAGTCAAGGTTGGCACCACAAATGCGCGATGTTGGCGAACCAGGGTGGCAAAATCCGGTTGCGGAGCGGAGTCGGCGAAGATATGCGCTAGGCCATCGACGCCAGCCTCAATGGCTTCCCGTGCGTCGACCTGCGATGTGATGTGAACGACTGTCAGCTTGCCCCGATGATGCGCTGCGGCAACCACGGCAGCGACCTCTTCCTGGGAGAGCTTTGCGAATGAGAGATGGCAAACGCGACCATCCTCGATAATGATCTTGATGTAGTCGCTGCCCTCGGCGATACGCGCATCGACAAAGGATTGCGCATCGGCAGCGTTCTCAAGCGTGGGAACAGGCACGCCGTACTCGGTGCCGTGCCCCTTGGGTGGAGTCACCACATTGCCCGCTGACAGCATATTGGCTGAACCCAGCCCTTTGCCGTCCTTCTCTGCCTGTTTGAGTCCAGCTATATACCCCGGCATGGCACCCATGTTCAACTCCGTGGTGACGCCGAAGAGCAAGGCTTGCTTGGGCGAGTCGCCCCAATCGTGCGTGTGCGAGTCAATCAGGCCTGGAAGCAGGGTGTCGCCAGATGCGTCAATATCTACTGTATCCGGAGAGACTTTTAGATTTTTCCCAACCGCTTCGATCTTGCCGTCTTGAACAAGTACGCTGTCGGCGGAAAGAATCCGTTCACCGTCGAAGATACGCGCGTGCCGGATCACAAAAGAATGATTGGATGCAGCCGCTTCCGTCCCTCCTTGCACAACCGGGTTTGCCGCGGGCAATCCTTGGGCGTTGCACTGAATCAATATGCATACGGCCAGTAGAAGCATCGCTATCCAACTTGTCTTGACGGTCCGACTTGAATTTATTCGTGCGTGGTTGTCAAACGATACTACGGCCATGCGTCTCTCCTCAGGAACGAATAACGCGGTTTAATGCAATACCTAACTACGTTTGGAAATAGGCGGGTGTTCCAATAAAGATAGCCTGGAGGCACAGAATCCGATTTTGGGATCTGGGAAACTCCAAACTTCATGCATGTAGCGCGGGTGCACCATCGCAGGTGACCGAATATCCCATCCTGCCTCTTTCTAAAAATAGCGCCTCGAAACTCAGTTCATCTGGTTGGACTTTGACTTTAGATAGCGGTCGAAGAGGATTTCAAAGGAGAAGAGTTCCTTGCCGTCGGCATTGTGGAGGCGGCGTACCTGCAAGCTGGCGCCGGCAAGCGGGTGGTCGAGATCGGAAACGTCATAAAAGAGGAAGCCGGCGCGCGTGGTGTGAGGCTCCACGACTACGGCGCTGTATTCAAAGTCATTGAAATCGGCTTCAATCTCCTTGTTGCTGGCCTTGGGCTTGAGCTTGATGGGGGGCAGCGGAGTGGGCATCGGAATTTTGGTGCTCTCGCGCTCCTTGCGCGTCATCAACCGCTCCACATCTTCCGGCTCGGCGGCTAGAATCTTGTCTCCGTCGGAGGTGAAAAAGAGTATACGCGCCTCGCTCAGATTGATGGGCCGGTCGCCATTGTTAGTGACAACGATGCGGATGGGCATGACGCCGTGGCCCAGATAATCGACGCGGAAGAGGCTCTCTTTCTCGCGCGTGTCGTAAGGTTCAGCAGCAATGGAGACCTTTTCGTCGTCGTGCGTGTCGACGGCGGCAAAGGCCGTGGCGGGCTGCACCGGCGGCGGTTTATGGTCGCTGGCCAGGGCCGGCAGCGCCTGCCAAAGCGTCAGCCAAATCAGCAGCGGCGAAAATGCACCAGAGACCTTCATCGTCCTCGACTGTATCATTTGAGGTTAGACACGGGAAGAAGCGATTCCGTTACGCATGATTCTGCTTTTCTACAATCTGGCCTTGCTGGCGGCGCTAGTGCTTGGCGCGCCGTGGTGGCTCTTCCGCATGATTACCACGCGGAAGTATCGCGAGGGCCTGCCAGAAAGGCTGGGCCGGGTGCGTGCTGGCGTGATTGACCAGGCGGGCCAGCGTCCGATTCTCTGGGTCCATGCCGTCTCTGTCGGCGAAGTGCTGGCCGTCAGCCGCCTGGTTCAGACTCTGGACGCCGCGCTGCCAAAGTATTTTATCGCCGTTTCCACCACCACGCGCACCGGTCAGGCGCTGGCCCGCGAGCGCTTCGGCGCCCATCGCGTTTTCTATTGCCCTTTGGATCTGCCCTGGGCGGTGCGCGCTTATTTGAACGCTTTGCAACCGCGGCTGCTGGTGCTGGCTGAGACCGAGTTCTGGCCCAATCTGCTGAGCGGCTGCTATAGCCGAGGAATTCCGGTGGCCGTCGTGAACGCCCGCATCAGTGATCGTTCCTGGCCGCGCTACCGGCGGCTGCGCGGACTTTGGCTGCCTTTTCTGAGCCGCCTCAGCCGCCTGCTTGCCCAGAGCCAGACCGATGCAGAACGGCTCAAGGCCATTGGCTGCCAGCCGGAGCGGGTCACGGTCGCCGGGAACCTCAAGTTTGACGTGCGAGCCGCCGAGGAGGCTGAGGCTACGCGGCTTCTTCGGAGTCTAGCCGGAAAGCTGCGTCTTGTCGTGGCTGGAAGCACACTGGAAGGGGAGGAGGCCGCGCTGCTCCAGGCCTGGCCGCAACTGCTTGAAGCCGATCCGCAATTCGCACTGGTCATTGCGCCGCGCCATCCGGAGCGTTTTACCGCGGTGGCCGCGCTGCTGGAGCGGTCTGGCCTATCCTGGGTGCGACGCTCGGAGTGGCGCCCTTCCGGCAAAGATAATATCTCGCCGCTCAATCCGGGCCAGATTGTGCTTCTCGATACCATCGGCGAACTGGCCTCGGTCTACTCACTGGCTGCGGTAGCCTTTGTTGGCGGCAGCCTGATTCCGGCTGGCGGACACAATCCGCTAGAGCCGGCGCAGTTCGCCGTTCCAATCGTGATGGGCCCACACTTCGCCAACTTTCGCGCTATTACAGAGGATTTGTTGGCCAGGCAGGCCCTGCGAATCACGGAAATGGACAGGATTGCGGAGGTTATTCTCGACCTGCTCTCTAATCCAAGCGATGCAAAGGCAATGGGGGAACGAGCCAAACTGGTCTTTGACAGCCAGGCCGGAGCAACCAATCGCTGCGTGGATGCGATCCGGGAACTGCTTGCCGAGAGGAGGCCGACAGCATGAGACGCCCCTGGCTGGCTCCATTTGTTCCGCTTTACGCTGCCGGGCTGGCGTTGCGCAATTGGCGCATTGAATCCGGCACGGAACCGGTGCGCCACCTGCGCTGGCCAGTCGTCAGCATTGGCAACCTTTCCACCGGCGGTTCGGGAAAAACGCCTCTGACCATTGCGCTGGCGAAAGCTTTGAAGCAACGCGGTCTGCGCGTCGATGTGCTCAGCCGAGGCTATGGCCGCCAGAGCAAGATGGCAGCCCGAGTCGACCCCGACGGCGCTGCGGAGGATTTCGGCGACGAGCCGCTCCTGATTGCCCGTGAGACCGGAGTTCCGGTTTACGTGGCACCGCAACGCTATGACGCTGGTCTGCTTGCGGAGGCTGAAGCGCGGCAGTCCGTCGCGGAAAATGGCCGGCCGATTGTTCATCTGCTTGACGACAGCTTTCAACACCGGCAACTCGCCCGCGACGTGGATATTTTGCTTCTGGATCGCCAGGACTGGCAAGACTGTTTACTTCCAGCCGGCAATCTGCGCGAACCGCTCAAGGCCGTCCGCCGTACTGGGGTGATCGCAATTCCAGCCGAAGACTCAGAGTTTGAGGCCGAGCTGCGCGCGTGGGGCTGGCAAGGGCCGGTCTGGCGATTGCGCCGTTCGATGGAAGTTCCTGCCGTCGATGGCCCGATAGCTGCCTTTTGCGGCATTGCCCGACCGGAGCAGTTCTTCGCAGGGCTAGAAGCCGCTGGGATACACCTGGCCTTTCGGCGCGCCTTCCCGGATCACTTTACTTTCACCCGCGTTGTTCTAGAAAATCTCCTGACGGAAGCCCGTAAAGCGGGAGCTAAAGCGCTCATTACCACCGAAAAAGATCTGGTTCGCTTGGGAAAACTGGCTTCAATCTTTCCGGATTCCTTTCCGCTGGACGCCGCCCGGCTGTGCATCACCATCGAGGAACAGAACAGCGTGCTGGAATGGCTGATCGAGCGGCTAGCGCCGTAGTCCGCCTCGCCCTCAGCATGAGAAAATCAGAGCTTGCATACGCATTCCAACTTTCGCTTGCTTGTGGTTCGGCTGGGCGCCATGGGCGATATTCTGCACGCGCTGCCAGCCGTCACCGCGCTGCGGCAGGCGCACCCGGATTGGTTGATCGACTGGGTTGTCGAGCCGCGCTGGCGGGCGCTACTGGCCGCTGAAGACTGCCCCCTATCCGCTCAGAGTCCAGCGCAGCCCCTGGTAGACCGCCTGCATTTTGCGTCCACCAAGGCCTGGCGCAAAGCCTCTTTCAGCCGCCAGACACTTCATGAAATCAAAGTTTTACGCTCGACGCTCAAGGCTGGCCAGTACGACGCCGTAATTGACTTTCAGGGCGCTATTCGCTCGGCCGTGGTGGCGCGTTTTGCCGGCTGCTCACGGCTGATTGGCGAGGCCAATCCGCGGGAGCGAGCAGCGCGATGGCTCTTCACCGAGCGCATCCACACTCGCGGCGCGCACGTCATTGAGCAGGACATTGAGTTGGCCTCGGCCATCGCAGGCGACGCCCTCGTTCCCCTCGCGCCCTGGCTTCCCATTGACCCAGCCGCCGAAGCCTGGGCTGACGAGATTCTGCCCCGGTCCGGGATGCTGCCCGCCGTACTGATCAACCCCGGCGCTGGCTGGGGCGCAAAGCGCTGGCCGGCGGAGCGCTACGCCGAGGTGGCGCAAGGGCTGATCGCGCGCGGCTGCCGCGTGCTGGTAAATGCCGGTCCTGGCGAAGAGACGCTGGCCGGATTCGTCGCGAGCCAGACCGGCGGCTCTGCTCTTTCGCTCACCTGTTCGCTGGCTCAACTCATCGCCATCACCCGCCGCATTGCCTTGGCGGTCGCCGGAGATACCGGCCCGCTGCACCTGGCCTGTGCGCTTGGACGGCCGGTTGTGGGCATCTACGGACCGACCGATCCCAGCCGCAACGGCCCCTTCGGGACAAGATTCAAGGTTCTGCGCAGCCCCCAGAGCCGCCGCGATCACAGCCGCCATGAAGCGCCTGAAGCCGGCCTGCTGACCATAGAACCCGGTGACGTGCTGCGCGCTGTCGATGCGTTGCTTTATCCTGAATCAGCCCTATGAATTCCACTGCCAAGCCGTCCAACTCCAATTCTGCGCAACCGGAGCCGCCCTTGCAGGACTGGATCGCCCGCTGGCAGCGTGTAGCCCGGCGCATTCGCGTGCCGCTGGGCTTTCTGACTGCCGCGCTTTATCTCTTTGAGCTTTGGCGGCGCGCGCCCCGGATGGACGCGGTGGCCTGGAGTCTGGCGCTGGTGTTGCCCGGCCTTTGGCTGCGCGCCTACGCCTCCGGATACGTGAAGAAGAATCGCGAGCTGACGGTGACCGGGCCCTACGCGCACGTCCGCAATCCGCTGTATCTGGGCTCAATGCTGATCGCCGGCGGCTTTGCCCTGGCGCTGCTCAGTTGGCCAGTGGCGCTGGTGCTGGCTCTGGGCTTTGCGGCGATTTATGTGCCGGTGATCGCGTCGGAAGAACGCTTTCTGCGTACGGCCTTTGCCGGCTTCGACGATTATTGCCGGCGGGTGCCGCGCATGATTCCTCGGCTTACCCCAGCAAGCCAACCCGATAAGCCAATTCCATCGGGAAGTTTCTCTCTTTCGCTATACATCCGTCACCGCGAGTACAATGCAGCTATAGGGGCCATTCTGCTTTACCTCAGCTTGCTCTTGCTGCGGCCTGTGTTCGCCGGTTTTGTAAATATGCCGCGATAAGCGGTTTTGATGTCCTTGTCGTTTGTTGTGCAGCTTATTTGAGGAGCCTTGTCCGCCGGTGAAGATGAGCACAGCCGCTACCGTCCTATTTTTTGCCCTCGCGCTGGCCGCTTTGGCTCACGGTCAGCAGACCGCGCAACTGACGCCGCCGCGCGCTGGCTTCAGCTTTCCGCAAAAGCAGACTCTTACGTACGCGGTGGACTGGCGCGTCTTTCCCGCCGGAACCGCTGTAATCCGCTTTGAGGCCGATGGCGAGCGCGAGAACCTTACCGCCAGCGCCGACACAGCCGGCGCGATCAACCTGCTCTTTCATGTTGCCGATCGCTTCCAATCGAGCTTTGATCGCAGCCGCGGCTGCACGGACGACTTCAACAAGCAGACCGTCGAGGGCCGCCGCCAGATCAGTTCGACGCTCCATCTTGACTACGTCCTGAAGCGTTCTATCCTGAACGAAAAGAACCTGGTTACCGGACAGACCAAGCACATTGAAACACCCGTCTCCGGCTGCTTTACCGACCTGCTGACAGGCATTTTTTATGTTTCATCGCAGCCCATCGAGCTGGGACACAATTTTGTGATTCCGGTTGTGGACGCGATGCACATTGTTCCGGTGACGATGAAGGTGGAAGGGCGCGAGGAGATCAAGACTCCGCTGGGAACCTTCAAGACCATCCGCGTGCAGCCCACCGCCGACGCCGGCGTGGTGAAAAATCGCGGCAATATCTGGATCTGGTACACCGACGATGAGCGGCACCTGCCCGTCCAGATGAGGGCGCGTCTCTTCTGGGGCACGATTACCTTCCGACTCATCGGCAACGAGAACAAGTAGAAATCAGTT
The DNA here is from genome assembly GCA_964509755.1 of uncultured Occallatibacter sp. Lineage (GTDB taxonomy): Bacteria > Acidobacteriota > Terriglobia > Terriglobales > Acidobacteriaceae > Telmatobacter. The sequence continues at coordinate 2,183 of CAZDYU010000035.1, read as the reverse complement.
TTTGGCCGCTGGCGAACAGCTTCCATCCGGGCAGGGCGATTGCGGCCTCTGAGCCGCCCGCGCAAAGGCCTCGTCTTCGGTGGCCAGTTCCTCGTCCAGCATTCCCATCGCGCGGAAGTCCTCCAGAGTCTGCAAGGCCGTCTCCTCGTCGATCTTTGAGAGCGCAAAACCAACGTGGACAATGGTATAGTCGCCGACAACGACCTCCGGCACGTAATCCAGACAGACGCGCTTGACGATGCCGCCAAAGTTCACACGCCCCACGCGGAGATCGCCCTCGGTGAGAATCTCTTCGACTTTTCCAGGAATTGCTAAGCACATGGCTTTTACGTTATACCGTCTTTGCAGTGGCGTATAGTGTGAGCCAGATCACCCCAGGGCAATCGCATTTGAAAATCGACTCGCCGCACCCTTTCAAAATCGCCCCATCCTTGTGCGGCTTTTTTGCGGAGAATTGATTCCCCAGCGCGCACAATAAAAGCAGCGGTACCACGAGGCCCCAATGATCGCCATCCAATCTCCAGCCCGCGCACTCAGTTTCTCTTCGCTGCCCCCTATTTCTTACTCTTTATTTCGTTGTTTCTTCGCCAAAAATCCCTGCGTACCCCACCCCCCCCTACCCCTTTTCGCCTCCTCATATTTTTGTAACTAGCACGATTTAAATATGTTACGCCCGAAAACTAGTTACCAATCAGGGTAATAACATACTTGACTAATGAAGCAAGAAAGGCGAAACTGAAATGGCCGTGACAGGGCAATGCGAGCACAAGGGCCAATTTGGTGTTGCGTTAGTTGAGTATGCGAGTGAAAATAACAATGGCCCCGCCACCGTAACACCGGCAAGCGGGGCCAAGTTTAGGCGTTACCTAGCCCGGCGGTTCAACGGTGATTTCCACCGTATGACCTGCCGCAGTGCAACGAATTGTGATGATGATGCGCATACTGGGTTCCGCCTTTCCCTTGCCGCTCGGGCGTCTGATACACGCTCGGGCGGTTCGTATTTAATTCCAAAGTCAATCAGAGACGCCATCTCTCAAACGGTAGAACTTTGCACCGCCTCTCGCGACCATCTCTATATGTTTCTTATCTCGCTTGATAAGCGTATGTATATGAGCCATCAAATACTTACCTGTTCCTACCGTAATTCCGTGCGCCACAAGTTTCTCCCGAATTTGCATCGGGCTCAGGCCGTCAGGATGCTCGGCCAGGATTGTTCTAATCGCATCGAGAGGTCCGGTAGAACTTTCCACGGATGCGATGGGTTTAGAGTAGAGTTTGCGAAACCCATCTCGGATCATCCTCCACGCATCGATTTCCGCCTCAATCGACTGTTTGCGGCGCTCAAGATCAGCGATCTTCTCTTGAGCCTCGGCGAATTGTTGCTCATGGTCCATCTAAACGAGAGGATAGCACAATGTGCGATGTAGCACCAATTTATTGCGAAGAGGGTTCAAGGAAATCTGGAATTGACCTCGATGTGGCTATTGCGGACGCTCGTGAGGAAATTTCTCGGATCGGAAATTCTAAAACACTACGGAGTAGGCAATTGGCCCGAATAATCAAAAACTTTACCGTGCTCAAAGATAGGCGAATTCCTTCTGATCTTTTCTCAGTTCCAGTGGTTCGTCTAGATGCAAATCGTTAACAAGGGTATTATGTTCGTAACGCTTTCCTTGGAAGCGAAGGGGAATAGCATGAGTAATCCAGAAGAATGGGCGAGATCTCTTGGCGAGGAGATCGAGACAAGTAAGAGGGTAGACAGAGAAATGGCCCAAACGGTCGCAATGAACCGCGACATTGAGGCCGAGAAGATGCCGCTAAAGTGGGAAGAACTCTGCACCGCATTTCAATCTTGCTGCACTGCCTATAACGAGCAACTACGTCCAGAACGAAAACTTGCCGGTTACAGGAATGGCACCAATAGCTTTTCGGTTCGACCTGACGCGCTTCCAGAGATTGTTGAAGCGACTTACGACATTAAGAGAATTCATATTCAGACACGTGGAGTTTCGGAGTGGTTTATCCCTCATGTCATTCTCGTGGGAAGCGGCGATGTGGAACTAATATCAGTTTCGACGAGACGAGCGGTTCCCGTTGACAAGATCGCGCAAAATGCTATTCGAGAAGGGTTGGAGGGTGTAAAACATTTTGTGTAAACGGTCTTTTCGACTCTGTTAAACAGA
>CAZDYU010000034.1:0-31427 GCA_964509755.1 uncultured Occallatibacter sp. | reverse complement strand
TCGGCTTCGAACTAACCATGATTCCGGCGGAGGTGTGAAGATGTTCCTTGGGAGGGAGGGGGGTAAACGGCATCGCATTGAGCAATTGCGCCCTGGGGTGCGGGGATTGCTTGCTTTGGTCTAGGAAATCAACGAGTATAGTAGCTCCGGTGGAGGTTCGGCTCATTCCCCTTCCTCGATTGAACCCCACCCCAGGAGACGCGAAATTCATGGTCAATTATTTGGAGTTGCCGATTGGCGACCGCTCCCCCGAGGTCTTCCGCGCAGTTATTGAAATCCCTTTGGACGGAACTCAGAAGTTTGAATACGACAAGCAGTTGCACGTCTTCAAGCTGGACCGCAACCTGCACTCGCCGGTACACTACCCTGGCGACTACGGCTTTATTCCATCTACACTGAGCGACGACGGCGATCCTCTGGATGTGCTGGTTCTGGTGCCGGGGCCAAGCTTTCCGGGGTGCGTGCAGGAGGTGCGTCCCATCGGCCTGCTGGAGATGATGGACCAGGGCGTTCTGGATGAGAAGGTGCTGGCCGTAGGCAAGAACAATCCCCGCTTTACCAACGTCTGGAATTACACCGATGTTTACCCCCATTTGCTGAAAGAAATTACTCACTTTTTTTCCATTTACAAGGATCTGGAAGGCAAGCGGGTGGAAATCAAGGGCTGGCACGACGCCGCCTATGCCCGCGACCAGGTGGTTCGTTCGGCGCGCCAGTTTGAAGAGAACAAGGCCAAACTTGCTGGCAAGAAGGGGAAGGGTTGAACTGATTATTGATTTGCTATTTGAATTCCTGTCTTCTGTTCGGGCTCCCAAAATGAATTTACTGATGGCATCAGGACGGACAATCAAGGAAGCTCAGCCTCTACCCCTCCGTTGCGCCATTTATCCTCTTAGCAGGGGCATCTTCGCGCAGCGGAGATGAAGGGTGCTGGACAGATCGCCAAAAGGACAAATCCTGAGCGCGGGCCGAGTGGCCTGCACCGTCGAGTGCTGCGATCTGCGCGGATTGCCGCGCTGTGGGCTGTTTGCTGCGTTGCGGCGGTCGCCTTCTGCCAGCAGACAGGGTCAGTTACACCTGTGCCGGAAGCGCCCTTGGCAAGTTTGCCTGGCAGTATTCGAGGTGTAGTAGTTGACCGGGAAGGAACCGTCTGCGAAGGCGCGCACATCGCGCTGACGGAAGCGGGTTCTCCTACGGCTCCAGAGAGAACGGCGATCTCCGACGCTAGCGGGCGATTCGAGTTCGATGGCGTTCCAGTTGGCGCTTTCACTATCACTATTACCGCCAGCGGTTTCTCAACCCAGGTTGTAAACGGTCTGCTGCACTCCGGCGAAAACTACGAGGCGCCGGCGATCACCATGCTGGTCAATGCCGCGCAGAGCGACGTGCATGTCTCGGCCTCGCAGGAAGAGATTGCGCAGGCGCAGTTTCATCAAGAGGTGCAGCAAAGGGTTCTCGGCATCATTCCAAATTTCTATGTGAGCTATGTTCCCAACGCGCCGCCGCTGACCGTGAAGCAGAAATTCCATCTGGCAACAGTCTCCTTGATTGACCCGATCACGATTCTGTCGACGGGATTGTTCGCGGGGATCGAACAAGCCAACAACGATTTCAAGAGTTACGGGCAAGGCGCCGAGGGCTACGGCAAGCGCTTTGCGGCCAACTATGCGGACAATGCGATCGGCACAATGATCGGCGCCGCCATGCTGCCCTCGCTGCTGAAGCAGGATCCGCGCTACTTCTACAAGGGGACCGGGAGCAAGCGGTCGCGCATCTTCTACGCCATTGAAATGTCTGTCGTCTGCAAGGGCGACAATGGCCATTGGGAACCAAATTACTCTGGGCTGACAGCCAGCCTGGCCTCGGGAAGCATCTCAAACCTCTACTACCCGGCGGCCGATCGCAACGGACTCTCGTTGACCTTCGAGAATTCCGGAATCGGCATTGCCGAAAGCGCAGTACAGAATCTTTTTCAGGAGTTTCTGGTTCGAAAACTTACGCCAAAACTCCTGAATTACAACTCGCCGAAGCAAGAAAAATAGCTTTGAGCCGGCTTCTCGCCGAGAGGTTTTCCGGCTTACAATCGCCCTATGGACAATGAGCGCATAAGGTCGATCTGCATGGCTCTTCCGCATGTCAGGGAGACCCTCAACTGGGGTCATGTTCTGGTCTACTGGGTTGGCGATCGCGAGATTGGCGGCAAGATGTTCGCGCTTACGAATGCCGACGGAATGGAGACTCCGGTGCTCAGCTTCCACTGCGGAGCCGAGCGTTTTCATGAACTGCTGGAGCGGGAGGGAATCTTACCTGCGCCGCATCTGGCCAGGGCCTCGTGGGTCGCGCTGGAGCGGTGGGATGCGTTGCGTCCGCGCGAGATCGAAGAGGAGTTAGGCTGCGCCCATGCGCTGATCTTTGAAAAGCTCCCGAAGAAGACTCGCGCGGTGCTCTTGCTGCCTGAAAAGGAGCGTGCCAAAGTGATTCGAGAACGCAAGAAGACGCTGGCCGCTAGCTCCAAGTGAACTGCGGAAAAGCAGTAGTAAATGAGGATTTATTGGCCGGTCAGGCAAATGAGGGCAGGGATCTCTCCCAGCCCTCATTTGTATCAGCTGGATTCTGCCGGAATCCGGTCTGTGGAATTAAAGCGGCTGCACGTCGGCAGCTTGCCATCCCTTGGGGCCCTTTACCACGTTGAACTGCACGGCTTGACCTTCCTGCAAACTCTTGAAACCATTAGAATTGATTGCTGAGTAATGCACAAAGACATCCTCGCCGCTCTGACGCGAGATAAAGCCGAAGCCCTTCGCGTCATTGAACCACTTCACAGTGCCTTGTTCCATTTTGATCGTATTTCCTGAATTGAATTGCGCTAGATGTATCGGAGCGACCACTGGCAGAATCCTGCTTGGTTGGGCGAGTACCTGCTCACGCCCGCTTCGGCTCGAACGCTGGAAATAGTGTAGCATCCCGCGCAAGCGGCGACGCGGGAATTGTTGCTCCCGGTACCGAATCCGGCAATTCAATCTTTGGAAGCCGTTGAGGCATATGGCCTTATAATGGAGGCTCCGACAGTAAATCCGCGGGAGGCTGTCATGCCCAGGGATCAGGTTCCCAATCTATTGTTGCGCGCCACGGAACTGCTTGAAGAGCAATTCGAGGCATTGCCGGCCTTTGAGCCGGCCTCTGGTTCTACAGCCAATTCAGCCGAAATGGCGCGGGTTCTTGAAGACGTGGCGCGCCGTCTGAGCGATAACTATCCATATTTCCATCCGCTTTATGCTGGGCAGATGCTCAGGCCGCCGCATCCATTGGCACGGGCCGCTTATGCGCTGGCGATGACGATCAACCCGAACAACCATGCGCGCGACGGTGGCCGGGCCAGCTCGGAGATGGAGATTGAGGCTGTCCGCCAGCTTGCCGCTATCTTCGGCTGGACGGAGTTTTTGGGCCATCTGGCTTCAAGCGGCACAATTGCCAACCTGGAAGCGCTGTGGGTGGCCGGGCAACTGGCACCGGGCAAGCGAATTGTTGGCTCCGAGCAGGCGCACTATACGCACCAGCGAATCTCAGGTGTATTGAAGCTGAAATACACGCCGGTGGCCGTGGATCGCCGAGGCCGAATGGATCTGAAGGCGCTGGAGGTTGAGCTGCGCAAGGGCGATGTGGGCACGGTCGTCGTCACTCTGGGCACTACGGCCATTGGCGCGGTGGACCCATTGGACAAGATTCTGGCGCTGCGGGAACGTTACGGCTTTCGAGTGCATGTGGACGCTGCGTATGGCGGCTACTTCCGGCTGATCGCTCTGGACGATCCGGCGCGACAGGCTTACGAGGCGATCCATCAGGCCGACTCGATTGTTGTCGATCCGCACAAACATGGTTTGCAGCCCTACGGTTGCGGCTGTATCCTCTTCCGAGACCCGGCGGTAGGGCGGCTTTACAAACATGATTCTCCCTATACCTACTTCACTTCAAACCAGTTGCACCTGGGCGAGATTAGTTTGGAGTGCTCACGGGCAGGGGCCTCTGCGGTGGCTTTGTGGGCTACGCAGCGGCTGCTGCCACCGGTAGCGGGAGGCGAGTTTGCCAGAGGGCTCGCCAGCGGGCGGGCGGCGGCGATGGAACTGGACCAGCGGCTGCGGGAAGATGATCGCTTCCAGCCGCTTGCCGACGGCGCGCCGGAGCTTGATATTGTGGTCTGGAAGGTGCGAGCCGAGAGCGCGGAGCGGAGTTCGGAGTTGGCGCGTGAAGTCTTTGACGCTTGCGCCTCAAGGGATCTGCACCTGGCGCTTGTAGAATTGCCGTTGGACTGGTTTGAGCCTGCCTCTGGCTCTGAGCCGGCGAGTCGCGCGGCCAGCGGCATTGCGACGGTCACTTGCTTGCGTTCGGTCTTGATGAAGCCCGAGCACGAGGCTTGGCTGGATGAGATTTGGGTGAGACTGACCGCGAGTTGCGCGGAGGTCTTGGAAAGAAATGAATGACGCAAGAAACAACAATGCGCAATGAAGAGAAGTTTGTCCTCCAGGCCGGCGACTGCGCCGTTGCGATTCTGCCGCAATTCGGCGGCAAGGTCTCTTCAATCCTGGTCAGGGGCAAGGAATTGCTGCAGGCGCCGCTACTTCCCATTGGTCCGCGCACACAGACGATGAGCTTTGATGCAGGAGATGCCAGCGGGTGGGACGAGTGCTTGCCTTCCGTGGCTGGCTGCACTGTCTCGCTTGGCGATGGAAGCACCGCCGAAATTCCCGACCACGGGGATCTCTGGCGTGTAGAGTGGCAGGTGCTTACCAGCGGCGACGGCACCATCAGCATGTGCGGCGAAGGTTTCTCATTGCCTCTTAAGCTTCATCGCACACTAACTCTGACGCAGACGGAAAAGGGTTACCGCCTGCAAGCCGACTATATGGTTACCAACACCGGCAGGACGGAGACGCCGTGGGCCTGGTCGGCACATCCCGGTTATCTGGCCGAAGAGGGTGACCAGCTTGAACTGCCGGAATCGATTCAATCGCTGCGGCTGGAGTGGTCCAGGAACAACCGCCTGGGCAAGGGCGGCGATACGGTTTGCTGGCCGCTGGCTCAACTTATCGCCGGCGGAGAGTGCGATTTGCGCATCTCAACAGAGGCTTACTCAGGCGTTGGCGACAAACTTTTTGCAGGCCCTCTTGCGGCAAAGGAAAATTGGTGCTCGCTGACGCGCCCCAAAGCGGGAGTTCGCCTGCGCATCGGCTTCGACGCGGCCGCAACTCCTTTTCTCGGCCTGTGGATCTGCCAGGACGGCTATCCGGAGGGCGACGGCGCCAAGCAGCACTGTGTGGCCATGGAGCCGACAACGGCTCCGGTAGATTCGCTGGCCATTACCGGCCCGTGGTCGCGCGTTCTGGCGGCTGGCGAGTCCTACTTCTGGCCGATGACGGTCGATATCGAACTCCTCTAGGATGTGACCTGACATGCATGATCCCGCAGTACTTCGCTCTTTGCACCTCGCCCGCTTTGCATCCACGCCCGCGATTTTTGTCGCTCCAGGCCGTGTCAACCTGATCGGCGAGCACACCGATTACGCCGAGGGTTTTGTGATGCCCGCGGCAATCGACTTTGCAACGCTGGCTGCCATCTCGCCGCGCGCCGACGGCAAGATCGTTCTCTGGGCTGAGAACTACAAGGTAGAGAAAACCTTTGAGGCGGCGGCGCTGCCTGCCAAGGCCAGTCACGATTGGAGCGACTACCCGATGGGCGTGGTCTCGATATTGAGCGGCGAGGGGCACAGGATTCCCGGCTTCAGCATGAGCCTTTGGGGCGATGTGCCGCTAGGTTCGGGACTGTCGAGTTCGGCGGCGCTGGAAGTGGTTACGGCGCTGGCTGTGCTTTCGCTCATCGGCGCAAGTTATCCGGGCCCTGTTTTGGCGCGGCTCTGCCAGCGTGCGGAGAACGAATTTGTGGGCGCAAACTGCGGCATCATGGACCAATTTATCAGCGCCAATGGCAAAGAAAATCACGCGTTGCTGCTGGATTGCCGCGACCTCAGCTTCAAGCTTGCCCCGATTCCGGCCTATGTGGCGCTGGTCATCGCGAACACCATGGTGAAGCACTCGATTGCCGGCGGCGACTACAAGACGCGACGTGCCGAGAGCGAGGCAGCCTGCACAATTATCAACGGCCATCGCGGCGGCGTGCCGTTTTTGCGCGATGCGACGCTGGAGGATCTGGCGAAGTGGGGCCATGAGATGGAACCGAGATCTTACCTGCGCGCCAAGCACGTGATCAGCGAGAACCTGCGGACAGTGGCTGCTGAAAAAGCGCTGGAAAAAGGCGACATGAAGGAACTGGGCCGTCTGATGGCCGAGGCGCATACCAGCTACAGCAAGGACTTCGAAGGCAGTTGCGCGGAGGCCGACCTGATGGTCGATCTGGCAAATGAGTTGCCGGGCCTGATCGGCGCTCGTCTGACCGGCGGCGGCTTCGGCGGCTGCACCATTAATTTGGTAGAGCAGGACAAGGCCAAGGCCTTCGCCGAAGAGCTAGGCAAGCGCTACGAAGCCAAGACCGGCATCACGCCGGAGATTCATATCTGCCACGCCTCGGGCGGCGCGCGGCGGATCGAGTAATTCTTTTTGAATACTCACATTGGGTGTTCGGAATCTTCACCGAATGGCAGGATTGACTTTAGAGTATTTTCACATTTTTTGGGAGGCTGATTTTGTGGTTTCCCACTCGTTTTACAATCCAGAACGCAGATCCTTCGACGCGCTCAGGGCAAAATGGATTAGGCACGGAGCTTCCTCACACCTTCGGTGAAAATGCTCGAAATCAGGAACAAAAGGGCTGCGCTGCCTGCCAGAATCCGGATGCGCGGGATTCCATGCTGAACCGGTACTGATTCCACGATTCTGGGTTGCCACTGCGCTTGTGCTTCAATCTCCGCGCTGGCCGGGATCGCTCGCGCTTAAAAACAACCATCCGCCACACACAAGCCTACTTTTATGCCTGTGGGTGGACCTCTGGGCAGTGAGCTCTTCCGCCGGAACCTTGACTGAAGCAAAAACGGAATCACTATTCATTCCTTTGCGGTCTTCGAAAACGGCGGATGACCGAGAAGTTTTCCCGTGGGGCGCGCTGCTTTGTTACTCTTGCCCTATCATGAAGCGCACGTTCTTCCTGCTCTTGCCAGTTTTTCTGCTGCTTGCCGGCCTGTCCGCTGCCGCACAGAAGTTTCAACCCAAGACCATCCAGTTCAAGGGAGCGCCTGAATACTCAAACCAGGAACTGCTCAATGTGGCGGACCTCAAGCTTGGCGACAAACTCAACTTCGACGATATGAACGCGCACACGCAGAAGCTGATGGATACGGGCCTCTTCCATTCCATTGTCTTCAAGTTTGACGGCGTTGATCTGGTTTATTCGCTGGTTCCATCGGACCAACTCTATGCGGTGCGGCTGGAGAATCTGCCGCTGGCGATCAGCGACGGACTTGAGCAAGCGCTGCACGCTCGCTTTCCGCTCTATCGCGGCAAGGTTCCGTCTGAAGGCGGGTTGATGGAGCAGGTGCGCCAGGCGCTGGAAGAGATGCTCGCGGCAAACGTCATCAAAGCCAGCGTGACGGCCACGCCGTACACCGACCAGAAGCTGCGCAAGGTGACCGCGATGAGCTACGCCATCACATCACCGCCGGTGCTGGTGGGCGAGATTCGCCTCAATAAGGATTCAGCCCCGCTCGACGCCAAGGCTACCGAAATTCTGGCCCGGCTTACCGGCTCCATCTATAACTCGGCGGGAAGCGCCAGTCAAATTGGCACTAATCTGGGAGTCTACTATCAGGACAAGGGCTATCTGGAAGCCGAAGTTTACGCGACCCCCGCCAACCCGCCCGTGGTCACGCCGGATGCCATTCGCATCCCCTTTCAGCTCTCCGTTACCACCGGACCGCTCTACAAGATAGCCGAGGTTCGATTGACGCCGGGACTGCTGGTCTCGCAGGCCGACTTCGACCACCAGTCGCACATTCATCCCGGCGATATTGCCACCTCGCAGTATGTGCGCGAGAACTGGCAGTACATCGAGCGGCAGTACCACAACAAGGGCTACATGAAGGCCGCCGTTCACGCGACCACCAGCCTGGATCACGCCCAGGGCACGGCCAGTTTCACCGTCTCGGTCGAACCGGGCCCGGTCTATACGATGGGCAATCTAAGCGTGGCCAATGTCAGCGAAGAATTGCGCCAGAGGATGATTGCCGCGTGGAAGCTGCCGGCCGGCGCGGTCTTTGATGAGAGCGCGGTCCGCAGCTACTACGCCATCCGCGAAGAGAACCCCACGCTGGGCCGTATCTTCTCTTCGGTCTACTGCAAATACGTGCTGACTTTGAACGACGAGACGCACACGGTCGATGTGGCTTTGCGGCTGGAGAAGCTGCCGTAATGGGCCAGTCGCCCGTAATGGAAAAGATACGTGCGCGGAAAGTGCGCTCCATCACTGGTGAAACGCGCTCAGTTGCGCGTATAGTGCAATATAGCTCTACTTGTTGTTTAGCTTTCTGGTAACTTTCGGCGGCCCTTCGGGGCTCAAGGAGAAAGCGTCTCTACAAGTGAACTATAGTGGAAGATACCGGATTAAGCCGGTGGGCATCCAGGAAGAATGGCTTCATCCGCAACGCAGATTGGAAGTTGTATGCGGAGCGGCCGATAAGTAGGGTAATAGCGGTGCGGCTCTTCACAGACCGCGCAGCTGGGTTGGCTCGCTCGATGAGGCACCCACAGGAATGGCGTTCAGTGCGCGCCCGCAAGGAAAGAAACGCACGGCACGGCACTCCCAAGGGAGAGAGGAGACTGGCTGCATGAGTTTTTTTCGTTTTTCAGCACTTGCCATGGTTTTGATTGGCTTTGGCGCAGGCGCACAGAGCGCTGCCGCATTGGACGCGCCAACCACGCTGCACCGCGCCAGGCCGGCCGCTCATTTTAGTGAGACCCATCGTGGCGGCCATCGCGCTACCGCCACTTATGCCGCGCCTCGGACCGCACAGAAGGCAGCTCCCGCTGAAGGCCAGGTTCGCCTGACGCCTCGCGGCAGCGCCCGAGCCAGCGCCCGCCGCGCGGCGGCCATCGGCACTCACAGGCATCATTATTATGAGCGCTTTACCGCCAGTTCCTTTGCTAACAGCGACATATTTTCCAGCGACGTAACGGCCGGCGAAGACCCGGTTGTCCGTCAGGCGGCCATTGACGCCATGGGCGATATGAATGGCACGGCCGTCGTCATCGATCCCTCGAATGGCCGTATTCTGGCCATGGTCAATCAGAAGCTAGCTCTCTCGCCCGGCGCCGAACCCTGTTCCACCATCAAGATCACTGTTGCCATGGCCGCGCTCAGCGAGGGTCTGGTCACGCGCGACACTCCGGTGCAGTTGGCTGGCTTCCGCATGAATATGACGCAGGCGCTGGCCAAGAGCAACAACCTTTACTTTGAGGAGCTAGGCCGCCAGTTGGGCTTTGAGCGGGTGCGCCACTATGCCAACCAGTTTGGGCTGGGCGAGTTGGCCGGTTACAACATCGATGGTGAGCAACTCGGCGTCTATCCAGATCAGGAACTGCCGGCCTCTGAAGGCGGCGTAGCCCGCATGTGCAGCTTTGGGCAGGGCGTCTCACTGACCCCGCTGCAGTTGGGCGCGTACGTGGCGGCGCTGGCTAACGGCGGAACGCTTTACTACCTGCAGCACCCCACCACCGCCGCCGAGGCAGCCGCACTGCAACCTAAAATCAAGCGCACACTGGACATCGCCCGCTACGTTCCCGACATTGAGGACGGCATGGCCGGCGCGGTGGAGTACGGAACCGCCCGCCGCCTGCGCGCGAACTTCCATGAGCTGCCGGTCTTTGGCAAGACGGGAACGTGCTCGGACAAGGGCACCCGCTTTGGCTGGTTCGCGGCCTTCTCCGACTCGCCGCAGGGCAGCCTGGTTACCGTCTTCTTTCTTGAAGGCGGACGGCCTACCTTTGGCCCTCGCGCGGCTGAGTTGACCGGCGAGTTCTACAAGAATCTCTGGGATCGCAACTGGTTTGCCGCCAAAGGGCAGGCGGATGCGGCGTCGGTTCCGGCTCCGGTTGCCGCTGACCAGCAGGCTCAGCCGTAGTGCGACGTCTTCCTGTCTGAACACTTTGCAAAAAGACCGCCTTCGGGCGGTCTTTTTTCTGCGGCCTCTGATCCCGCCGCCTCATAGCATGAAGCCAATCCGCCTGCGCAAACATCGGATAAGCAGAGGTCGCTTTCCGCATGGCATTGCCTGAACACATCCTGCTTCTTTACGGCTATCTGTTGCTCTTTGCCTGGGTCTTGGTGGAGCAGTTGGGGATTCCGCTGCCCGCAACGCCGGTTTTGCTGGCCGCCGGAGCCCTCTCAGCCCAGCACGAGTTGAATTTCTCCTTTGCGCTGCTGGCCGGCCTGGCCGCCTCGCTGATGGCTGACACAGTTTGGTTTCTGATTGGCCGCCGCTATGGGCATCATGTGCTGCGCATCCTCTGCAAGCTCTCGCTGGAGCCAACCACCTGCGTCCGCCGCACACAGAATTCCTTTGGCCGCCGCCGCGCGGTCACGGTCATGATCGCGAAATTTGTGCCCGGCCTGGCCACGCTGGCCCCGCCCGTCGCCGACAGAATGGAATGCCCTTTGCCAGCTTTCTGCTCTTTGACACGATTGGCGCGGCGGCCTGGCTCAGTGCGCTGTTGGCCGCTGGTCGTTTTTTTGGCGACCTGCTGCGGCGCGACCCCGGCCTGCTCGACCTAGCCGGCCGCTTCTCCGGCGCGCTGCTGGTGCTGGGCATTCTCGGCTTCCTGTTGGGCCGCATCGTGCGCCGCCGCCGGATTCTGCGCAAGCTGATGGAGTCCCGCCTTGAGCCTGAAGAACTGAAGAGGCAACTGGACGCCGGCGAGCCGGTCTACATCGTGGATCTGCGCCATCCGCTTGAGTTGGTTCCCGACCCATTTACGCTACCCGGCGCGCTGCTTTTCTCGCCCGATACGCTCTCCGAGCGGCACCACGAGATTCCCCGCGACCGCGACATTGTGCTTTTTTGCAGTTGCCCCAGCGAGGCCACAGCCGCCAAAACCGCGATGACGCTGCACAAACTGGGCATTGAGCGCGTCCGCCCGCTGCGTGGAGGCTACGACGAATGGAAGCGGCTGGGATTTCCGCTGGATGCGGTTGCTCAGGCCGCCCCCGCACCCGCGGACTAACTGGCGTTCTAAGCCGAGCCAGATGAAAATCGATGAAGGGCTTGGATGGGCAAGGCGAAGCGTTGAGCTGCGGCCTCGTTGACCGGCTGCACTTCGCGGTGCCCAGCGATCAGGTGGTTGCCGCGCGCATGAAGGCGATTGAAAAAGGTGGGGGCAAGCCGTTCTTCGATTGCCAGGTTTCTAAGGCGGTGCGGACTCTCAAGCATGGCTTCGGACGGCTGGTTCGCTCACTTGAAGATCGCGGCGCATCAGTGCTGCTCAATCCGCTCATTCAGACGAAGCGATTGGGGCGAACGTTTCTGGACGGCCTGCCGCCCCTATCGCGTAACCGCAGCGATTCTATGTGTGGAGAAGTCTTTTATCCGACAGCCTTGGAAGCCGGATCATTTTCCGATGCAGAAGGTGGAAAAAATTAGATTCAGAATGTCGTCGGAGGTGGTTTGTCCGGTGAGCGAGTCCAGCGCCCAGAGGGCCCGGTAGAGGTCCAGCAGGATCATCTCGTGGGGAATGGAAGCGGCGTTGGCCTGAGCGGCGTCGGCTAAAGCTGCAAGAGCGGCGGCTATGGCCTGCTGGTGGCGCAGGCTGGTCAGCATTCCTGGCTCGGAGGCTGCACCGCCGGTGGCTAGCTGAAGAATGCGCTCGCGCAGCGCTGGAATTCCCTCGCCCGTAAGCGCCGAGGTGGCCAGAGCGGGAATGGGAAATGCAGCGATCTGGGATGAATTGCTCGAAAACCTTCCCTCAGGGGCTAAAGCCCGCTTTGATTCTTCTTCATTTATGTACGGGCTGAAGCCCGTACCCTTTACCGAAGCGACTTTCTCAGCGCGCGAATCAGATTTTTTGCCAAGCAGGTCGCACTTATTTCTCACAACCACGGCTGGGCGGCCTTCGATGGCGGCCAGCAGACGGCGCTCCTCGTCGTTGAGGGGCTCGGTTGCGTCCAGCACCACCACGACCAGAGCGGCATCGGCCAGCGCCTCGCGGCTGCGGGCTATGCCTAACTGCTCGACTTCTTCGGCAGCCTCGCGCAGGCCGGCCGTATCCACCAACTCGAGCGGAATTCCGTCGAGCGAGATGCGCTCAGTAACGGTGTCGCGCGTGGTGCCGGGAGTCGCGGTCACAATGGCGCGGTCGCGCTCGATCAATCGGTTAAAAAGCGAGCTCTTGCCAGCGTTGGGACGGCCAACAATCGCCAGCGTCAGGCCGTCATGTACGGTGCGGCCGCGGGCGAAAGAAGTTTCGAGCGCGGTAAGCGGCGGAATAAGTTCGCCAATGCGGCGGACAATCTCCGCCTGCGGCGCCACTTCCACATCGTCCTCGGCGAAGTCGATGCCGGCTTCCAGCAGGGCAATCAATTCAACCAGCGCCAGTTTGACCGGCGCAGCCCGGCGGCTGAGCGCGCCGCCCATCTGGCTGGCGGCTTGTCGAGCCTGAGTGAGCGTCTGGGCCTCGATCAGATCGCGCACCGCCTCGGCCTGGGTCAGATCGAGCTTGCCGGAGAGAAAGGCGCGCTGGGTAAATTCGCCGGGCTCGGCCAGGCGCGCTCCCAGCTTGAGAGCGCGGGCGAGCAGCAGTTCCAGCACGACTGGAGAGCCGTGCGCCGCGATCTCGACAAGATCCTCTGCGGTATATGAGTTGGGCGTGGCAAAGAGAGTGACCAGCGCTTCGTCGATTCTGCCGGTATCAACGCCCGCGTCTTCATCCAGCACATCGGCCAGACGCGCGCGGCCATGCTCGAGAGGCTGGCGGAGACTGACCAGTTGCGCAGAGATTGAAGCGGCGTCAGGTCCGCTGAGGCGCACGATCCCGATGCCCCCGCGGCCAGGCGGCGTGGAGATGGCGGCGATGGTATCGGTATTTGCTTCCGGTACAGCCATAGGCTGGATTTAGTGTAGAGGCAGAGGCCGCCGCGGCAATTGCGGAGTTGAGCACACTGGAGCGTGTCCGTCTCTGAAGTTCATTGAATAATGGCGAAAAGCAAACGCAGGTCCTTCGACTCCCTTCGCTTTGCTACGGTCGCTCAGGATGACAGTTCATTTTAATAACCTACATTAAACTCAAGACACTTGAAGGAGTTGGGAATGGGAGCAACAAAGATTGAGTTTCGACTGCGCATGGCGATTATGGCAGTGATTCTGACACTGGGCTTCTGGGCACCGTGGATGGGCCTCTGGCAGATGGGCCCGCGCATTCCGCTGTTGATGGCTCTGGCGCTTGAACTGAGCCGGCATGGCTTGGTCACCTTCTCTGTTGGCTTGCCGCTGGTGGTTGTGCTGGCCGCGCTGACAGCAGCCAAAGGCGTGGTCTTTCGTGTCTGGGGCGCGGCGTATATGGGCCCCGCGATCGTGATCCATGGCAGGATGCGCGGGGATGCGCTGGTGGCAAGCGGGCCGTATCGCCACGTGCGCAATCCGCTCTACATTGGTTTATGGGCGATGACTGCCGCGCTGGCCTTTCTAATGCCGCCCACCGGCGCGCTGTTTGTGTTCATTGCTGTGCCGCTCTTTTTGCTGCGGCTGACTTTGGGCGAAGAAGCATTTCTCGGCGGCGAAATCGGCCAGCCATACCGGGATTATCTGCGCGCGGTTCCGCGTCTGGTTCCGCGCTTTCGGAGTACGCTGCCGCCCTCTACCGGCAAGCCCCAATGGCTCCGCGCCATCTTTGCGGAGTTTACTTCCATCGGCGTTTTTCTTGGCCTGGCTTCATTTTTCTGGAGCTACAATCTGCTGCATACGGAGAGGATTATTCTGGTCTGTTTTGGGATTTCGTTGTTGGTGCGGGCGCTGCTGCCAAAGGCAGAGCAACCTCCCAGCAATCCTCCGTTATGAAAAAGCTTGGAGTTTTGCAGGACAATCGCATTTGCAAACGGCTTGGCCAACATACAGCCCAATTTCAATTGGCATTCGCAATTTTGTTCGCATTCGCCAACTTGCCAACCCAGCTCATGGAATGAGGCAACGGAAAGAAGCATGAGCAGGATCGAAATCGGCAAAAGGCAACTGTAAAAAATGACGAATAAACGGGCGTTTTTGGCCAAAAGGGGCGTGTTTTTTGGCCAAAAAGGGGCTAAAAGAGCGATTATTTGTTACTAATTAGTAACCTATATTGAAATGTATGTTGTTGATAGTAAGCTTCTTATTGTCGGTTTGCGGGCAAAAAAAGGAACTTTACAGGGTAGGGGGGGTGGGGGTGCGGCGGTTTTTTGGAGAAGATACGGAGAAAACAGGGTGAGAAAACGGGGACTCGGGACTCGATGCTCGGGACTGAATCTGCGCAGATTCGAGATTGGGTTGTGGTCATTTGGGCCTCGGGTTTGCTGCTGGTTTTATTGTGCTCCTTTGGCCGCAAATGATCTGCAAAACACCTGGCGCCCACTGGATGATGGCAACTGGAATCCTCTTTCGATGCCCTTTGTCGCTGGCCCAAACGGTCGCATTGGGCGAATCAATCTGGCAGCGCTTCCGGCATTACCAACGGAATCCCAATTGATGCCCGGCCCCGCCTCCGCACGATAAAATGGCAGCAGCCGGATGACCCTATTTTCCCGAGTTGCCGAGAGCGTTGCCGAAGAGGCAGCCCGCGCCGCGCGGAGGCCAGAGTTGCGGGAAGCAGAGTCGCGGAAACTGGAGCCGAAGACGCAAGCTGGCCAGGCCCCTCCCATCATTCAGCTTCGCAATCTGGAAAAGACTTACAAGACTGCGCGCGGCTCACTGACGCTTTTTCGCGGACTCGATCTCGACATTCAGGCCGGTGAGATGGTGGCCATTGTTGGCCAATCCGGCGCGGGAAAGAGCACGCTGCTGCATATTCTGGGCGCGCTGGATTCTCCAACCGCGGGGAGCGTGCTGTGCGCCTTGACCAACGTTGCAGAACTCTCGCAGCGCGAGGCGGCGGCCTTTCGCAATCGCGAGATCGGCTACGTCTGGCAATTCCATTACCTGCTGCCGGAGTTCACCGCGCTGGAGAATGTCGCGATGCCGCTGCTGGCTCGCGGCCTGCGTAAATCCGAAGCACTGGCGGCGGCGGCAAAGTGGCTGAGCGAAGTGGGACTTGAAGATCGCGGCGACCATCGCCCTGGCGAACTCTCTGGAGGCGAACAGCAGCGCGTGGCGCTGGCTCGCGCGCTGGTCAATAACCCTCGGCTGCTGCTGGCCGACGAGCCGACCGGCGATCTGGATGAGACGACTGCCGGCCGCGTCTTCGACTTGATTGAGCGGCTGCACCAAAGTCACGGGCTGACCTCAATTCTTGTGACGCACAACCTTGACCTGGCAGCGCGCTGTACGCGAATCTTGCGCCTGGAATCCGGGAAGCTGGTGAGCAACCAGTTGGCTGCCGACGCTTCTTCGGGTATCGCACTCTGAAACCACAATTCCTGATTTGAGGCTTTTTGAAAAAGAGCCGGCAGGGAATTCAGAATAGGAGAACCTCGGTGGGGTATACTCCTCAAACGGAGCTACACACTAGGATCGCGTGTCGGAAAATGCGCCGTTCCAGGTAGTTCTTGAGTCTAATGCGGTAAGCGGCCAAAGTTGGGAGGTTTAGCTCCCGTTTTGGCTGAAACGGGCAGGATGGAAGGCTCTTGGCGGCAAGATTGCCTGGAGTTGCCGGGGCAGCGGAAGCCCGCGCATCCATTCAATAAGGGCTGTTCGGAGCCGAACACATTCCCAGGACTCCGGCGGCGAGGTTGAGAAGAAGGGCGCGCGCGGGTGGGCCGAGGCCGGCAATTGAAGCGGACGGTCACTCCAGCCGATAGCCGGCACAAGGGGGACCATCATGTTCGAACGCTATACGGAAAAGGCACGGCGCGTTATCTTCTTCGCCCGGTATGAGGCCAGCCAGTTTGGCTCGCCCTATATTGAGACCGAGCACCTGTTGCTGGGCCTCTTGCGCGAAGACAAGGCGTTGACTAATCGTTTCCTGCGCTCGCACGCCTCGGTGGAGTCGATCCGCAAGCAGATTGAGGCGCATACCACGATTCGCGAAAAGGTCTCGACCTCGGTGGATCTGCCGCTTTCCAATGAATGCAAGCGTGTGCTTGCTTATGCGGCGGAGGAAGCCGAACGGCTGGGCCACAAGCATATCGGCACAGAACATTTGCTGCTGGGAATCCTGCGCGAGGAAAAGTGCTTTGCCTCGGAGATTCTTCAGGAGCGCGGCCTCAAGCTGGGGCAAATTCGCGAAGAGCTGGGCCGCACCGCGCAGGAAAAAGCCCCGCCGCAGCAGCGCCCGCGCGAGTCAAGCCTGCTGGCCGAGTTCAGCCGCGACCTGACCCAGGCGGCGATGGATGGACAGCTTGATCCGCTGGTGGGTCGGGACGGCGAACTGGAGCGCGTGATTCAGATTCTCTGCCGCCGCACCAAGAACAATCCCGTGCTGATCGGCGAGCCTGGCGTGGGCAAGACGGCCATTGTCGAAGGCCTTGCGCAGCGCATCTCCGACGGCGACGTTCCCAGTTTTCTTGCGGAAAAACGCGTTCTGGGGCTCGATCTTTCTCTGATCGTTGCCGGCACCAAGTATCGCGGGCAGTTTGAGGAGCGGCTCAAGACCATTATGAAGGAGTTGATGGAAAATCAGAACTCCATCATCTTCATCGACGAACTGCACACGCTGGTTGGCGCGGGCTCGGCCGAGGGTTCGCTCGACGCTGCGAACATTCTCAAGCCGGCGCTCAGCCGCGGAGAGATTCAGTGCATTGGCGCCACCACCCCGGCCGAATTCCGCAAGTCGATCGAAAAGGATCGCTCGCTGGAACGGCGCTTCCAGGCCGTCAAAGTTCCGCCGCCCAATGAAGCCGACGCCATCAAGATTATTCACGGCATCAAGGACCGCTACGAGAAGTTCCATGCCGTCAGTTACACCGACGCGGCCATCGAGTTCGCGGTCTCGCACTCCAATCGCTACATCCCCGATCGCTTCCTGCCCGACAAGGCCATTGATTTGATCGATGAGGCCGGAGCGCGCGTCAAGCTGCGCCAGACCTCGCTGCCCGAGGAGATTACCGAGGTGCAGAAGCGCATCAAGTTCATCGTGCACCGCATGGACTCGGCGATTGCGAACCACGAGTTTGAGAAGGCCCGCTTCTACTCCGACGAGGAGCGCAAGGAGCGCGAGACCCTGCGCGGCCTGCGCGACAAATACCACCTGGACGACTCGGCGGCGGGAATTGTGGGCCGCGAAGACATTGAAGACGTGGTCAGCCGCTGGACCGGCGTCCCCGTCAACAGCATCAAGGAAGAAGAGACGCAGAAGCTGCTGCGCGTCGAGGAAGAGCTGCACAAGCGCATCATCAGCCAGGAGAAGGCGATCAGTGCCCTGGCGCGCGCCATTCGCCGCTCGCGAGCCGGGCTCAAATCGCCCAACCGGCCGATTGGAAGCTTCCTCTTCCTTGGGCCAACCGGTGTTGGCAAAACAGAGATGGCACGTACTCTGGCGCAATTCCTCTTTGGCTCCGATAAAGCGCTGATCCGCTTTGATATGTCGGAGTTCATGGAGAAGCATTCCGTCTCCAAGCTGATTGGCTCGCCTCCGGGCTACGTGGGTTACGAGGAGGGCGGCCAGCTCACAGAGCGCGTCAAGCGGTCTCCTTATTCCGTTGTGCTGCTGGACGAGATCGAGAAGGCGCACCCGGATGTCTTCAACATTCTGTTGCAGGTTTTTGAAGACGGCCAGTTGACAGATGGCCTGGGCAACACCGTCGATTTCAAGAATGTCATCCTCATCATGACCTCGAATATCGGCGCGCGGCACCTGCAGAAGAAGCAGGGCCTGGGCTTTGCCAGCGACCGCGAAGAGCTTGTCTCAGACAAGGTCGAGGAGCTGGTCAGGAGCGAAGTCAAGAAGACGTTTAACCCGGAGTTCCTCAACCGCCTGGATGAAGTGATTCTCTTCCAGTCGCTGCTGGACGCGGACCTGATCCAGATTGTCGAGCTGCTGGTGCAGCAGTTGAACGCCAACCTGGCGCAGAAGTCCATCACCATCTCGGTCACCGAGGATGCCAAGAAGTGGATTCTCGATAAGACCTTGATCGACCGCAGTTACGGTGCGCGGCCCTTGCGCAGAGCCTTGCAGCGCTACGTCGAGGATCCGTTGAGCGAGGCCCTGATCGCGGGAAGAATCACGGCGCGGCCGGCCTTCCTTGAGGTCTACCTCGATGCCAACCAGCTCTTCTACCGGCCCATCACGGACGACGAAACCGTAACCGAAGAGAAGCCCGCCGGTATTTTGCTTTATAGCGCTTGAGGGAAAGGTATTTGGAATCAACGATACCCCCGGCCAACCAGCCGGGGGGAAACCAATTTGACATTGGAGTGTCTAAAAGAATGCTTGCGATTCTGTATAATGGGGTATTCTGGAAGACGTAAGGCAACGAAACGATGCGTCAGGTTACTATTGACGGGAGACAAGTTTCGCTGCTTTAATTGTTCGATCGAACTTGCCGATGAACTTCACATCAAGGATTCCCGTATTGGGATTGAAGGCTGTTTACTCAGTTTCAATAGAAAACGTGGCTTCCCCGGCAACTGGAGCAACCTCTCTGGAACCGGAGCAAAATGAAGAGGCTTGAGCGCAGTGATCGTTCCGCTCCCGCCATTGATCAACGGCAAGAATGGACCAGCCTGTGCTGGGTATTCTGAAGGTGAATCTTTATGACAATATTTGCTGCTGCTACTGCGCCACGGAATGAGCGCACGAAGTTGGGCCATGCTCCTATACCACTGGTTACCAGAACCAAGGCACAACAGGAACTCAAAGATGCTGTCGAGCGGGTGTATCGGAAATACGGTAACGACCTTCCGCGTTTCTACGAAGACGTAAAGAAAGAGATTCAAATCAAGCAGGGAGCCTAGCAAGAGGGGGCAGAGTCATTGCTTGTTCCACATCTGAATTATCGTCTCAAACCGGATAGAGCGATCTACATCAATGGAGCGATAGATGAGAAGCTTGTTGCCCGGCTAACACCGGAGATACTCCAACTCCAAAGCGTTAGCCGTGAACCGATATGTGTATATATAGACAGCCGAGGCGGCTCCGTTCAGAGTATGGAGACTATTCTTCGGCTATTGAAGCTTTCAGATCAGGATTCCTCACAGCCATGTCGGATTATCACTGCGGTAACATCCTTGGCTGGGAGCGCGGCAGCAGTTTTACTTGCATCGGGCGACTATGCTGTGGCTTTTCCTTCCACCATAATTCATTACCATGGGCTTCGCACTCTTGAGACGAACCCGTTGACATTCGAACTGACATCAAATCTCGCGAATACACTCAGGATTGCGAACGACGAGTATGCGATGAAGCTCGCTGAAAAGATTGATGATAGATTTAGGTTCAGATATATGCTGGCTAGAGCGGAATTCATAGACATTCGCAACAATGGCAGTGATTCTGATATGACCGATTTAGAGTGTTTTATCAAGCTTATTAGATCGAAGCTATCCGACAACGCAAAGGATGTGCTTGATAAGGCCAAAGTCCGTTACGATCGCTATGAAAGGCTTTTTGAAACCGTCTTTAAGAAAAAGCGGCGCTCGATGGGGAAAAAAACACTGGCGCAAATTGAAGCGGATTATATCAACGCTATTGCCGCTTTCGAAATCAAGAATAACCAGGATAATACCGATTGGAGCTTTTCAAAAGGTGGTATTGGTCCACTTGTGAATGACTTTTTTCTTTGGAATGAGTATTTCGACAATTTTTGGAGTGACAGGCTGCGCGAGTGGTGTCTGATGTTTGCAAAATTGACTATTCCACCGGAGAAAGTCAAAGAAATTGAGGCTTTTCGCGATGAGAAGGAGCGCGCAGACAAATTCGTTGAGGCGGTCGGTCCAATTCTGGAACCGATATCGGCGTTCTTTGTCGCTCTGTGTCATACACTTCAAGAAGGGGAGAACGAACTGACTGCAAGAGACGCATATTGGCTGGGCATCGTAGACGAGATCGTGGGTGAGGATCTCCCCAACGAGCGGTGGTTTACGGAATTCAAGGATGACACAAAAACTGATAGTCAGGTGTTATCTTCGGCCGAATAGAGAACTTTGTGACGTTGATAAAGATACATGTGCCCTGGAATTTCAACCTGTTTTTCCCGCTTCCCCGGTTTCCTCACAAGTCCCTTATGTGATTTCTGCTACACCTAGAGAACAGGGTCAAGGTGCGTTTGGCGAACCAGGCCGCAGATTGATCGGCGGCGCCCTGAATTCGCGGTAAGGAAAGCTGCAAGCCCTCATGAGCGCAAGCCATCCAGTGGTTCTGGATACGCTATACGGAGACTATCCCCTGGACCGCGCCTTTGATGAAATGCGCGAGCCCGATGGGGAGGTGCGCCCGCACTATCGCGCGCTGGCGGAGACGCTGGCCCGCCTGCCTGAAGAGGAGTTGCAGCGGCGCAAGCAGTCGGCGGACCTTTCGTTCCTTACGCAGGGCATCACCTTTACCGTCTATGGGCGCGATGAGGGCACTGAGCGCATCTTTCCCTACGACCTGCTGCCGCGGCTGATCACCGCCGCCGAGTGGGATCGCATCGAGCGCGGATTGACGCAGCGCATTACGGCATTGAATCTTTTTCTGCGCGACGTTTACTCCGACGCCAAAATTCTCAACGACAAAATCATTCCCAGCGAACTGGTTTATAGCTGCAAGCACTACCGGCGGCAGATGCGCGGCCTGCAGGTTCCGCGCAACGTTTACATCGCCGTTGTCGGCTCCGATTTGCTGCGCCTGGACAGCGGCGAGTTTGTGGTTCTGGAAGACAATCTCCGCGTTCCCTCCGGCGTGAGTTATATGCTCACCAACCGCAGAGTGATGAAGCGGACATTTCCCGAGTTATTTTCGAGCTATGGCGTGCGGCCCATCGAACACTATGCGCAACTGCTGCTGGCTACCCTGCGTTCGCTTGCCCCGGAGGGCAGGCCGGAGCCGAATATCGTGCTGCTCACGCCGGGCGTCTTCAACTCCGCTTACTTTGAGCACACGTATCTGGCGCGCCAGATGGGCATCGATCTGGTGGAAGGGCGCGATCTGGTCACGCACGACAACGTCGTCTACATGCGCACTACCGACGGGCTCAAGCGCGTTGACGTAATCTATCGCCGCGTGGACGACGACTTCAGCGATCCGCTTGTTTTTCGTCCCGACTCTTCGCTGGGCTGCGCAGGCCTCTTCAACGCCTACCGCGCCGGCAACGTGACGGTGACCAACGCCTTTGGCACCGGACTGGCCGACGACAAGGCCGTCTACGCCTACGTGCCGAAGATGATTCGCTATTACCTGGACGAAGACCCTATTCTGCCCAACGTGGAAACTTATCTGCTGGGCGAAGAGGATCAGCGCAGTTATGTGCTGGCCAATCTGGAGAAGCTGGTAGTCAAGGCGGTAGGCGAGAGCGGCGGCTACGGAATGCTGATCGGCCCGCACTCGACAGCCGCGCAGCGCGAGCAGTTCGCGCGCCAGATCGAAGCCAACCCGCGCAATTACATTGCCCAGCCCACGCTGGCCTTCTCGCGCGCTCCTTGTCTTATTGGCAACTCTCTGGAACCGCGCCATGTGGATCTGCGCCCCTACATTCTCTTTGGCGACAAAGTGAACATCGTGCCCGGCGGGCTGACCCGCGTGGCGCTGGAAAAAGGCTCACTGGTGGTGAACTCCTCACAAGGCGGCGGCAGCAAAGATACCTGGGTTCTTGAGTAATTGCAAAGTAAGTATGGGGAGAAGACGGCCATGTTATCGCGGGTTGCCGACAGTCTTTATTGGATGAGCCGCTACATCGAGCGAGCAGAGAACACCGTGCGTCAGCTCGACGTGACCATGGGCCTCATGCTCGACACCGGCGGCGCCAGCGCCGAGACGCGCTGGGAGCGGCTGGTGGCTTCTCTGGGCAAACCGGCCGGCCTGGAATGGAATGGCGATCTGGAGGCGATGGCCCGCAGACTGGTCTTCGACAATCTCAACCACGCGGCGATAACCTTCTGCGTCAATGGCGCCCGCGAGAACGCCCGCCAGGTACGCGAAGAAATTTCAACTGAGCAGTGGCAGCGGCTCAACCGGCTCTTCCATCAGATTCACTCTCCGCAGGCGCAAACTCAATTTGCCGCCAGCATCAACGATGCGCTGGCATCGGTTGCCGATGGCCTGCATCTCTTCAAGGGCGTCACCGATTCGACAATGATTCACGGCCAGGGCTGGCAGTTTATCCGCCTGGGCCGATATCTGGAGCGGGCCTACTCGACGGCTACGCTGCTTGAGGTCTTTCAGCCTGATCTGCTGCATCCGCAGGAGCGCGAGCACGCCGGCTACCAGTACCTGGAACTGGTTGGCCTGCTGCGCTGCTGCACCTCCTTTGAAGCTTATTGCCAGGTCTATACGGCCGACGTTTCTCCCGACCGCATTCTGGAGTTTCTGCTGCTGAATCGCGACTTTCCCCACGCGATTCGCTACTGTGTGGACGGCATCCGCAATGCCATTGAATCGATCCAGCTTACCAGCGACCGCCGTCCGCCCAGCCAGTTGACCGCCGGCATCGGCCGCCTGCACGCCATGCTTGGCTTTACGACGATCGAGGAGATACTCCACGGCGATACCGCGGCTTTTCTGCACGATATTCGCGAACAATGCCTGCGCATTCACGAACTCATCTACCGCTTTTATGTGCATTACTCGATTCAATCGGCGCTGGCCAGTTAAAAAACAGCTTTTATCTGCTAGCTTTCAGCTTGTTCGTGGTTGATTTGCAGTGGCGACAAGAGGAAAGAGCTAGAAGCCATGGAGGGCGCAACTCCTGAAGGGATGTTGGAAACCATGAACTTTTATTCAATCCGTCATCTCACGCGCTTCCGCTACTCGCAGCCCATCAGCGAGAGCATTATGGAGACGCGCATGAATCCGCGCTCGGACTCCAATCAGCACTGCCTTACTTTTACGCTCTCAGTCAGCCCGCGCTGCCGCGTCTTCAGCTATCGCGACCACCAGGGCAACAACGTGCATCACTTCGACATTCCTGGCGAGCATAATCAGCTGGTCATCGTCGCCGAGTCCGTCGTCGAACAGCAGGAGTTGCCCGATGTGCCCAGCTTTCTCTCGCCCGATGCCTGGAACGATCTGGACAATCTTGTAGAAACCGGCGATTACTCGGAGATGCTGCTGCCTTCCACCTTTGCCGTCGAAACGCCCGCGTTGACGCTGCTGGCCAAGCAAATGGGTGTAACACGCCGCGACGATCCGCTGATGCTGGTGCAGGAATTGAATCAGAGACTCTTCGATTACTTTGACTACGAGCCGCGCTCGACACGCGTTGACTCACCGATTGACGAGGCCATTGTCAGCGGCAAGGGCGTCTGCCAGGATTTTGCTCACACCATGATTGCGCTGCTGCGCCACGTCAGAATTCCCGCGCGGTACGTGTCGGGATATTTGTACCGCAGCCGCGAGGATCACGACCGCTCAACCCCCGACGCCACGCACGCCTGGGTGGATGCGTTTCTTCCGCATCTGGGCTGGGTCGGCTTCGATCCAACTAATAACTTAGTCGCCCATCATCGCCACATACGCACCGCAGTGGGCCGCGATTACGCCGATGTGCCGCCCACGCACGGTATCTTCCGCGGCAATACCGACAGCGAGTTATATGTGGCCGTTCACGTTGAAGCCGGCGACCAGCCGCCCGCTCTTGACCGCAAGCTTCCCATTCCCGACGACTGGAGCGTATTGGTTGAGCGCGCACAACAGCCGCCCGCCGCGCCGATTCCATTTATCGATTTGCAGCAGATGCAGCAGCAACAGCAGCAGTAGGAATTTGCAAACAAGCCAAAACGCTCGGCTTTGAACTCGTCCCCATTGCCGTATGAGTGCTTTGTTCATGAGGCGATTCATGTATCAAACGCTGCACCACCTGTTCACGGCAAGGCCGAAACCATTTTAAGCCAGCGCCGCGCCGCAGCCCGAGCAGAAACGCGCACCTGCTGCATTCGTCAACCCGCAGCGCCCACATGCCACCAGTGTGCCTGATTGCGCCGGCGTCGGCATGTTCACGGTCACATTCACCGGCTGGCCCCATCCCGGCGTCGCAATTCCCAGCATCGCCGCGATCCCGGCCGCCTGGATGGCGTTGAATTCCCTCACCCTGCCCGGCATGAAGAAGCACTCGATAAAGCCCAGAACCCACGGAATAGGCGTCCAACTGAAGCACAAGTAGAGAATCCCCAGCCCGGTTCGCCGCAGATAGAAGTGATGAATCCCAAACCCGCCCAGAAAAAGCGCCAGCAGAATTCCCACCACCTCATCGCGGCGCACCGCCGCATACTGCTGGTAAAAAATCGCTTGCGCGTTTGGATATGTTTGGCTGCTCATCGCCGGTTCTCCTTGTTTGCTTTGAATTCTATATACGTACCCCGCCCATTCCTGGTTCCCCCGACCCAGAAATCCTCCCACCCTCAAAATACCGCCATTTCAACAAGTCACAACAAGAAGGCGCCCATCCATACGCGTTCTTTGCGAATGGGTGGGATACCTCGAACCTAATGAGGCGCAATCGCCGGCTGCCGCACCGCAGGTGACGCCAGGCGGCGAGATACACTTGAAAGTGACTATGTTTGAAAATCTTACTGACAAACTCCAGCGCGCCTTCAAATCTCTTCGCGGCCAGGGCACACTTACCGAAGAGAACATTGCCGAAGCTTTGCGCGAGATTCGCGTCGCCCTGCTTGAGGCCGACGTCAACCTCAACGTTGTCCGCGACCTGATCGAGCAGATTCGCATTAAAGCCGTCGGCACGGAAGTCTTGACCGCGCTCTCGCCATCCGAGCAGGTTATCAAGATCGTCCGCGACGAGCTGATTACGATGCTGGGCAAGGACACAGCCCGCTTTAAATTCGCCTCGCAGCCGCCTTCGGTAATTTTAATGGCCGGCCTGCAAGGCTCCGGCAAGACGACCACCGCCGGCAAGCTGGCGGCTTGGCTCAAAAAAGGCGGCCATCGGCCTATGCTGGTTTCGGTGGACGTTTACCGCCCTGCCGCCCGCGAGCAGCTCAAAGTCGTCGCCAAGTCTATCGAGGCCAAGCTTTATGAAGGCGATCAGAAGGGCGAGAAAGCAGGCTCGGCGCTGGTCGAGCGGCTGGCTGGCGAGGCTCGCCGCGAGGCCCGCAACATGGGCTGCGACACGCTGATCGTCGATACCGCCGGCCGCCTGCACATCGACGAAGAGCTGATGGGTGAAATGGAGCGGCTGAAGAAGCTCCTTAACCCAAGCGAAATCCTCTTCATCGCCGACGCCATGACCGGCCAGGACGCCGTCAACTCCGCCGCCGACTTTCACAAGCGGCTCGGGTTGACCGGCGTCATCCTCACCAAAATGGACGGCGATGCCAGGGGCGGCGCGGCACTCTCGATTCGCCACGTCACCGGCCAGCCGATCAAGTTTATTGGCGTCGGCGAAAAACCGGACGCCTTCGAGCCTTTTCACCCAGACAGAATCGTCGGCCGCATCCTGGGCATGGGCGACATGATGTCGCTGATCGAGAAGGCCGAATCGACGCTCGACCGCAAAAAATCGGAAGACTTTGCCAAGAAAGCCCTCCTCGGCGACGGCTTCACCCTCGAAGACTTCCGCGACCAGCTCGGCCAGATTCGCAAGCTCGGTTCGATGGAGAGCATCCTGAAGATGCTGCCTTCGGTCGGCCCCTTCGCTGGCCTGCAAGCGGCCTCCAAGAACGTGGATGAAAAGCAGTTCACGCGACTAGAAGCCATCATTAACTCGATGACCCCGAAGGAGCGCCGCAATCACGAGATCATCAGCGGCAGCCGCCGCAAGCGCATCGCCAAGGGCAGCGGCACGGAAGTGCAAGACGTCAACAATCTTCTCCGCCAATACGCCCAGATGGCTAAAATGTTCAAGCAGATGGGAAAAGGCGGCATGATGAAGAACATGATGCGCGGAGGCATGGGCGGAATGGGCATGGGCGCTAAGCAGCGGTTTGGACGGTAGATTTTTTGTTTTGAGAAAACTCTGATTGATGCGATGTTTTGAAAGGGCACGACTTTAGTCGTGCCGCAAGAGTGCAATAACAGTACGGGCTTTAGCCCCTGAGGGAAGGTTTTCAGGACAAAGGAGGACGCGATGCGCAAGCTAACAGTCAAGAACTTCTCAGTCATTAAAGACGCCGAAACCACGCCGCTAGAGTTTGGCAAGATCACCGTCCTCATCGGTCCGCAATCAAGCGGCAAGAGCCTCCTTTGCAAGTTGGCGTACTTTATCTCGGCACAACTTCCGATTCTGACGGTTGATGCGGTCGCTTCAGGACAGTCCTGGAATATGTTTGAGTCATTCGTCATTCAAAAATTTGGGGAATGGTTCCCGCTTGAAGGTTGGGGACTTGACCCAATTTCGATCAAATTTCAAGCATATGATTATGAGGTCGAGTTTTGCGGAAGTCGGCGGGATGGTTCCGATCAACAGCTTAGGGTCGAATTTTCGCATAAGTTTGTAGATGTATATTCGAATTTGAAAAAGGAAAGAGAACAATTCGACGCCCTTGAGTCACTGCATTCAGAAAGGTTTAAGGAGAGGGCATGGGGCGAGATCATGCGTCTTATTAACCCTTCGATATTGGAGAGAACAACGTTCATCCCCGCTGGGCGGTCTTTATTCGTCAATACGGCGACAGGATATGCGGCGCTCAGCAACACCGATATAGACCCATTAATCAAGCTATTCGCTCAAGAAATCAGTTGGAAAACTACTCAATGGAAATCTGGACTCGTGACTTCCGGTCGCGATGTAACGCAAAAGATTAGCCGAAAATTTGGGCACATCATGAGAGGACAGGTTGTGGTTCAAGCGAACACTCCAGTCTTTCAATCAGACGACAACAGAGTACTCCCTCTCAGTTTTCTTTCCTCCGGAACACAAGAACTCCTTCCACTTTTCAATGTTTTAGAACGCAAGATGTATTGGCAAGAGCATGAAGTTGTTTACACCGATTTGGTGCCAGGCTTTACGAAGAGCCCTATTAGTCCCAGTGGAACGAGTCCTTTGATCTTTGTTGAGGAGCCAGAAGCACATATTTTCCCAAATACGCAGTATGAAGTTGTGCGACTTTTTGCCTGGCTAACTAACGATCCAATCCTCAACTTTCAATGGGTCATCGCGACCCACAGCCCCTACATTTTGTCATCCTTCAATAACCTGATCGAAGCGGGGCAGGCTGCCCGCAGCAATCCGGCGCTACACGATGAGATCGCAAAGATCGTTCCCGAGCAGTACTGGATCAAGGAAGGCGATTTCAAAGCCTATGCTATCGAGGATGGCAAACTTAGATCCATCCTCAACGAGAGCGGATTCATTGAAGGCAACTATCTCGACCAGGTCTCGGAAGTTATTGGGAACGAGTTCGACAAACTATTGAGGCTTGAATATGAGCACACAAAGGCCTCCTAGCCAGCCGGGCTGTGCCTGGGTTGAAGAGTGCATCGAGATCTGCACCGGGCGCTCCGTCTATGTCGAAGACGAGGGAGTGAGGGCAACTTTCCTCAATCCAAAGCGCAGCAAGATTCGCAAGATTCATTACGATGGATGTTATGCCGCGAAGATGGGCAGGCAAGCGGATTTCATTCTCGGATTGCCTAAGGTCGTCGATGTGATTGTTGAACTAAAAGGCTCGGACGCGAATCTCAAGGATGCAGCCTTGCAAATCGAAAGCACGCTAGAAAGCTGGAAGGAAGAAGAGAAGAGCGAAGAGGTGATTGCCGCGCTAATCATCTATGGGCGCATCGAGGGAAAGAAAAAGCTGCCTGGCAGAGTCCCTCGCACTGCCGCGGTGATCTTGGGGTTGACGGCAGAATTTTTCAAACGTCACAAAAAACTTCTGCTTATCAAAGAAAACGGTGAGATGCAGTTTTCTTTTAACGATTTTCTGAGAAAGACCAGTGCC
Organism: uncultured Occallatibacter sp.; assembly: GCA_964509755.1. Taxonomy (GTDB): domain Bacteria; phylum Acidobacteriota; class Terriglobia; order Terriglobales; family Acidobacteriaceae; genus Telmatobacter. The sequence goes on along the minus strand of CAZDYU010000034.1, from coordinate 3,289 downwards.
AACTAACCTCCAGGATCGACCCGACCAGATCACTGCAACAGGCAATGGATCGCGCCATACTTTAACTTGCTACTCTTGCACTAACACCATCTCCGGCTCGATGCGGGCGCGGAAACTGGGCGTGATAGTGGATGAGTCAACAATATCTACTTTGAAGGGCAGGCGAGATTCGTCCAACTCCTTATCCAGCAAGGCTGCCTCACGGAAGGAAAGACTGTCGCCTTCGATCAGCAAATCCAGATCGGAAAAGCGCTTGACGCGCCGCCCCGTTGCCCGCGAACCAAAGGCCCAAACCCTGCGCCCCGGCAGGTGAGCCGACAGGATGGAACTCAACTCCGCCCACTGGTGAGGCTCGATCAGGATGGGCGGTTTCGGTGAGATTGTCGTTTCAGTCGCCACCGGCCGTCACCGTCCTTTCGAGTTCTCGATAGAGATAATCGGCCTCCTCGGCAAACGCTGGAATATGTTCAACCACTTGCCGAGCCGCTTCTTCATTGTAAACGTGGCTGGTGAGATTGCTGGCTTTTCGAAACTCATACCAGACATCCCAGCCCGACCGCAGCAAACCGCTTTCACTTGCGGTTCGAATCAAGGAGGGGAAGGTGATCTCCCTTTCAGGCTCTACCGCCGCAGTCTGAGCCAAATGACGTTTCATCATACTCGCGCACAGGCCGTACGTGAACTCGAAGCGCTGGATGACGGCGCCCGATAAAGCGAGTTCTCCGGCTCGCGCGTCAGCGCCTCCAGACCCTCTTTAAGCCGCTGCACCGCCTTCCCGAGCGCACTGTAGTCGATGGTCGCCATGAAGATATTCTACGCCCCATGCTAGTCTGCGAAAATAGAGTGGAATGACTACCCTCCAGGACCAACTCGACGAGATCACCGCCAACACGCGCAACCTCGTCCAGGCTGAGCGGCTTGCCATCAGCGAGCGCGCGGTCGAGGAGCTCTTCGCTACTGGCATCGAAGACCGCATTCTGCCCGTCGGCGCGCTGGCCCCGGAGTTCGAGCTGAAGAACTTCAGCGGCCACCCGATCCGCAGCGCGGACATGCTCAGCTTTGGCCCGCTGGTCATCAAGTTCTTTCGCGGCCGCTGGTGCCCGTACTGCGTCACTGAGCTGGAAGCCTGGCGCGGCCTCTATGGCCAACTCCGTGAGCGCGGCGCGCTGCTGGTCGCCATTGGCCCGCAGACCGAGCGGCAGAGCGACTTCATGGCCGGCCAGCACAGCCTGCCCTTCCCGGTGCTCAGCGATCCCGGCTGCGCGCTGGCCGAGAAATTCGGCCTGGCCTACACCGTTCCCGAGTACCTGCGCGCCTACTACCTCTCGATCCTGGTCAATGTTCCCTTTATCAACGGCGAGTCTAGCTGGCGGCTGACGCTGCCTGCGACTTATGTGATTGGCCGCGATGGGCGCGTCCTTTTTGCCGAAGGCCATGCCGACTTCCGCGTCCGCCCCGAGCCGGAAGAAGCTCTGGCCGCGCTGATGGCGGCTTCAAGACAATAGAAGCAGCCGCTCCCTTCACAATTTTTTCAGCCGCTCCAGGCCTTGCCGCGCCAGATCGGCCACTGCTTTGGCCAGTGTCGCCGAGGCATTCAGTGACTCTGGCCGCTCCAGCCGCAGATTCCGTTTGGCGGCAAACTCGCGGAAGTGAATGTCCACGTCGTAGAGAATCTCCACGTGATCGCAGAGAAATCCGATGGGTTGCAGCAGCAGCGTCCGCACACTTGAGGCAGCGATGGCTTCCAATGTCTCCTCGACGGTGGGCCCAATCCAAGGTCCGCCGCTAGCTCCCTGGCTTTGAAATGCGAAGAACCACTGCGGAATCTCCGGCAGGTGAGCGGCAACCAGCGCCGCAGTCCGCTTGGCCTCTTCGGCATAGGGGTCGGCGCTTTGGCCCTCTGCGCTTTGCACCGTCCGGCAAGGTACGCTGTGCGCGGTAAAGAGCACCGGAACCGGCGCGCCTGCCTCGGCGCTTAGGCGCTCCCACGCTGGGCGAAGCCGCTCGGCAAAGGCTTCAATGAGCAGCGGATGCTGCGCCCATCCCCCGGTAAAGTCGATGCGTAAACCCGCAGCCTCAGAGACGATTGCGCTTTCAAGCGCCCGGCGATAAAGCCCCACGCTGGTGCGCGAGTTCTGCGGAGCTAGACATAGGACCGCTGCCTCTTCCACGCCATCGGCGTGTATCTGACGGACGACATCGGCGATATAGGGATGCCAGTTGCGCATGGCCACATAAACGGGGATGGGCTGACCGTGAGCGGCTAACTCGGCTTCAACCAGCCGTCCTTGCTGCTGCGTGATCTCCGTCAGTGGGCTGTGGCCGATCAGCGTGTAGCGGCACTGAATCTCCTCGACCACTTCACGCGGTAGTGGCCGCCCGCCGGTCACGTTGCGCAGATATTCGGGAATCTGTTCGACGGTCTCCGGTGTGCCATGAGCGAGAAGGAGGACGGCTTGTTTAGCCATTGGCCTTCTCCAGACGGAACTCCTTCACCATCCGCACCACGGCCTGCACATTTTCCACCGGCGTATTGGGAACAATGCCGTGACCAAGGTTGAAGATGTGGCCCACCCGCCCGTTGGCGGCGCGCAGAATCTCATGCACCCGCTGCTCCAGAATCTCAAGCGGCGCAAAGAGCGTGATGGGGTCCAGATTCCCCTGCACCGCGTGGCCGTGGCCCACCGCGCGCCAGCCTTCATCCAGCGGCTGCCGCCAGTCCAGGCCAATCACATCCGCGCCAGTCGCGGCCATCTGCGTTAGCAGCCCCGCCGTTTCCACGCCAAAATAAATCACCGGCACGCCCATCTCCTGCACGGCGCGCACCAGCCGCTGGCTGGCCTCAAATGCATACTCGCGATAATCGGCCAGGCCCAGCGACCCAACCCAGCTATCGAAGATCTGAATCACATCGGCGCCGGCTTCGACCTGCATCCGGCAATACTCTATTAGCACGGCGACAATCTTGTCCAAAAGGCTGCGCCAAGCGCTGGTATCGCCGTACATCATTTTTTTGGTATGGATGTAATTCTTGCTGCCGCCACCCTCGATCATGTAACTCGCCAGCGTGTAAGGCGCGCCGCAGAAGCCAATCATTCCTAGCCGATTGCGAAAGTGCGCAGCTACCTTTTCGATAGCTTTGGCTACGTACTCCAGTTCGCCGGCCCGGTCAACTTGCAGCGCTCGAACATCGTCCGCTGTGCGCACAGGATGATGCACCACTGGCCCCTCGCCGGCCTGAAACTCGAAGTCCAGGCCCATCGGCTCCAGCGGCAGCAGCAGGTCGGCA
>CAZDYU010000033.1:0-32106 GCA_964509755.1 uncultured Occallatibacter sp. | reverse complement strand
CCGTCACCTTCTCCACGAACAATACTGCCTACGACATATCAAACGCGTTCTTTAACGTTGACGGCACCAGCGAGATTCTGGAAAAAGGCACGGAGACGCCATGCACGGAAAGCAACACCTGCGACTCGATCATCGGCGTCGCTGAGCACGGCACTGACACGTATTACTTTGTCAACGACCAAGGGACCGGCCCTTGGGGAACGTTTACCTATAATGTCACGGATCAACAGGGCGTCCCATCCAGCTCCATCACCATTCCATTGACAGCCACTTGCGACACCACATGGACAAACGCAAGCGCCGTACTCGCCCTTACCGCCGGCAAGGTTGACGCTGCCGTCGATATCATTGATCAGAGCGGCTATCAGCTCGCTGGCGCCGAGCAGATCGCAGTAGCTCCGGAGCCTTCCAGCCCCATCCTCTTCGGAACAGGTCTGCTGGCCGTGGCTTACTTCGCGCGGCGCAAGCTATTGGCGCGGTTTTCCCACAACGCATAACTCGCTGCCGTGCGCCCCAACTCTGACTCATGGCTAGCGGAAGTCCTGGCCGGAGGGGCGATAGCCGGTCTTGGCGATAACTTCCATGCCCGGCCGGTTGACTCGCACCTCGATCTTGCGGCGCCTGTCGTCGATGACCGGCACGTGGCTGAGGTAGCCCAGTGTGTAGGCGGCGCGGGCTTCCTCGGCGATCTTGGCATAGCTCTTTTCGATGCCGTTGGTGCTTTCCTCCGAATCCAGCGTGCCTCCGGTGGCGAAGGTGTATTTGGCCAGGATGTTGTCATACACGCCGGAGTAGGGAATGTGGATGCGGCTGATGTAGCCCTCGCCCCAATGGGCGGAGTCGCCCACCAGTGTGCCCCAGACCGCAATCTTGTTGGTCTCCAGGTATTTCATCACATCAGCGTATTTGGCTTTGCTGCCGTACTCCTTGCCGTCGCTGATGACGTAGATGATGCGGCGGCGGCCCTTGGGGCGGGTGGACAGCTCCGTGGCGGCGGCCAGAATGGCGTCGTTGAGGGTGTGAATCTCTTTGGGGATGGTCATGAAGTTGGTGCCGCCAGTGGAGCCGCCGGGCGCCAGATTCGGGTCAACGCAACTGCCATTCTGGGTAATGTTGCACCCGGTCATGGAACCGCTGTTGATGGGCGCGCCCATCTCAGCGCCGGTGGCTTTGGTGAGCGCCAGCACGGCGGGCAGGCGGGTGCTCTGCGCGCCGGTAAAGCCGGTACGCTCCTGCGCGCCGTTGTTGTAAGAAAAAACGGCCACTTCGTCGTAGGGCGTGAGCGCGCCCTGGATGGCCTCGAGCGAGTTGTTCACCTTGGCCATCACGTCGGCGGTCAAGCTCTGATCGATGACAAATGCAATTGACAGCGGGAAGGAATCGGTCGTGAAAAAGGCGATAGGCTGGCGCGTGTCGTTCTCAAAGACCTTGAAGTCGCGATAGGTGAGACCGGCAACAAGCCGCTGCTTTGAGTCCTTCACGGTAACCGGCACTTCAACGAAGTTCACATTGACGTGAAGGATCTTGCCGATTTTTTCATAGCCCTCGCCGGCGGCGGGAGTATCCGGCGCCGAGGTTTGAATCGTATCTTTGACCTGGCTGGTAGACGTCTGGCTTTCTGCCGCGGGCTGCTGGGTCGAGGTGGTGGAAGATGAATCGGCTCCCGTCTTCTCATCCCCAGCGCCTTTGCCGGGGGTAATGGGGCCATCCACATCCGCCAGCGGCTTGTGCGCCTGGGGCGACGGCGCATCGGGCACGGCGGTTTGTTGCTGTTGAGCCTGAGCGTTCAAGCCCAAACTCAAGCTCGAAGCCAGAAGCGCGGCCAGCGCTATTGCCGTATAACCTTGCTTCACAGATATTCTCCAGTAGGCAGTTCTCAGTCGTCAGTTCTCAGTCGTCAGTTCCAGGCAACTCTCAGTCGCTTAGAAAGCCACTGCCGCCAGCGGTACGCCGTCAGGATTCAGTAGCAGTTGTTGATCGCGGCGGTCTTCCGGTTACTGACCACTGGCCACTGGCAACTGACAACGGAAAACTGAAAACTGATAAAGTGCTGCAATCGTCAGAGTATCAGACGCGCCAGAGGCGCGCTGGTTGCACGGCCGCCGGGAAACGATCCCGATATGCTGTCTTTGGGCTTGCAATTGCGTCTAAAGGACCAGAATGAAGGCTCGATGGGGAGTTGCGGCTCTGTTTTTTGCGCTGCCGGTCTTAATGCCGGCGGGCTGGGCTCAGCTTGCCCCGTCGCCGGATGAGGCCCCGGTCAGCTCCGCCCCGGCTGCCGCGCCAGAAGACGAGCAGCCGATGGCCACGCTGAAACTGACCGTCAACCTGGTGGATGTCGTCTTCAACGTCAAGGACAAGTCCGGCGGCCTGGTTCCACATCTCACCAAAGACGACTGCACCATCTCTGAAGACAAGACGCCGCAGACGCTCAAGAGCTTTGTGGAGGAATCCCATCTGCCGCTGACGCTGGGCATTGTGCTGGACACCTCTTATAGCCAGCGCCGGGTCTTGCAATTGGAGCAGGATGCGGGCAGCCAGTTTCTGGAGCGAATCATCAAGGCGAAGGACGAGGCCTTTCTGCTCGGCGTCGACGTCAATGTGGACCTGCTGCAGGATCTGACTAGCAACCCCCGGCTGCTTTCACGCGCGCTGTACAAGGCGGAGATCAATACCGCCGGGGGCAATGGGGCTGGGGGCATGCCTGGCGCGGGCGGCGGGACGATTCCGACCCCCGGCGGGCCGCGCGGGACCGTGCTTTATGACGCGGTCGATCTGGCCTCGCGCGACAAGATGAACCAGGAGACGGGGCGGAAGGCACTGATTATGCTGACCGACGGGGAAGATCAGGGCAGCCGCGTCAAGCTGGAACAAGCCATCGAGTCGGCACAGAAGGCGAACGTCATTGTTTATGTGATTCTGATCGCCGATGTACACAGCTATCTGGAGCAGGGAATGTCCTATACCGGCTATTCTCCGATGAAAAAAATGACCGAGGAGACCGGCGGGCGGCTGATCGACGTAGGCAACAACGGCAAGAAGCTGGAGGCGGCGTTTGCGCAGATTGAGGCAGAGCTGCGCAGCCAGTATTTGGCAAGTTATAGACCCACCAACACTAAGGTGGACGGCAGCTTCCGCAAGCTGGCGGTGGAGTGCCGCGGAGATGGGTTGAAGGTGCAGGTTCGCAAGGGGTATTACGCGATCGGTGCGGCGGAGTAGGTGGGGCGCGTAATCTTCAGAACTTCATTAGAGCCGAGGCGGAATGTGCATATAAATTCCAGAAACGGGACAGACTGTTCTGTTTCTGTACAACTAATTACCTGAGTATCGTTACATCGTAATCTGGCGTTTAAAAGTCCTACTGGCTATGATCGGCAAAGTACGAGAAAACTTTAGCCCATTTCAAAAATTATTTTTTAGGGGCCGAGGATTTTTCCCGAGGAGCCTGCCATGATGACTAACGTTGTAGCTAGCGAAGGCTTTGAGATCAGCCCGCGATTTCGCCAAACCGTTGAAGAACGGATCATGCGCCTGGAAAAAGACGCCGAGTTCGACGAAACGCAGGTGGAGATCCTGGTGGACGGGGACCACATTCGCCGGCACATGCGGCTGGTGGCGATGCAGCGCGCCGAGGCTCTGCGCATGAGGCTCTTTCTGGATCGCGCCAAAACGCGGCTGCCGCGGCCGCTGATTGCACTGTAAGTGCCGCTCGCGTCAGATCTCTGCCTCGCCGTAAACTGAATCTACTTCGGAGGCGAGGCGATGCCGCGGATCGATTATTTTGTCGTCGATGTCTTTACGCAGAAAGCGCTGGCGGGCAATCCGCTGGCTGTGGTGATGAATACTTGCGCCCTCTCCACTGAGAGGATGCAGGCCATAGCGCGCGAGTTCAATCTTTCAGAGACCACATTTATTGAGCGAAGAGACTCGGCGATTGAGCAGGCCGAGGGGGTGCGGGTGCGCATCTTTACCACTCAGGAAGAGTTGAATTTTGCCGGCCATCCCACGCTGGGCACGGCGAGCGTGCTGAAGATGGCCGCGCCGGAATGCGTCCAGACCGAGTCAGGAACGGGCGGCAAGGTGACGCTGCGGCTCAATGTGGGCGCGGTGCCGGTGCGTTTTTCCGGCCAAGGAAGCTACGGGGAGATGACGCAGCGCGATCCGGAGTTTGGCGCGGAACTGGAGGCCGCGGAGGTCGCCCGCCTGATTGGACTCGGCACAGAAGATCTGGAGCCCGGCCTGCCGCCGCGGACAGTCTCGACAGGAACGGCCTTTGCGATTGTGGTTCTGCGCTCCGATGCGGCGCTGGCGCGGCTGCGGGTGAACGTGCCAGAGGCGACAGCGTGGCTGCGGGAACGCGGCACACGCTGGTTCTATGTGCTGGGGCCGGTCGCGCGTCAACAGGGCAGCGAAGAGCCTGACTGGCGCGCCCGTATGCAGTTCTACGGCGGCGAGGATCCGGCCACGGGCTCGGCGGCCGGCTGCGCCATCAGCTACCTGGTCCATTGCGGCGCGGTGGCCTCGGGGGAGAGGATTCACCTTCGCCAAGGGGTTGAGATTGGACGCCCGAGCGAACTCTACCTTTCAGCGCGGCTCGATTCTGGGTCTGAAAAGGGTGAATTGCCAAGGGTCACGGAAGTACGCGTCGGGGGCAGCACCGTTCTTGTGGCAAAAGGACAGCTTTTCCTGCCGTGATGCACATGCTTTCAACAGGTTTTTCGGGATGCAAGTTGAAGTATGTGTTAAATCTAGCCAATTTCCAACCGTTCGTTTCATATTTTTGATGCAAATTTCGCTTCATCTTCCCTCTTTTCATTCGCCTGGATTCACCGTACTCTTGGCTTTCATTGAAGCAATTTAACCGGCGCCTTGGCCGGATTTGTCCCTAGCATCTATCAAAACAATGACCGTAAGGGAAGTCATCACCTTGGGCATCGCAGATCGGCTGATGCGTTGCGGAACTGTTTCACCCGCAAGGGCTGTAAACAGGGAAAGCAACGCACACCGGGGCTGCGAGAAGCAATGGGTGTGCCCGCTTCACGATCGGTTGACCAATCCGAAGAATTAGCGCACCGGCCTGACCTCTGAGCGGGCACGGGAGAGTTGTACACGGACGAAACTAAAACTGCAAGAAGGAGTCAATCCCCCAACCATGCGACCGAAGAAGATTATTCTCTGCGTTGACGACAACGAACAAGAGCTTTCCGTACTCAAGTTCATGCTGGCCACAAACGGATACCGGGTGGTTTCCGCTACAACCGGGCAGGAGGCGATAGGCGTCTTTGCCGAACTGCCTGTCGATTTGGTGCTTGCAGACCACACCTTGCCGCAAATGAACGGCTGCCAGTTGGTGGGGCGGCTAAAACAGATTGCCGCACACGTTCCGATGATTCTGCTGGGCGACCCGCAGCGCATGGGAGGCGAAATGCACATTGCGGACGCTGTTCTGGCGAAGAAAAACTGCTCACCCCAGGAGTTACTGGAGCGCATCAAGGTAATGAGCGCCCGCAAGCGCGGTCCGCGCAAGGGCACGCAGCGTCTGGCGCCGGTGATGGAACTGGCCAAAGCGTCGTAAAATCAAAGATCAGGGGTTTGTGGTTAGGGCCCGCTGCTTTTGGAATGAGCGGGCTCTTTACCGTAGGGCGGGCTCAGGGACTGCCGATCTAGACGTGATTTGAGATTTCAACTCCGCGCCGAGTAACCAAGTTCCTGAAACTGAAAATTGAGTTCCTGAAACTGAAAATCGGTGTCTGATCTGTCTTGCACTTGACGAGTTTGCAATCTGGTGGAATACTCGCCAACTAGAGCCGAGTGAAATGGCTATTTTTTCCTGCCAGCAGGGGTTGGCGACTTATGGATTTGATTCTGCTTCGTCTTCTTTTTGTGGCTCTTCTTGCCGGAGTCTGCTTTTTCCTTCATCCATTCGGCATGACAGGATGGGTGAGTGCGGCTGTGGGCGCTGGATCTGCCGGCGCCATTATAGTATTTGAACTCCGAGTACGCGCGCTGAGTTTGAAGCGGCTGATTGGCGCCGTAGCCGGCAGTGTGCTGGGCATCTTCGGCGCGGCGCTGTTTTGCATGGTTTTGCGAGGGGCTTTGCAGCCTGGGGCCACGGCCGCGGTGTTGCAGATCTTTGTGCTGCTGCTGATGACCTACGTCGGTCTGCTGGTGGGGGCCAACAAGGGCGAGCTTCTCAATACTGGGGCGCTAAGCACGCTCTTCTCTGCCGATCGACCCACGCGGCGCAGCGCCAAGGTGCTAGACACCAGTGTCATCATTGACGGCCGCATCGCCGACATTGCCGAGGCCGGCTTCATCGACGGCATGATGGTGGTGCCGGAGTTTGTGCTGCGAGAGTTGCAGATTGTGGCCGACTCCACGGACAGCTCCAAGCGTCAGCGCGGCCGCCGCGGGCTGGACATGCTGCAACGCATGCAATCCAGCGCCACGATTCAGGTGCAGATCGTTCCCGACGACTTCCCTTCCATCCGCGAGGTCGATCTGAAGCTGCTGGAACTGGCCAAGAAATGGGAGGCCAAGGTTGTCACCAACGACTTCAATCTGAACAAGGTGGCTCACCTGCATCACGTCGAAGTGCTGAACATCAACGACCTGGCCAACGCGCTGAAGCCCGTGGTGCTGCCCGGCGAGAGGATGAACGTGCTGATCCTCAAGGAAGGCAAGGAGTTCAACCAGGGCGTGGGCTACCTGGACGACGGAACCATGGTGGTGGTCGATCACGCCCGCAAGCTGATTGGCCGTCCGGTCGAGATCGCCGTAACCAGCGTTCTGCAAACCGCTAGCGGAAAGATGATCTTTGGCAAGCTGGACGAGAACGGCAGAATGATTGAGCCGGGCAGGCAGGGGACTGTGGAGATGGCGCGTTAACTAGCGGCCGGCGGTCAGTACTTTGGCACCTTGGGGTCAATCTCGTCGCTCCAGGCCAAAATGCCGCCAGCCAGATTCGCCACGCGGGGATAGCCCTGCTGCTGGAGGAACTCCGCAACGCGCTGGCTGCGCACTCCGGAGCGGCAATGCACGATAACCTCGCGCTCGCGGTCGATCTCGGCCAGCCGCAAGGGAACGTCATTTTGCGGAATCAGCTTTCCGCCGATGTGCGCGATCTGGTACTCGTAGGGCTCGCGCACATCGATGAGGCAGACATCTTCTCCGGCATCGATGCGGCGCTTCAGTTCCTTCACGGTCAGCTGGGGAATTCCGTTCATCGGGCTCAACTCCTGTTTTCTGCGAATTGTGTTGTAATCCGAGGCTGTAAGGCTACCCGCCTCGTGCATTTAGCCTAACAAACGCACGGCTCAAGCGGGGCTGGGGCTGTGCTCGAACTCGTGGGTCAAGCTAGGTGTGGTCTTCTTGGCTGCCGTGGCCGGTTGGCCGCTGCCGTGGCGGGCGGCCGCTTTAAAATGAGAAGCCATGAAGAATTATCGTTCCTCGATTCCGAAAGCAGCGCATGAAAGAATTGTTGCAACATACGTGTCAGGCCCGAAAAAATATAAATCGGAATTCAAAATGAACGGCGAAATAGTAGGAGTTCGATATTTTGAAGAAAGCGGCGAATTAATATCGGAAACTCCGATCAAAAATGGCTTGAGGCATGGAACTCAGTACTTTTTCGATCAAGGGAGGCTGAATTTCTGCGAACACTTTCATAAGGGTCTTGCGCACGGCACTGCCAAACAATGGTCCGAAACAGGCGAGCTTATTGGCACTTATACGATGAAGCACGGAACTGGTCTTGACCTTTGGCGCTGCAAACGCAATTGGGGACATGGTCCTGTACAACTCTCCGAAGCCCGCTATCTCAAGGACGGAATGTTTCATGGGTTTGAGTGGTGGCTGAATGATGATCTTAAAAGCGTGCATCACGAAACCCATTTCTGGAAGGATCAGAAGCACGGCATCGAGCGAGTTTGGAATAGTGAAGGTCGTTTGAAGCGAGGCTATCCGAAATACTGGGCCAGAGACAATCAGGTTACGAAAAGGCAATACTCTAAGGAATGCTCAAAAGACGCAGGTCTTCCTCGTTTTTGTGAAAAGGACAATTTGCCTGCTAGAAAGTTTCCAGAAGAGGTTGCAATACACTGCAAGTAAACTTGCAAATCTTTTCCTGTAGCATTTAGAACATGATCGCTGGCGTTTCTTGGCTTTGGTGGCTGGGGTTTCATGCGGTGGTGGCGGCGCTGCTCTTTGCCGACTCGCAGCTTCCCGGCCATCGGCGCGAGACGCGGCATCCACTAGCCGTTGCCTGGATTTGGACCGCTTTTCTCGTCGCCACGGCAACCGGTTTTGCTGCCTGGATCGCCATCGCAAAAGGCCATCAGCCGGCGCTTGAATTCGTTGCTGGATACGCCATTGAAACCTCGCTCAGCGTGGACAATCTCTTTGTATTCCTGGTGATCTTTCAGGGCTTCCGCATCACGCCGCACCGCCAGCACACGGCTCTGTTGTGGGGCGTGGCTGGGGCGGTGGTACTGCGGGCGCTCTTCATTGCCGCGGGCATTACGCTGCTGCGGCGCTTTGACTGGATCACATGGGTCTTCGGCCTGATTCTGCTTTACGCGGCCTGGCGACTGGTGCAAGGCGGCTCGGCTCGCGCGGCTGTTCCTGAAGCGCCTGCGGCCATCCGAGGCTTGCTTCGGCGGTTGCAACCGGCTAAAGGATCCCTGCTGCCGGTGATTCTGGCCGTCGAAGTCACCGATGTGCTCTTTGCCGTGGACTCGATCCCCGCCGTGCTGGCCATCAGCCACAATCCCTTTGTGGTTTATACATCGAATATCGCAGCCGTTCTGGGCCTGCGCTCACTCTACTTTGCGCTGGCTTCTTTGCTGGATCGCTTCCGCTACTTGCATTACGGCTTGGGCGCTCTTTTGGCCTTTGTCGCTTTCAAGATGCTAGCCGGCCGTTGGATCGAAGTATCGATTGTTCCGTCACTGGTTGTGGTGGGAGCAATTCTTACGGTGTGCGCGGCAGTCTCATGGCTCGCGGGAAACAAAGAACTGAAAACTGACCACTGACAACTGTCTCACCATTTCTCGAAGGCAATCTTCCCATCGGAACTGAATACCGAATGTTTCTGGAAGTTTGCGTCGTCGCGTTTTGGAAAGTCGTTGCGGAAGTGAGCGCCGCGGCTTTCGGTTCTTGCCAACGCCGAAGCCAGAATCGCGTGAGCCACGCAACTCATCGCCTGCGCCTCAGCCAAGCGGCGGCTGCCTTTGCCTTGCACTGCCAACTCAGCCAAAGCCACGGCGCAAGCCTGCTGCGCGGCAAAGCCCAGTTGCAGCGTGGACTCTTCGCGCAACAACCCGGCATAGGCCCACAGGTCGGCTTGCAGCTTGGCAACGATCTCTTCAAGGCGCGTCTCTTCATCGGCGGTCAAGGTCGCATCGGGCGCCAAGGATCCTTCAGAATTTTGCCCCCACGGCCAGTGGTCGTCCAGCATGGACAGGGCCGCGCGCGCGCCAAAGACAAGCCCCTCAAGCAGCGAGTTCGAGGCCAGGCGATTGGCCCCGTGAACGCCAGTACATGCAGCCTCGCCCGCGGCGTAAAGGCCGGGCAGCGTGGTGCGGCCAAAGAGGTCGGTCTTGATGCCGCCCATCAAATAATGCGCCGCCGGGCGTACGGGGATCAGGTCGCGGCCCAGATCAAGCCCGTAATGCGCCAGAACCGTGCTGATGCCAGGAAAGCGATGGTGCAGGTCGATTGCCTTGACGTGCCGCATGTCCAGGTGGACCAGACGCGCTTCACCGGGAGCAGTGCCCATCCCCTCGCGGGTGATGGCGCGGGCCACCACGTCGCGCGGAGCCAGTTCAAGCAGCGGATGATAGCGCTGCATGAAGCGCTCACCGCGGTCGTTGAGCAGAATAGCGCCCTCGCCGCGCAAAGCCTCTGAGAGTAAAAATCGCGGCGCGCCCGGGAGCGAGAGCGCCGTGGGATGGAACTGGTAGAACTCCATATCGGCCAGCGCGGCTCCGGCTAGCGCAGCCAAAGCGATGCCGTCACCGGTGGCTACGGCGGGGTTGGTGGTGTCGCTGTAAACCTGCCCCGCGCCGCCGGCGGCCACCAGAACTCCGCGCGCGCTGATTCGCTCCAAACGATTCTCGCGATCCAGCAGGTCGGCTCCAATCACGCGGCCATCGGCGACAACCAGCCCGGTAACCGTAGTCCACTCGGCAAAGCGGATACGCTTGTGGACGCGGGCAAAGGCCGCCAGCGAGCGGCTGATCTCCGCGCCCGTGGCGTCGCCGTTGGCGTGCAAAATGCGAGGCAGCGAGTGCGCGCCCTCGCGCGTGCGCAGCAGTTCGCCAGCCTCGGAATCGAAGGCCGCGCCCCACTCGATCAGCTCCGCCACGCGGACCGGCCCCTCGGCCACCAGCGCCTCCGCCGCCGGACGATAAACCAGCCCATCCCCGGCGTTGACGGTGTCTTCCAGGTGCAGCGCAACGTCCGCGTCGCCCTCCATGGCCACGGCAATTCCGCCCTGCGCATAGTGGGTGTTGGACTCGGCCACCGACTCTTTGGTGACTACCAAAACCTCGCCGTGGCGCGCCAACTCGACCGCCGCGCGCAACCCGGCCACGCCCGCCCCCATCACCAGAAAGTCCACCTGCGACGATGCTGCCATAAGGGATTAGGCTACCACTTGAGGGCACGGACCAGGGATTAGGGATTAGGGACCAGACAGGGCAATCGCATTTGAAAATCGACTCGCCGAATCTCTTTCAAAATCGCCCTATCCTTGTGCGGCTTTTTTGCGGAGAATTGATTCCCCAGCGCGCACAATAAAAGCAGCGGTACCACGAGGCCCAAATGATCGTCGCCAAAACTTCAGCCCGCGAACTCAGTCTCTCTTCGCCGCACCCTGTTTCTTACTCCTTGCTTCGTCGATTCTTCGCCAAAAAACCCTGCGACCCCCACCCCCCCCTACCCATTTTCGCCTCCTCGTATTTTTGTAACTAGCACGATTTGAATAGGTTACGGACGCAAACTAGTCACCAAACAGTAACATTTTATTGTTTTTTTTGGCCGTTCTTGGCAAAATATGACCCTCTTTTTGCCAAAAACCCCCCTTTTTTTGCCGATTTCCGTCACTGCTTTCCGCCGGTCTTTCTCAAACTCAGCCCTCATTCCAGAACCTCCAAAACAACCGTCTTTCATCTTTCGCCCAAACTTCAAATGCAATTGCCCAGACGGAATGAGGAATTGGCATTTTCGAAGTTTGAAATCGTAAATTGCGGAACAGAAAGAGGCGGCACAGTGTAAGCTGTCTAGCAGATTAATCCGAGGCGCGAATTGCATGGAAATCTACCAGAAGCTACCGCCAGAAGCCGTGCAGATTGTTCTGGTGCTCTTTCTCTCCTTCCTGATAGGCCTGGAGCGCGAGGAGCGAAAAGGCGCGGGAGGAACTTACTCCTTTGGCGGCGTGCGAACCTTTCCGCTGATTGGCCTCATCGGCTACTCCCTCGCCTTGATCGCCGGTCCGCAACTGCTGCCGCTGGCTATAGGATTTCTGGTCGTCGCGGGATTTCTTCTTGTATCTTACTGGCATAAGATTTCCACCTCTGAAACCGCCGGAGTGACCACTGAGATGTCCGGCCTGGCGACTTTTCTGATGGGAGCGCTGGTCTGTGACGGCCACGTGTGGATCGGCATGACACTGAGCGTTGCCAGCCTGCTGCTGCTGGATTTGAAGACCGCGCTGGAGAAGCTGGCTGGGCGCATTGCTCCCAATGAGATTTTTACTTTTACCAAGTTTCTCTTCTTGAGCGGAGTGATTCTTCCTATACTGCCCAATGAGGAGTTTAGCCACTTTCACATCAATCCATTCAAGACATGGCTAGTGGTTGTTGCCATCAGCACGGTTTCTTACGCCAGTTATGTCTTGCAGAAACTGACCAAGGGACGGGGCGGAATCGTGCTGGCGGCGCTGCTGGGCGGCGCTTACTCTTCCACGGTTACAACTGTAGTTTTGGCGCGCCGGGCCAAGCGCGAAATGCGCCCGCATCTCTTTGCCGGCGGAATCCTGATTGCCTGCGGCGTGATGTACCTGCGCCTGGTCATTCTTCTTGCACTCTTCAACCGGCAATTGATGCTGCTGCTTTATATACCATTTCTTTCCGCGGCTGTTCTTGCTATTGGAGGCGGCTGGCTCTGGTCGCTGCTTAAAGACAAGAACACGCAAGAAGTACAGCGCGAAGCCGAACCCAAGAATCCACTGGAATTGCTTACGGCGTTTATTTTTGCCGGATTGTTTTTAGTGATGCTGATCGCTACCCAGTTAGCCGTGACTTATCTGGGAAGAACCGGCGTAAATACTCTGGCCGCAATCATGGGAGTCAGTGACGTGGACCCATTCATTATGGGCCTGACGCAAGCCGCCGGCACGCTGACGCCGCTGAAGCTGGCCGCGGCCGCCGTAGCCATCGCGGCCTCCAGCAATAATGTTGTGAAAGGGATCTACGCCTTCAGCCTGGCTGATCGCAAAACCGGCATTCAAGCTCTGGCGATGCTGATCACGCTGGCCGCGATGGGATTGATTCCGTTGTTCTGGCTGGGATAAGGGATGGTCGTGGGGTGTTCTTCCGGCGCTCGTCTACGCAGGTGTGCTTTAGGATAGAGGTACCGTGCAGACGATACGAGTAGAGACACCTTCGGCGAAGTACAACGTAGTGGCGGGCAGCGGGCTGATTGAAACGCTGGCTCCGCGCATTGAGCGGGTTCGCGGCAAGCTGCCGCGACGGGTCTTTGTGCTGACTTCGCCGCCGATCTGGGCGCTCTGGCGCGAGGCCTTTCTGGCTTCCTTTGCCGAGCCGCCGATTGCGCTGTTTTTGGAACCTGGCGAGAGGCACAAGACGCTGAGTAGCGTGGAAGGCTTGCTGCGGCAGATGGCTGCGGCGGGCGGGGATCGCGGCAGTTTGCTGATTGCCTTTGGCGGCGGAATCGTGGGCGATGTAGGTGGCTTTCTGGCGGCAATCTTCATGCGCGGGATTCCCTACGTGCAAGTTCCCACAACTTTTCTGGCGCAGGTGGATTCGTCCGTGGGCGGCAAAACCGGCGTGAATCTGCCTGAAGGAAAAAATCTCGTCGGCAGCTTTCATCATCCGCTGGCGGTCTTTGCAGACATCAATTTGCTGGGCACGCTGCCCGACCGCGAGTTGCGCGCTGGGCTGATGGAGAGCGTGAAAGCCGGCATCATTCGCGACCGGTCACTGGTGCGGTATATGGAAGAGCACGCAGGCGAAATACTGGGCCGTGACGCCAAGGCGCTGGAAAAGGTGATTGCCGCCTCGATCCGCATGAAGGCCGGCGTGGTGAACCTGGACGAGCGCGAGAGCGGCCTGCGCATGATTCTGAACTTTGGCCACACGGTGGGCCACGCGCTGGAGCAGGCTACGCAGTACAAGCTGCTGCTGCACGGCGAGGCCGTCGGCTGGGGCATGGTGGCCGCGCTGCATCTGGCGCGTGAGCGGGGGACGATAACCGGCAAGCAATTTTCGCGGCTGGAGAAGCTGGTCCAACTCTACGGCCCGCTGCCGGAGTTGAAGCTGCGCGCGGCCAAAGTGATTGCGGCTACGGGCGGAGACAAGAAGAATGTCGGCGGCGTGCGGCGCTTTGTGCTGCCCGTGGGCATTGGCGACGCTGGTGTGGTGGAAGACGTGATGCCGGCGGAGTTGGAGGCCGCGGTGGGGTATATGTTGGCGGGAAGCCAGCAAGTCGGCGAAGGCTGATTGAGGCTCGTGCTATCCCACCCATTCCGCGATGAAACTGCGGAATGGATGGGGCATCCATCTTTTGTGATGTGAATAGGGTGAATACGAAAGGCTGCAACGCTGAATGACAACCACCGGAGCCAAGCCGCCAGGAGCAAGCGACGAAGCCAGCGCAGCGCAGGCCGTGCGGCAGATGTTCGATGCGATTGCGCCGCGCTACGACTTGCTGAATCATGTGCTCTCCGCGAATGTGGACCGTCTTTGGTGGGGTCGGGCGGCGCGACGCTTCAAATCAGTCCTGATCGATCCAGATGCGGCAGTTCTCGACATCTGCTGCGGCACGGGCGACATGACGATGGCCCTGTTGAAACACCGGCCGCATGGCGCGCGGCCAATTCTGGCGGCGGATTTTTCGCGGGCAATGTTGAGCCGCGGAGCGAAGAAGTTTGCTGGCCGTGATCCCGGCGCTGTGCCGCTGGAGGCAGACGCACTGCACTTGCCGCTGCGCTCCGCCTCGCTGGACCTGATCGTGAGCGCCTTCGGCTTCCGCAATCTGGCAAATTATGAGGCTGGGTTGCGCGAATTTCATCGCGTGCTGAAGCCGGGCGGGCAGTTGGGGATTTTGGAGTTCAGCGAGCCGGGAGGGCTGATCGGCAAGGCTTATGCGGTTTATTTTCGCCGCGTACTGCCAGCGATTGGGCGTGCGATCTGCGGCAAGGCCGGGGCGTACAGCTATCTGCCCGCTTCGGTTGGCAAGTTTCCGCCGCCGCCGGAGATGCTAGCGCTGATGAACGCCGCTGGATACGAGCAATGCGCCTGGCAGCCTTATACTTTTGGCATTGCCGGGTTGTACACGGCCACGCGCGCAGTATCCTAAGTAG
This sequence comes from uncultured Occallatibacter sp., assembly GCA_964509755.1. GTDB lineage: Bacteria > Acidobacteriota > Terriglobia > Terriglobales > Acidobacteriaceae > Telmatobacter. The sequence goes on along the minus strand of CAZDYU010000033.1, from coordinate 17,501 downwards.
GCCATGACCTTTTCCGCCGCAACCATCGCTGCCCACTCCGTTGAAAAGCGGCGGGTGGCGCTGCACTCCATGCTGGCTGCGGCGGTGATGACGCTTCTGAAGCTGGCGGCGGGGCTGCTTTCGGGCTCGCTGGGCGTGCTTTCGGACGCGGCCCACTCTGGGCTGGACATGGTGGGATCGGCGCTGACATTTTTTTCCGTGCAGGTGAGCGACAGGCCGGCCGACGAGGATCACACCTACGGCCACGGAAAGTTCGAGAACTTTTCCTCCTTTGGCGAAGTGATTCTGATGGCCGTCTCCAGCGCGTGGATTATCTGGGAGGCCATTCAGCGGATTCTGCATCCGGGCAAAAGCCTGCAAGATCTGGGCTGGCCGGCGGCAGTGGTGGTCTGCTCGATCGGCGTGGACTTTTGGCGGTCACGGCGGCTGCGGGCGGTGGCGGAGCGGACTGGCTCGACAGCGCTGGCGACCGACGCCTTTCACTTTGCCTCGGACATCTGGTCGTCTCTGGCAGTGCTGGCTGGGCTTGGGGCTAGCTGGGCGGGCATTCATTTTGGCGTGGCCGCGCTGCGCTTTGCCGATCCGCTGGCGGCGGTGGTGGTTTCTCTGATGATTCTGCGCCTGACGCTGCGGCTGGGCCGCGAGGCGGTCAGCGTGCTGCTGGATCAGATTCCCGCTGAAACGCGGCGCCAGGTGATTGAAGAAGTGGCGCGGGTGCCGGGCGTGCTGGCCGTTGAAAACGCGCGGGTGCGGCAGGCCGGGGCCAACTACTTTGCCGATCTGACGCTGGCTCTGCCCCGCCGCTACACCTTTGAGCACACCGGCGAGCTGGTGCGCGCCGCCACCGAGGCCGTGCAGCGCACACTGCCCGAGGCCGACGTGGTGATTCACACCGTGCCGCGGCAGGCGCGGGCTGAAAGCATCTTTGACCGCGTACGGGCCGTGGCCGCGCGCAACAACGTCAGTGTGCATGAGCTGAGCGTGCAATCGCACAAAGGGCGGCTCCGCGTGGAGCAGCATCTGGAGTTGGATGAGGCGCTGCCTCTGCTCAAGGCGCACGATTTTGTCTGCGCGCTGGAGACCGAGATTCTGCGCGAGGTGCCGGAGATCGACGGCATTCTGACCCACATTGAGAGCGAGCCGGCGACCATTGAGCCGCCCGAGGAGATGGTCGAGGTGGATCGCAGGATCGAGCTGGCGCTGCGAGCTACGGCCGCCGAGTTGCCGGAGATTGTCGATGTGCATGAGATCATCGTGGGCCGCACCGCCGATCATGTGCATCTCTCGCTTTCATGCCATTGCACCTTGCCCGACGATCTGACAATGCGGCGCGTGCATGAGGTAATTACCGCGCTTGAAGATCGCTTCAAGCTGGAGTGCCCGGAGGTGCATCGGGTGACGATTCATCCCGAGCCGGTGACGGATAATCTGCGGTAGGGTGTAAGATGAGGCGGATGTAAATTGGCGATGACCCGCTAATTAGATGTTTTTGAAAGTCCATTTTCGGAGGAAGGATCAATGACTGAGGATAATTCCGAGAAATACGATTCCAGCAAGCACAAACATCTTTTTGACCTGTCCAATACATATTTCATTTTTTCTTCTCTTATTGCAATCGGGTTTGAGTTAGTATTCATTCTGCGCGTGTGGATGAGGCCAAGGCAACCTTTCGATAGCCTGATAGCCTTCCTCGTGCAGATCCTTGTGTTGTTTCCATGGATATCTATTTCGGCGTTGCGGTTTACGATAGGCAAGCAAATGGAGAAGGGCGGGATTAGTCCGGATTTTGCCAAAACCCTCAATCTTCAGTTGGCCATATTATTGATGCTTGTTTATTTGGCGCTCATGCAAATAATGAACCTCTCCCTTCGTTAGCGTAAAGCGACCTTCTCTTTCAGCGCGCTTTGCACAATATACGAGGAGCGGGTAAGTCCTTTGGCGCGGGCGCGGCGGTCGATTTCGGCAATCTGGCTTTGGCGGGCGGTGATGTTGATGCGGACGGTTCTCTCCGGCTCGCGCAACTCGGTCAGAAATGCAACTGCGCCCTTCATCGCCGAATCGCCGCGCAGATCGTCAAGTGTGGAGGGCTTGGGAATTGCCTCGCCATCCTCGCGCATCCCGGCCACATGAAACGCCAGAGCCTCGGCGGCCATTGCACGCGCTTCCTCTAAACTGGAACCAGCGGTGATGCATCCGGGAAAGTCGGGGAAGCTGACGCCGTAGTCCGAATGCTTGTCTTTGTGCAGGTAAGCGATGTATTCCATGGCTGCTCCTTTACCTAAGTCTGAGGCCAGATTGTTTTTCGATGCTCTTGAGAGTTCCTTCAGGAACATCTCTCTGTGGAGAAACAACCGTAACCCGTCCCGGTTTGGCGGGATGCTTGAATTGCTTGTGGCTGCCTGCCTGCGCCACTTCAAACCAACCATCTTTCTGGAGTTTCCGGATGATCTCACGGCTATTCATCGCGGCGCATCCTTCCAACCCAAGAATACACACTTCGTATACACTGATCAATAATGAGATTTGTTTTACCGGAAGAAGTCTATGATTGATTGCGAGATCTTTTACCGGTAGAGAGCCAAAGCCATGAGCAGACGCCATTTCGTCAACTTCTTTCAGGTCGGATCGCTGGTGATGCTGCTGGTGGCGGTGGCGCTGCTGGCGGCCATCGCTACCATGCACTTTGCCATTCATGGCGCTGAGGTGCAGGTGCCGGCGCTGAAGGATATGACGGTGTCCGAGGCGCGCAGCCACACCTCAGGGCTGGGCCTCGATCTGGATGTGGACAACCGCTACTACTCGGCGGATGTGGCCGCGGGGCATATTCTTTCGCAGTCGCCCGCGCCGGGAACAGTGGTGCGCCGCGAGTGGCGTGTGCGCGTGGCGGAAAGCCTGGGGCCGCAAAAGGTGGAAGTGCCGGAGACTGTGGGCCAGGACGAGCGCGTGGCGGCGCTGCGACTAAGGCGGGTGGGTCTGGAGGTGGGCGTGACGGCGCGGATTCCATGGGCCGGTGCGGCTGAGGGGGTTGTGTTGGCTCAGGATCCGCCGGCGCACGCTCAGGGCATTGCGCAGCCCAGCATCAATCTGCTGGTGGCCGCCGCAAGCACCGACGCGCCCGACGGCTTTGTAATGCCCAACCTGAATGGCATGCCGGTTGTTGCCGCGCAGGCTGAACTGACGCGGGTGGGCATCCAGTCCACGGCAAAATTTGTCGATGTGCCGGTGGGGCCGATTGGCAAAGAGGGCGCCGCGCCCGTGCTTCCACTGCGGCCCGGAGCGGTGATTGCTCAGCAGCCGCCAGCCGGTTCGCGCGTGGAGCAGAGTGCGCAGGCCTTGCTGACGGCTGCGAAATAGCAAGCCGGGTAAATCAGATTAGTGAGGGCGTGATGGGATTCAGCGAAGATCTGGAGCGATTGGCTTTGCAGGAGCGGGAGCTTGTATTGCCGCGTTTGGACTCTCAAGTAGCGTGGAAGCTTGGTGTACGCTTGCGCAAGCTGGCTGAAGAGCGCGGTCTTGCCGTGGTGATCGACATACGGCGCTTTGGGCAGCCGCTCTTCTATGCGGCGCTGGACCGCACAACACCGGACAATGCCGAGTGGGTGAGGCGCAAGAGCAATGTGGTGGCGCGCTTCCATCGCAGCTCTTATTCCGTGGGGTTGTATTTGAAGTCGAAGGGTGAGACGCTTCTCGAAAAACAAGGCCTGCCAGTTGTTGACTATGCCGCGAATGGCGGATCGTTTCCGCTGGCGGTAGAGGGCGCGGGTGTGGTGGGCAGCGTGACCGTCTCCGGTTTGCCGCAGCGCACCGATCATGAACTGGTGGTGGAAGCACTCTGCGGCGAGTTGGGACGCGATTATGCGGAGCTGCGAATGGCTGCTGAGCCGGCAAGTTAACAATCTGGCGAGACGCTCTTCAGGCCGTTCGTTCGATCATGCAGATAAAAAATCCGTCAGTGTGAAATGTGCCGGGAAGCAGGCGTAGATACCCCTCCGGCGTAAGCGAACCAAGCAGCCGCTCTGTGCCCTTTTGCGTAAGAATTCCTTCACTGTGCAGTTCGCCGATGCGAGTCTTTAGCGAAATTACGCGGGCATTCTGAGCTGTGGCTAGCACCGCGGCGACGACCTGCTCATTTTCCTCCGGTTCCAGCGAGCAGGTGGAGTAGACGACGCGACCGCCGGGGCGGACGGCACGCAAAGCGGCAGTCAGAATCGCCCGCTGCCGTTCGGCTTGGCGCGTCAGGTCTTCGAGGCGGAGCCGGTGGCGAATCTCCGGGTTGCGGCCCAGCGTTCCGGTGCCGCTGCAGGGGACGTCGGCCAGTACAAGGTCGAAGGCCAACTCTTCAGTGAGTGCGGTCGCATCGGCCAGGCGGCATTCGACCCGGCTGCCGAGATGCGCCAACCGTTTCTGTAACTGCTCCAGCCTGGGCTTGCTTGCTTCAAAGGCTGCGATGTGCGCTTGCGGGTTTCGATCGGCCAGGATCAGCGTCTTTCCGCCGGGAGCCGCACAGGCATCGAGGATGCTTTTTACTTTTTGGTCGAGTTTTTCGCGGTTCCAGCCAGCCAACTCAGCCACCAGTTGCGAGCCTTCGTCTTGAAAGCGTACTCGGCCCTCGCGAAAAGTTTCAGTCGCGGCGACGTCTCCAGCGACGACTGTGTAAGCGGCGGTGAGCAATGCGCCGGCTTCGAGGACGATGCCGGCTGCGGTGAGATCCTCTGCAACTTCAGGGCTGTCCAGGCGCACCGCGAGCGTAGGCTGACTCTGGCCGTAGATGCAGATGTCTTGCGCCGCCACCAAGCCATAGAAACCGATCCAGCGCTCGACCAGCCAGGTTGGATGCGCTTCCATTTCACGAGAAAGACTTCCCTCGAGGGCTAAACGGGCTGCGGAAATACTCGGCATTTCGGGTGAAACTGGCAGAAATTGTTCCTCCGCGGCTAAAGCCGGTACTGATTTTGTTGGCTTCATGCGGGGGTTGAAACCCCCGCCTCCCTCCGTTTTGGGTTTTTCAGTTGCCCGTGAAGCCCCAGCATCATTTAACTGCGCTATCGGCACGACTGTATTCGTGCCCCGATACAAAGCTCGCTTGCCTTCAATTTCTTTTGCGGAATGAGGAGGCTTTGCCAGCTTCCGCAACACCGCATTGACCATGGCGGAGGCAAAGCGATGGCCGGCCTGCTTGGCCAACTCTACGCTTTCGTCGATTGCGGCGCGCGCCGGAATGCGGTCCATATGCAGAATCTGAAATGCGCCCAGGCGCAGAGCAATCAGAATCTCCGCATCGAGCTTGGCGTTGGGGTGTTTGAGCAGGGATTGCAGTTGGCGGTCTAGCTGAATCTGCCAGCGTAGTACGCCCAGCACCAGCGCAGTGGCCAGATTGCGGTCAGCAGCAGGAAGAGCGTTGACGGCATGGCCGCGCAGCAGGTCGTCGGAGTGCGATTGGCCGCGCTCGACGGCGAGCAGAATATGGAATGCCGCTTTACGCGATGGGAAAATTTCTGCCGCGCGATTCTTCGGCGCGGTCTTTGCAGCGCCTGCTTTTTTCTGGGCGCTCATGGCGTCCCGGTACCCAGCCGCGCGCCTTCATCCATTGCGTTTCCGCGCAGAAACTCGACTGCCGTAAGCCGCTTTTTGCCTTCCAACTGAACTGCGAGAAATTCGAGCCAGCTCGACTCGGCACAAGCTACAAAGAGCCGGTGATCCTGCACATGAATCTGGCCAGGCTTCGCTGCGCCAGGCGCTGCGAAGGCGGAAGCGTCCGCAACAGCGAGGCGATGCGCAATCAGCTTTTTTCCATCGAGCGTAGTAAAGGCGCCGGGCCAAGGCTGAAAGCCGCGCCAGCGATTCCACAGATCCTTGGCCGCGCGCGCGGTAAAATCCATGCGCCCATCTTCACGCGTCAGCAGCGGAGCCAGGGTGGCACCAGCATGATTCTGCGGCTGCGGCTGGATGCTTCCATCCTCCAGGCCTTCCAGAGTTTTCACAACCAGCGGCGCTCCCCCTTGGGCCAACTCATCGAAGAGCTCTGCCGCGGTCAACTCCGGCGCGATTGCAAAGGCTCGTTGCAGAAGGATAGGACCAGTGTCCAGGCCTTCATCCAGCAGCATGGTGGTGTTGCCAGTAACAACTTCCCCTCGGGCCAACGCCCATTGAATTGGCGCCGCGCCTCGGTAGCGTGGCAGCAGACTGGCGTGCAGATTGATGCAGCCCAGCCGCGGCAGCGCCAGCATCCAAGGCGGGATCAGACGCCCGTAAGCCACAACGACAATGGCGTCGGGCACAATCGCTTCCAGTTGCGCGCGGAACTCCTGGTATGTGCGAATCTTTTCCGGCTGCGTCACCAGCAGGCCGGCAGCCAGCGCAGCCAGCTTCACGGGCGGCGCGGCAAGCTGCTGTGCGCGTCCCGCAGGCCGGTCAGGTTGCGAAACAACAAGCGCAATCTCATGGCCCGCCTCGCAAAGAGCTTCGAGCGTTGGCACGGCAAATTGCGGAGTCCCGCAAAAGACCAGTTTCATGCTTTTACCACACGCCGTCGCGCTGCATCTTGCGAATCTTGCGCAGCGCCAGCTCACGTTTCAGCGCGCTCATGCGGAAGATGAACAGCATTCCGTCCACGTGGTCGATCTCATGCTGAAAGCAGCGCGCCAGCAGATCGTCGCCGTCCATCTCAAACCACTTGCCTGTTACATCCTGGGCGCGGATACGCACCTGAGCCTTGCGCACCACCTTCTCGCGGATCTCAGGAAAGCTCAGGCAGCCTTCCTCCTCGTAGAGCTTGCCAGCGCTCGAAATGATCTCCGGATTGGCGAGCACCAGTTTGTCTTTGGGGTCTTTGCCCATGCTCAGGTCGATAACCGTCAGGCGCTTGGAGACATTCACCTGCGGCGCGGCCAGCCCAATGCCCTTCTCGGCATAGGTGGTCTCGAACATGTCGTCGACCAGTTTGCGCAGCGTCGCATCGAATTCGGTGACCGGTTCACCGGGCCGCGAGAGCACCGGATCGGGATATTTGACGATTTTCAGAATCATTGGCGTCTGGTTTGTTACCAAGCCCTTTCGTTGCGATGTGTGCTATTTGTTCCAGGATTTTCCGAACATCAGAGAGGCAAGGAAGACCGTAGCATTTCTGGAGTTTCTTTCAATCTTCCAATCCTTGAAGACTTCCTCCGCCTCTTGCACTTGATTCAATGCGTCCGTTGGATCAAAGTGTTTCGACACATCGTAATCCGCTGCATGGCGTTCATCCTGCAAACGCCTGAACCTGCTTCCAACCAATGCAAGCTCCCTGGAGACCGGATTGGGAAGAACAATGTCGTCAGGCAGGTCTTTAACCTTTGTTGCCCCCTCCAGAGAAAAGGCCTTGGCGACCTTGACCATCTGCATATGATCCAACGCCCGTTGCGTTCTTTCTCTCAATCCAGCCGGTAAATCGGGACTGACCTGTGCCGCGACTTCCGCCGCCAGTAAGTGAAAAACCGCATAGTAAGCGGCAGAAATTGCTCTCCTGATATTCGCTTGAGTAGTCGTGCGTTCGTCCAGGTTCGCCAGAAATCGCGCGTGTTCGAGTAGCTCCTCAGCTAGCGACATCGAACGCCCTCCGCGCCACCCCGGACTGAACATAGATCCAGCGATCCAGGTCCAGTCCGAGTAAAACCTGTTCGACCTCGAAGGTAAACTCGCTCAATGCTGCCATCTTCTTTTTGGAAGGACTGCCATTCTCGTAAAAGAAATCCGGCTCGACCAAAAAACGTACAAAGATAGATGGATTCCCCGACTGATCGTTCCTCGCTTCTACTTCGTAATCGACGATGTAGTCAGGATATTTTTTGCCGTCTGGATTGGTCTTCAGCCATTCGATTGCATGATGAACGGGGCCAGTCTCATCGGCGTAATTCAACCTGTACCATGGAATTGCGGGCAGTGCAAAACCATCTTTCTCTCGCTTCAGGTCCACAGTACCCGACAGTCCTTCCGCGGTCCGGAGGTTTGTATTTGGATGCTCTTCGCCAGGCTGATAAACATGGAGAATCCTGAATACTCCTGGTCGGCCCAGAACATGAACTTCTTGGCCAGAATATGGATCAAAATTCAATCCGTCCATACAATCCTCCTCGTCTAATCCATTTTACCGCCGAATAGAACAGCCGAGTGCATGGCGGGGCGCTCTCCTGCTAATACGCCCCAATCTGTTCGATGTAGCCGTGGAAATTTCGTTGCAACTCCAATGCCGAATCGCCGCCGAACTTCTCTTGCACGGCCTTGGCAAGCACCAGCGCCACCATCGCTTCGGCTACCACCCCGGCCGCAGGCGCTACGCAAATGTCGCTCCGCTCATAACTTGCGCTGGTGGCCTCGCGTGTGTCAAAGCGGACCGAGGCCAGCGGCTTGCGCAAGGTCGAAATCGGCTTCAGATGGCCGCGGACCACAATATCTTCGCCGTTGGAGACGCCGCCCTCCAAGCCGCCGGCATTGTTCCGCGGGCGAGTGAAGCGCGTAGGCTGGCCCGTCGCCTGTTGCGCGTAATGAATTGGATCGTGAACCACGGAGCCAAAGCTTGCGGCCGCCATCACGCCGCGGCCAATCTCGACCCCTTTGACCGCCTGAACGCTCATCACCGCCCAAGCTAGCAGACCGTCCAGCTTCTCGTCCCAGTTTACGTAAGTGCCCAGGCCGGCTGGGACGCCGTGCGCCACCACCTCAAAGATGCCGCCCACCGTGTCGCCGGTGCGGGCAGCCTCCTCAACTTCTTCTTTCATGCGGGCTTCAGTCGGCTCATCGACGCAGCCCAGCACAACTTCATCGCGAGCAGCCAGCGCGGCAATCTCGCTCCATGCCGCCGCGCGCTCCAACTCCACCTTGCCCACGCGCACCACGTGGCTTAGCACTTCGATTCCAACGGTCCGCAGCATCAACTTGGCAAAGGCCCCGGCCGCCACACGCGCCGTTGTCTCGCGGGCCGAGGCGCGCTCCAGCACGTAGCGGGCATCGGGGAAGTTGTACTTCAAAGCTCCGGCCAGGTCGGCATGACCGGGACGCGGCGAGGCAACTGCCTGATGCAGCGCCGGGTCGCCGGCGGCTATAGGCAACTTCGCCTCCCAGTTCTTCCAGTCGCGGTTGACCAGTTCGATGGCAATCGGCGCGCCGATCGTCTTGCCATGGCGGACGCCCGAGAGCACGTGGGCCTTGTCGGTTTCAATCTTCATGCGGCCGCCGCGCCCGTAACCCTGCTGACGCCGCCAAAGCTCGCGATTGACAAACTCCAGATCGACCGGAACGCCGGCCGGCAGCCCGGAGACCAGCGCGATCAGCGCCTCTCCATGCGACTCCCCGGCAGTTGAAAAACGAATCATATTCTCTTGATTGTAACGGACCAGCGAGTCGGCAACTTAGCGGAACCAGCCTATAATTCCGCCGTAATCGAAATGCTGGCTGGTGCTGAGACCATGCGTACTCGCCCGTGGCCAGGATTCACTATGTGTCGAGAGTTCACAATTCCAAACTTCTCCAGTGCGGCAACATCGCGGCGCACCGCGCTCAAGTCGCGGCCCAAAGTCGCGGCAAGATCCTTGACCGAAACATTCTGTTTCTTCACCGCATCGAAGAGGTTCAGCCGAGCTGGAGTCAGTAGCCGAACCATCTCTGAGGCGCTTTCGAAGGTGATTCCTTTCGATGCGGGAAAATCGCGCCCCTCATCCATCGCCCGCGTGCGCGCCTCTGCCCGCTTAGTCCATCCGTCAAGTCCATCGGTGTGAACTCTGGTCTTCATAGCTTCCTCCGTAACCTCAACTCGCCGACCTCGGCAATAAAGCGGTCAAGAATATCGCCGTATCCTGCGGGCTTGATCTCCTCAACGCTTCCAGCAAAATGCCGGTGTGCATGCCCATGCGCCGTGTCATACCCCAGAACCCGTCCGTTATCTCTTTTAAATAAATGAAAATTGATGAAGGCCAGGTTGTAGCGGACAACTTGACCGGCTGTGTCCTCCCACACTTCCTCGCGAATCAAACCATCTCCTGCGACACAGCCGATTGTGGCAACTTCATCGGTTACTTTCACCGGTCTGCTTGCCAGCTTTTTCGGCCCAACTATGGAATCATACTACCACAGTTAGGATATTATATATCTTACCTGAAAGACGAGAGTTTCCTGTTTCCCATTCCCTAGTCCCTCGAATACCATTGATCGCATGAGCTACTTCCTCTTCAAGACTGAGCCCGATGTCTACTCCTTCGACGATTTCCTGCGCGATAAGGAAACCATCTGGGACAACGTAACCAACCCCACCGCCGTAAAATATCTGCGCGAGATGAAGGCCGGAACCAGGTGGATCTTTTACCACACTGGCGACGAGCGCACCGCCGTCGGCACGGGAACCGTAATGAGCGTGGACCCCAGCGACCCCAAAGTTCCCATCGTCAAGGTCAAGGTGGGCAAGCGCCTTAAGACGCCGAAGACGCTGGCCGCCATCAAGGCCGAGCCGATCTTTGCTCAATCGCCGCTGGTGGTTATTGGACGGCTCTCCGTGGTGCCGCTGACCCCAGAGCAATGGGAGTGGTTTGTGGAGTAAGGAAACAATGGGGTAAGATTTCCTTGTATCCTTGATTGAGGCGAATCATGCTGGCAAAATTGACCGTCAAAAATCAGCTCACCCTACCCAAGACCGTTGTCTCGCAATTTCCGGGCGTCGAGCGGTTCGATGTACTTGTCGAAGGCGACTCCGTTCGCCTCAGGCCGTTTCGTCACAGCCGCGCCGACGAGGTGCGCGAACACCTGGCCAGCCTGGGCATCACGGAACAGGATCTGAAAGACGCGATCACATGGGCGCGTGCGCAGGAGTAAGTACAGGTGCGCCTAAGAGTCGTCTTCGATACGAATGTTGTGCTTTCGGCACTAGTGTTCACGGGCGGACGGCTCGATTGGCTTCGGCGCCACTGGCAATTGGAAGAGGCCGTGCCGCTGGTCTCTAGGTACACAATCGACAAACTGCTGCGAATCTTTGCCTACCCAAGATTCAAGCTTACGTCGGAGCGACAGATCCACTTGCTTGCCGATTATCTTCCCTTCTGTGAGCGCGTTGTTCCCGCTGAGGCTTTCCCAATCTTCTGCCGCGACCCCAAGGATCAACCCCTGCTGGACCTGGCGCACAGCGGCAAGACAGACGTGCTCGTGACCTTCGATGAGGATTTGCTGGCGCTGGCCGGGCAGACAGCATTTGTCATCGAGACGCCGGAGGCTTATCGGAGAAAAAGTATGGACGCAGCGCAGAGATAGTAAACATGACCTTACAGATTCCTACTCTCTAGAAGAACTCTGCGACAATCTCTACATCTCGCGGCTTTTCGGTTCCCTATTCCCCGGTCCCTGTTCCCCCCAGCCAGCGCTTGGTATTGAGCAACTGCCGCTGGTCGAGCGCCCAGACCTTGCCGGTCATCTCATCAGCGGGCTTGCCTTCGCGAATGCACTTATCGAATTCGACCTGAATGGCTTGCATCTTGGCGTCGAGGTCGTCGATGAAGCTTAGAGCCAGCGCTTCGGGAATCATCGGCAGCTTGGGCGAGCCGAACTCCAGCTTGCCGTGATGACTCAGAATCATGTGCAGCACCAGCACCTTCAATTTGGGCGGGAAGTTGGGCAGGCTGTCCATCGTTTTTTCGGCCAGAGCAGTTCCCATTTGAATGTGGCCCAGCAGCGTGCCTTCGACGGTGTACTCGAAGCCGATCTCCCAACTCAGTTCGCGCACCTTGCCGATGTCGTGCAGGATGACGCCGGTCAGGAGCAGGTCGCGGTCCAACAGCGGATAATGCGGTGCAACGCGGTCGGCCAGTGTTAGCAGGCTGACCACATGCTCCAGCAAGCCGCCGAGCCAGGCGTGATGAAGTTGCTTGGCGGCCGGGGCTTCGCGGTAGGCCTGGGCAAGAGCGGGGTCGGCCAGCAGCGTGGTGAGCAGCCGCTTCAGGTCGGGGTTGGTGAAGCTCTCCACAAAGCTGAGCAACTGACGCCAGAGGGCAGCCACATCATAAGTCGTGGAAGGCAGCAGGTCGGATTTGTCCACCTCGGCCGGCAAAGCCACGCGAAGCTGATCGACCTTCATCTGCAAGCGGTCGTCAAAGCGCGAGGCCGAGCCGCGAGCCTTGACGATGTCGCCGCGCTCGAAGTCCTTGGCGATGCGCGGGTCAGAAGGCTCCCAAACGCGCGCTTCAAGCTGGCCGGTTTTGTCGCCCAGAATCAAATTCAGATAGGGCTTGTTGGACTTGGTGGTGCGCTGTTGCTTGAGCAGCACCAGAAAAAAGCCGTCGAAGAGCTTGCCTTCGTCGAAGTTGGCTAGATCGGCAATGTAGATGTCTTTCATAATTTTGACCGTAAAGCGGGATGCGCGGCTGGAGGGCTGCTAGAGCCGCCAACCTGCGCTCAAGGATAGCACGACGCCTGGGTTCTCCAATTCACATGCCCGGACTGGCGTTTGCCGCCGCATTGGGCGACGAGTTTCGCAGAGGCATTGATCGGCTCGGCCAGGTAAGGTGCAATCCGAAATACTGATTTTGCCCGCTATTGCCGAGAGGCCGCTCTTGATTCAGTCTTTCGGAAGGCATTGAAATTCCAGAGCATTTTCAGGGTTGCTGTAAGGTCGGTTTCGTGGCTCCCCACCCATTTCACAAAGAACGTGAGTCGGATGGGGCACGGAGCTTCCTTACACCAGCGGTGAAAATGCTCTAAATTCCTCGCAATCGCTTAGACAGCGATCTTTTAAGAGACCCCGGAAGCGATGAACAAAGATACCCCAATGTTGGCTTATTCAGCTTTTGCAGAATTTCATTGTAATGATACGGATGAATATAATCTACGCCAGATAATACTTTAAGTTTGGCTGCCAATTCATTCTCTTTTTCGACAAACAGAACGGCATTTTGCCGATAGGTCCAATCGCACTCGGGAGTATTCCAGATTCGTGGGCGGATAGCGTCCAGCAGTACATAACCCTTTGCCGCGAAAAGCGCTGCCCAATAACTCAAGTACTGTTCGTTGACGTGATCTGTTCCGCCCTGCCCAGGAATAGCCGCCGAGAATAGGATCACATTCGCAAGCTTGGTCAGATCGTCTACCAACCCTTCCGCGCGCGATTCCTTGAGGTGCTCGGCGACCTCCATGCACATAGCCAAGTCAAAGCGCCGATTTAGTCGAATCGGCTGGCTTAGATCATAGGCCTGAAAACAAGTTGCCGGAATTCTAAGGAGTTGCCGATTTACGTATTCGCCGTCGATGCCTATTACGTCTTCAACACCCCGTTTCAAAAATTGTTCAGCCCATGTTCCGACACCGCATCCAACGTCAATAGCGCTGTTGACTGGCAGAAGAGAGATCACAATGGGCGCCACACACCCCGCGGAGCGGGACGATACATCTTGTTGCTTGAGATAATATGCGTCGTTATAGGGAGTGCCGGGAACAGCAACTCCTGCTTGGGGCTGGGAATAATCCAGAGCGCTGATTCGGTCAGGCATAATTGATGTTCTCCCGTTCAGTTTGGATGCCGCAATGGTTCTCCGCGGCGACTTCAAGCAGTATCTTCAGCACCGTGCCGCCGGGGTCCGGGTCAATCATTCCCAAGGCCTTTTCTCTTGCGCGTTGTCCAATGGCCTCCCATTCGAAACGCGCGGCCCATGCGCGCTCAAGCGCCGATTGGAAGCTCTCAATATCTATCCCTTCGGAAATGAACCCAGTTTCCGGCTCGCTGATCCATTCGGTAATTCCACCCACGTCGTTGGAGACGCTTGGCCGACCGCATAACATGGCTTCAACAAGGACCAGAGGCGCGCTTTCATTGCGCGAGGGAAGCGCGAGGAGGTGATTCTCAGCCCATACAGCGCGGAGATCCTCGGCGTATCCTTTGAACGCAACCTTACTTTCAATTTGATAATGCTGCGCAAAGAGCTTGAGCTGCGGCAGATGCGGACCCTGGCCATAGATCGACAATTGCCAATCCCGGTCTTTGAATTGCGGTGAGCCCAAGGCGGCCAGCAGAATGTCCTGACCTTTGCTATTAATTGCCAGCCTTCCCAACGAAGCAATGCGAACAGTAGATCCGCTGGGCATTGCCAAGGGACTGGAGTCACTTATATTGACTGGATTCCGGACGATGGTGACATGGCTTAAACGCGCCGCCAACAGGTGTTCCGTCTCCTTGTAAGTGCGCGTCGCCACAAAGAGCGCACGCTTGGCTCCCTGATAAGCGTGTGCGGCGATCTTCTGAGTAGTTCTAACGATGGGTTTTTCAAACAAGAAGCTGTTATGGCAGAGAACAACGTAAGGGATTGTCAGTGTGCCGGACCGCTCCAAGTCGTTTACAAACTCAGGCCGGGGCAGCGCATCGCCCACGTTGAGAAGTATGACATCCGGCGCAAATCTGCCAATTCCAAAGGAAGACGGAAACCAGGGCGCGGCGAGGTTTCCCAGCCTGTAACTGACTCGCCTCCTCAACCAAGCGGCGATGCTGGCGGCTCTGCTGGGCAAGATCAACTCAAGTCCCAACGCCGTGAGCGGCATGATCTTTCCAGGCGCGATCTCGTCCCGGCTTTTGAAAAACGCGACTTTATGGCCATCTTGCAAGGCTTTTCTGGCCGTAGCAGCCCACAACTCCTCGCATCCGGCCCAACTCCATCCGGCAAGGTCAGAGATAATTGCAATGCGCCGGGGGCGCTCCGGTTGAGGTTGAGCGGCTTGATTGGGCGAAGATGCAGATCGAGCTGGACCGGAGTCCGCGGCAGTCGATTTGGTTTCATGGAGCGAGGGATTTGCTTGCGTCACCGAAATGCGCGGTTTATTGCCTGCGTGTTCCCTGATGGACCGCTCCATGCGGTTCAAGAGGATTTCCGGCTGGACCTGCGGCCGCTGAGAATACTTCAAGGCTTCTTGCGCAAGGAGTTCATACTGCTGCTTGTCATCCCACATCCTTGATAGTGCCGCAAGCCAGTCTTCGATTGGAGCCTTGGGCTCGACAAGGATGCCGCCGGAGCCAACCGATTCAGGCAGGCCGCCAATCCGCGAGGCCAGCACCGGGATTCCATTCAACTGCGCTTCGGTTGCACAGCGCCCCCATGCCTCTTCCGACTGGCTTGGCATCAAAAGCAGCCTGGCTCGACGATAGATGGCGCTTGCATCTAGCTGAGGTTTGTGCCAGCAAATATTCTTTGCGCGGCGCACCCTTTCGCTGTTTCGAATGAGTGCGCTCCGTTCCCAGCACTCGACGAAGTCGAAGGGAATGTCAGGCCGCTCTTCGGCCAAACGCAAAGCAATCTCAACGCCCTTATCCTCCACCGGATTTACGAATAGCACGTTTTCCCTGGTGGTATGTGTCCGGCATTTCTCAGGCAAGACGAGCGGCGAGATGACTTCAGATTCGATTCCGTAATCCGCGCGCAGTTTGCCGGCGATGAACCCGGAATTGGATATGTAGCGCAGGGATGGGTGTTCGATCAGGTTGCCACCGTAAAAGGTGGCGTCACGGAGGCAAACGATGACAGGGAGCCCAAGGTTGAGAAAGAGGTCGGCGTAGGCTCGCAGAGGACAGGTTTGCAGCAGGACAATATCGGGCTTGAAGTTTTCAACCACCTCGGGAATGCCGTGGTGTCCCCATCCGCGAAAGACTGGATAACCGCAGAACTTGCTTATCGTGTGGACGTTTTTGCCCCGCAATTTGGACACAACGCGATTTTTGAACCAAGGCCAGTCTCCTTCGCGCAGCCCTGCCACGACTCCGACTTGAAAGCCCCTTTCTCCTAGGGATACCGCGATTGCGTTGGTGGATACCGTTGCGCCGCTGAATGCCTGGGGCAGATACGGATAACTGGTAGCAAACAGCACGCGCATTGCTTTGAATCTCCGAATTGGAAGTTATATTATGCCCTAGCTTCTGGTGACGTTCCGGAAGATAGAAAAGACGCCAACTGCAACGAGCTTCGCGGAAGCAACCTTGATAAAAACTGTGGAGTAAAGCCTTCAACCCACGCTACTTGCGAAGGCCCCAGTGGCGCAGCAGGCCACCTGCCAGCGCCCGCAGGCCGCGCTGCACCGCGCTGCGCGCATTCGAGGAGTCTCTCCAATCAAAGTCGAAGAATTCCATGGGTCCGCTCAATGACCGTAGATACTGCCACCAGCCCACCAGGCCCTGGTCAAGATACTTGGGAAAAGCGGATAGGTCATTGACCAGCATCATGTGGCGGAAACCGAAGTTGGTGGCCGACACCGGAGAAGGAGTCTCTCCAATCAGATCGAGATAGTGGATATACCCTGTCTCAACTCCAGTGTATCGCGCGCAGTCTCCGGTGCCACTGACGCGCGGGTTGACTTCGATCAAGAGCAGCTTGCCATCGCGAATATCCCGCTTCAGCTCGATCTCGCAAACTCCGGCAAAGCCCAGCGCCAAAAGAAACTTGTTGCAAGCCTTGTCGATTTCATTATCGACGACCGGCTCAACCAGCGTGGCGCAGCCGTAGAGAAGCGGATAGGCGCGCAGCTCTTGCACCACGCAAGCGCCCAGGCGATGGCCGTCTTGCGCATAGACGGAAAGGTAGCAGTATTTTGCCGAGTCGGGCCCGACGATCTCTTCTTGCGCGACGGCCTGAGGCACCAGCGCGACCACTTTCTCATAATGAGAGAGCAGTTCCTCGCGCGTGGTGGCTGAGATGGTCTTGCGGCCGCGGAGTGGATTGCCGGCCGGCAGCGCCTCCCACTCGCGATGGGCGCGAGGCTTCAGCAGCACGGGAAATCGCGCGTCGTGACTGAAGGCTTGAAGTTCCTCGACGGACTGAACGTAAGCGGAGCGCGGAGAGGGAAGGCCAAGTTCGCGCGCCAACTCATACTGGCGTTCCTTGGTTGAAAGCTCGGCCTGAAGGAGGCAACCCTTTGCGGAAAAGATGAAATGCTCACTGAGAATCCGCGCATGGCGTCCGATTGCGGAGACAAAGATGTCGGCCGCGGCAATCAGGACAGGCTTTTCACCCATTGCGGCAGCCAGCGCCAGCATGAATTCAAGCCACTTCTCGGGTTCCTTGTCGGGGTTGGGAGAGAGATACGAGCGCCCATAGCGGGAGCGGAAGCCGGGGTTCTCTGCATGGCAATCGACCCCTACCACCCGAATGCCCTTCTGCTCCAGGTCGCGCATCAGATTCAATCCGGTCTGAAAGACCGATGCAACCACGGCGGGCGGGCGCCGCGGCTTTGCATTATCTTTGGGCGCAAGCACTTTGGAGAGGCAATCGAAACGATAGACGCCAGGCTCCGGATTGGTTGGCATAGGATGAAGCTCCCTTGGCACTGCGACGGAACCGCCTGGCCGTTCATTCGACTTTGCCGATCATAGTGAGGTAACTTATTGATGCTATTCTCTGTCCTGCATTGCTGACAAGCCGCGTACAGGGGCGGATTGCACCGTTGGTAACTGCATCGCAAAGTTTGTTTTGAGCAAGGAACCGGCATTGGCCGGTGGAATTTTCCAAGGAACATATGGT
>CAZDYU010000032.1:0-34215 GCA_964509755.1 uncultured Occallatibacter sp. | reverse complement strand
ATTCGCTGAAAATCGAGTCTTAACTGGTTGTCTCAATTTTGGGGGCAAGTCCAGTTGAGGTTCGTGCTATCCCACCCATTTCACAGAGAACTTGAAATGGATGGTGCACGGAAGTTTATAGAAAAAACTAAAATGTTCTAGCGTTTGTACTCAGGCAAGACCTGGTACGTGGTGTGGAGAAGCTGCTCGGCTTTGTGACTGGCCGGTTCTCCGAGGAACTCCTCATACAGTTGTTTGATGTAGGGATTGTGGTGGGAGCAGCGCCAGAGGCCCGACTGATCGTCGTTATAGAGACCGGCGGCGCGCTTGACGCGCAATTCATTGGTTGCGCCGTAGGGCTGGCCTCCGCCGCCAACGCAGCCGCCTGGGCAGGCCATCACTTCAACAAAGTGATAGGGAGTCTCCTCGCCCGCCGCCTTGGCCGCGCGGATCTTGTCGATGACCTGCTCGACATTGGCCAGACCGTGAGCCACGGCGATTCTCACCGTCTTGCCGGCCACTTCGATGGAGCCTTCCTTGACGCCGGTCAAGCCGCGCGTAACCTGGAAATCGACACGCGGAGCATCTTCGCCAGTGATGAAGTAGCAGGCCGTGCGCAGAGCCGCTTCCATGACGCCGCCTGTGGCGCCGAAGATGGTGCCGGCACCGGTGTATGCGCCCAGAATGCAGTCGGGCTGCTCGTCTGGAACGGTGACAAAATCGATGCCGGACTGCTTGATCATGCGGGCAAACTCGCGCGTTGTCAGCGAGACATCCACATCCTGAAAACCGGAGGAGCGCATCTCCTTGCTGCGGATGATCTCGGACTTCTTGGCCGTGCAGGGCATGATGGAGACCATGAAAATCTTGGCTGGATCGATCCCCTGTTTTTCCGCATAGTAGGTCTTGGCCAGCGCGCCGATCATGGCGTGCGGCGACTTGCAACTGGAGAAGTGCTGGATCATGTCGCCGTGGAATTTTTCCATGAAATAGACCCAACTGGGGCAGCAACTGGTAATCAAGGGCAGCTCGCCTTTGCCATCGAGAAAGCGCGCCTTGAACTCGGTGGCTTCTTCCATGATGGTCAGATCGGCGCCGAAGTTGGTGTCGAAGACGGCCTGGAAGCCCATGCGGCGCAGCGCGGCGTAGATCTTGCCGGTGAGGTTCTCGCCGATGGGGAAGCCGAAGGCCTCGCCGATGGCGACGCGGACGGCCGGAGCGATCTGAGCAACGCAGAAGGCATCCGGGTCTGCAAGCTTATCCCAAACGGCAACCGATTCATCGTACTCGGTGATGGCTCCGGTGGGGCAGTGCGCCGAGCATTGGCCGCAGCGGATGCAGGGCGAGTCGGCCAGCGGAATATCGCCGGCGGCGGCAATGCGCGTATCGAAGCCGCGATTGAGAAAGCTGAGCGCCCACACATCCTGATCCTGCTGGCAGACCTGAATGCAGCGCCCGCAGAGGATGCACTTGCGGGGATCGAGCACAATGCTGTGCGTGGAATCGTCCAGCGGGAGGTCAGGAACGATGTTATCGAGGCCGCTGCCGGTCAAGCCGAAGTCGGCGGAGAGATTCTGCAACTCGCAGTTCTGATTGCGCAGGCAGGTGAGGCACTCGTTGGGATGGCGGGAGAGCGTCAGCTTGAGCACGGAGCGGCGGACCTGAACAATCTCCGGCGTCTCGGTGAGGATCTCCATGTTGTTTTCGATGGGAGTGCAACAGGCACGCATCATTCTGCCGTTGCTCTTGTTCTGGACGACGCAAATGCCGCAGGCCGCGGTGGCATCCAGATTGGGATGCTTGCAGAGCGTGGGTATCTTTACGTGAACCTGGCTTGCGGCTTCCAAAATGGTTGTACCGGGCTCGACGTCAACGGACAACCCGTTAATCCTGGCTTGAATTTTCTCGGTCATGGCAGCTTCTTCTCAATTCCTGTACATTGGGCCTTGGTATTGAGCCCTCTCGATCAATCTCTCGATTGATGCGGTGAGTCTGATGCGGTGATTTGATGCGCTGATCGATCCAGCGCTCAAGTCGTTGGTCAGGCTTTGGCGGTTTCGACCGGCTGCAAACGCTCCGTGAACTCCGACTCAAAATGCTTGAGCGCGGAGAGGATCGGATTGGGCGCCGTCTGGCCCAGGGCGCAGAGCGAAGCCTTCTGCATGGCCTTGGCAACCTTGCGAATCTTGCGAATATCCTCGGTGGTTCCCGTGCCATCCACAATGCGATCGAGCATCTTCAGAATCTGCGTGCCGCCGATACGGCATGGAGCGCACTTTCCGCAGGATTCGTCCACGCAGAAATCCAGATAGAAGCGAGCCAGCTCGATGACGCTGTCCTTGTCGTCGATCACGATGAGACCGCCGGAGCCCATCATCGAACCCAGCTTCTGCAGGTGCTCGTAACTCATGGGCGTATCGAACTGATGCTCGGGGATCATGCCGCCCGAGGGCCCGCCGGTTTGAATCGCCTTGACTTTGCGCTCGGTTCCGGTTCCGCCGCCAATGGTCTCCACAATCTCTCGAAGCGTGATGCCCATGGGAACCTCGACCAGGCCGTTGTTCTTGATCTTGCCAGTGAGCGCGAAGACCTTGGTGCCTTTGGATTTTTCAGTGCCCTTGCCGGCAAACCACGGTGCGCCGCGCAGCAGAATGCGAGAGACATTGGCCAGCGTCTCGACGTTGTTGACGCAGGTCGGAAAGCCCCACAAACCCTTGACAGCGGGAAACGGAGGACGCGGCCTCGGCGTGCCGCGCTTGCCTTCTACCGAGGCAATCAGCGCCGTTTCTTCTCCGCAAACAAAGGCTCCAGCGCCAAGACGAATCTCGAAATCGAAGGCCCAGCCGGAGTCGAGAATGTTCTTCCCCACGAGCCCCGCGGCGCGGGCCTGGCGCAGCGCTTTTTCAACCCGCTCGACGGCCAGCGGATACTCGGCGCGGATGTAGAAGACGCCGTTGGTGGAATTCATGGCGCGCGCGGCAATCAACATGCCCTCGATTACCGCATGCGGATCGCCTTCCAGAACCGAGCGATCCATGAAGGCTCCAGGATCGCCCTCGTCGCCATTGCAGATGACGTACTTCACATCCGACTGCACCTTGCGCGTCAGATCCCACTTCAAGCCGGTGGGGAAGCCCGCCCCGCCGCGGCCGCGCAGGCCGGAGTCGAGAAGCTCTTTGCATATCTCCTCGGCGCTCATGGTCAGCGCCTTGCGCAAGCCCTGATAGCCGCCATGCGCCAGATACTCTTCCAGTTTTTCTGGATCGCTGCGCCCGTTGTTCTCAAGCACGATGCGGTCCTGCATGGTGAAGAAGGGCTCGTCGAGATCGAGGAAGTGCGTCTCGAGCTCGCCGTCCGGCGATTCAATTGTTGCGCCGCCGAGCACCGGAGCGACCACGCGATCGATGACGACGGCGGCCATCTCCGGCTTGATGTCGCTGAAGAGAATATCCTTCTGCGTCTTGCTTGTCATGCGAATCAGCGGCCCCTTGCTGCACAGTCCCATGCAGCCGGTTCCGCTCACTTGCACCTTGGTGTCGAGTTGCCTGGCTTTGAGTTCGGCCTTGAGATTGGCGATGATCTCAGAGGCGCCAGACGACTGGCAGCCCGTACTCGAGCAACAAACCAGGCGCGCGTCAAAAGCCTGCTGCTTGGCGACTTCCGCGGCAGCCTTGATTTCAAGTTCTTCGGGTTTCATAAATATCCTGTGTCTTGGTGGGATTGCGCATTGAGAAAATTACTCGGCCGCGATTTCTTCGCGAGCCGCGACCATGGGCTTGTCTTCCTGGATGCGCTCGATCAGGTAGTGACTTTCACTGGTGTCGAGCTTGCCGTAGACCTTTCCGTTGACCGCGGCCAGCGGCGCCAGGCCGCAGCAGCCCAGGCAGCGGACGCCCTGCAGATGGTATTCCTTGTCCGGCGTGCTCTGGCCCTCGGAGACATGCAGTTCCTTTTCCAGGCCCTTGAGCAACTGGTTTGAGCCCTTGATGTGGCAGGCCGTTCCGGTGCAGACGGAGATGATGTACTTGCCCGGCGCTTCAAGCTTGAAGTAGTTGTAGAAGGTGACCACTTCATAGATGCGCGCCAGCGGCACATCCATGGCGCGTCCCAGCTTCATGGCCGACTCGCGCGGCACGTAGCCCAGCCGCCCTTGCAGATCGTGAAGCGCCATGATGAGGCTGCCGCGTTTTTTCTTCCATTTTTGCGCCAGGGCGATAATCTCATCCTTGGGCGCTGGCGCAGCCTTGGGCGCAGCCTTGGGCGCCGCCACTTTCACAGTCGTCGTTACATCGATCGGTGTGCTCATTTTTATCCTGTCTTATCCTGTCCGCCAAAATTTCCGGGCTTGAAAGTGACTGCCCCTGAGAGAGTGCGCGCCACGCATCCTATTTTGAGAATCGTGCTAGCTGGTTTTGAGAATCGTGCTAGCTGGCGATAGAGGTGTTGCTTGCGGGGAAATGCCCTCTGCTTCAAACTCTATTGGCTGTGAGATATTAAAAGCAGTGATAATTGTCACGATAGTTTGCGGACAAGTTAGTAATTAGTGAGTAAATATGCGGCATTTACATTAGTTCCTGCAAATATTCAACTCTGACTTCGCAATGCAAGACGCACCGCAATACGGTAAGTATCTTTATCGTTTATGCGCCAATGTTCGATAACGAGTCATCGCCGCGGGAAATGGCTCCAGCGCGCGCTCGAATATTCCCAAACTATACGCGATGGTCAGACCATAATTCGTGATCGGCACACCCGCTTGCTGACATTGCAAAATGCGGCTCAGCATCTGGCGGCGATTCCACATGCATGCGCCGCAGTGAATGACGAGCTTGTAGCTGGCCAGATCCTTGAGATCTGGAGGAAAATCGCGCCCCTGCATGGGCACAAAATCCAGTTTGACGCCGGTGTACTGCGTCAGCCAGCGAGGAATCTTGACGCGGCCTATGTCTTCGCCGATGGGATGATGCGTACAAGCTTCGGCGATGAGCACGCGGTCGCCGGAGCGCAGCTTCTCCACGGCCAGAGTGCCTTCGACCTGCGCCGCTAGATCGCCTTTGAAGCGTGCCATCAAAATCGAGAAGCTGGTCAGCGGCACATCGAGCGGCGTATCGGCGGCAACTTTCAGAAAGGCCTGCGAGTCGGTGACGACGAGCTTGGGCGGAGTCTTGAGCCGGCCGAGCGCGGTGCGCAGTTCGCGCTCTTTGACCACCATGCACAGCGCGTCGGAATCGAGAAGATCGCGGATGGTTTGCACCTGCGGCAGAATCAGCCGTCCCTTGGGCGCTTCCTTGTCGATGGGCACCACCAGGATTGCCAACTCGCCGGGACCGACCAGGTCGCCCACAATCGCGGGCGAGTCGATAAAATCCGGCGGCGCAAGATCGAGCAGCGCCGCGCGCAGCTCTGTCAAGCCGTGGCCGGTGGTTGCTGAAGCCTGGACCACGCGCAGCTTGGCTGCTTGCAGGCGCTCGAGCAGAGCTTCACTTGGCGAGGAAAGATCGCACTTGTTGAAGACAACTGCAGTGGGCGTTTGCCGCGCCGCAAAGTCGCGCAGCAGTCGATCCTCAAATTCACCCCAGACATTCGGCTCGGCCACCAGCACGGCAATCTCAGTGCGCTCCAGCGCTTGCCGCGTTTTTTCAACGCGCAGCGCGCCGAGGCTTCCCTCTTCGTCGATGCCGGCCGTATCAATAAAGAGCACCGGGCCCAACGGCAACAACTCCATCGGCTTCTCCACCGGATCGGTCGTGGTACCCGCAACCTCCGAGACAATGGAAACCTGCTGCCGCGTGATGGCATTCAACAGGCTCGATTTACCCACATTGCGGCGGCCAAAAAAGCCGATGTGGAGGCGCAATCCCTTCGGTGCAGTGCTCATTCCATCGTCTCCTTGCGCGCAGCCAGCGCAGGCGAACCAAGCCGGCAAACTGCCTCTGGGCTGATTGCTTCGTCGAATTCATCCGCGCTCATCCAGTTGTTTTCAGTCACTACAGCACGAAGTGACTTGCTCTGTTGCTTCGCCAGCTTCGCGGCATCACCCGCGCGCTCATAGCCCAGCGCCGGCACCAGCGCCGTGGCAGCGGCGGTCGAGTTCTCTACATGCGCACGGCAACGCACCTCGTCGGCCTCGATCCCATCCACACAATATCGGCAGAGCAGATCGTCGGCGCGAGCAAGTATCTCCAGGTTTTCCAGCAGGCAATGCGCAATCAGCGGAAGAAAGGCATTCAGTTCCAAACTGCCCGCGGCACAGGCCGCGCCGATTACGCTGTCGTTGCCCATCGCCAGCATTGCCGCCTGCGTGGCTGCTTCAGGAATCACCGGGTTCACCTTGCCGGGCATGATCGACGAGCCCGCCTGCCGCGCCGGAA
The DNA here is from genome assembly GCA_964509755.1 of uncultured Occallatibacter sp. GTDB lineage: Bacteria > Acidobacteriota > Terriglobia > Terriglobales > Acidobacteriaceae > Telmatobacter. The sequence continues at coordinate 27,865 of CAZDYU010000032.1, read as the reverse complement.
GCCGAATCTCTCCCAAGCCCGCGTCGGGACCGGAAGAGAGCAGCCGCAGATCCGTCGAGATTTTGATCAGCGAAACCGCATGTGCTTTCAGAATTCCCGATATCTCGGCAAAAACATCGGTGTTCTGCGTGGCTTCAATCAGGTTTTCAGCGCGCGCAAAACCAATGCCCGTAAGCGCGCGCAACTGCTCCACAACGCGAAAGATGAACTCGCGCGGCGCGGCCAGCCCGGTGCCGATCGCCGTTCCGCCCAGATTCACGACGCGCAGCCGCTCTTCGCATTTATAGATGCGCCAGCGGTCGCGATTGATGGCCTCGGCATAGGCGCTCATCTCGCGGCCCAGCGTGGTCAGCACCGCATCCTGATACTGTGTGCGGCCTACCTTTACGACATGTGCGAATTTCTTCTCCGCGCGCTGAAAGGACTCTTGCAGCGCGACTACATTCTGCTCCAGCGCGTGCAGCAGCCGGATCGCCGCCAGCCGCAGCGCCGTCGGATAAGTGTCGTTGGTGGACTGATGCAGATTGATGTCGTCCAGCGGCGAGATCCTCTCGTAATTTCCCAGCGGCTCGCCAAGAATTTCCAGCGCGCGATTGGCCAGCACCTCATTTACATTCATATTGGAGCTGGTTCCCGCGCCGCCTTGCAGAGCGTCCACAACGATCTGCGCATCGAGCAAGCCTTCGCTCAATTCGCGGCAAGCGCGCTCGATTGCATCGGCCTTCGCCGCATCGCCGGCCCATGCGCCCAGCGCGCGATTCGTCTGCGCGCAGGCCAGCTTCACATCTCCAAAGGCCCGCCCCAGCGCGGTGTGCACTGGCCGCCCCGCCAACGGAAAATTCTCCAGCGCCCGCGCGGTGTGAATACCGTAGAGGGCCTGCGCGGCCAGCGAACGTTCGCCGAGGGAATCTTTTTCGATGCGTTGCTGGCTCATGTTTCCTCTTTGTTGTACTGCATATCTTATTGTCCATCCCCGGCGTGCGAATGACCAAATCATGCCTGTGACCAATGTCGCAGCGCGGCTTGGCCGTTGGGCTTAGCATCAAAGAGAATCATCAAAAGTTCTTCTCAAAATGAGAAGGACCGCTTGCGCCTATTTCTTCCGCGCCAAGGAGCACTCATGGAAGCCATTGAAGCATTGCAGAGCCGCCGCAGCGTTCGCGCCTACACCGAGCAGCCGGTTGAGCGCAAGATCATTGAAGAGATTGTCGATTGCGCTCGCCTGGCCCCAACGGCGATGAACGATCAGCCCTGGGATTTTGTTGTCGTCACCGAAAAAGCCGCACTGGCCTCGATTCCGCCCATGCTGGGCCACGCCGAATATATTGCCAATGCAGCCTTTACCGTGCTCGTGCTGGCGCGCCAGACCCAATACGCCGTCGAGGATTGCTGTGCCGCTACAGAGAATCTGCTCATCGCCGCCGCCGCCCACGGGCTGGGTTCATGCTGGGTTGCGGGCACGCAGCAGGCCTATGCGCCGGCAGTGGCCAAGACATTTGGAGCGCCGGTTGACCGCCAACTCATCGCGATCGTCTGCTTTGGTTACCCGGCGGAAACTCCAGTTATAGAAAAGCGCTCCCTCGCCGATGTCATGCATTGGGAGTGTTTCTAATTTGGCTGGTTGCAACCATAGCGATGGTTGCAACCTCTGTGAACGTGATTCTGGTCACCGCGTCAATTGTCACCGGGGAATAGTTTTGTGAGTAGTGCCGCTCATCTTCCCTGGCAAGATTTGAGCGGCGCGCAAGGTTCTTAGATGAGTTGACGCAAGATCAGCGATAACATAGCAACGATCCACCACCGGAGGATTGTCGATACGGAAAGCGGCCAAAAAGGAAATCGAATTCAAAAGATGCCTCGGCTAACTCACACTGAAATTCTCGGCTGGCTGCGAGAAACCGACTCGTCCAAGCTGGGGCAGTTATTTGCCCAGGCAGACGCGGCGCGCCGCGAGCACGTTGGCGATGCCGTTCACCTTCGCGGGCTGATTGAAATTTCAAGCTACTGTGTGCGCCAATGCCACTACTGCGGCTTGCGCGCCGCCCGCTCCATGCCGCGCTATCGCATGACTCGCGATGAGATTATGGATTGTGTTCGCAAGGCCGTGCTTCTTGGTTTTGGCTCGGTCGTCCTGCAGGCCGGAGAAGACTTTGGCATAGAATCCGAGTGGCTTGCTGAAATCATTGGCGCCATCAAAGCGGAAACAACCCTGGCCGTTACACTGAGCCTTGGTGAGCGGCTGCCCGATGAGTTGCGCTTGTGGCGCAAAGCCGGGGCGGACCGTTATCTGCTGCGATTTGAGACCTCCGATCCAGCGCTCTATGCCGCAATTCATCCTCGGCGCGGCGCGGCTGTCAGTGACCGCGTCTCTCTGCTGCGTGAGCTGCGCGCCATGGGCTACGAAATTGGCAGCGGAGTAATGACTGGGATTCCAGGGCAGAGTTATGAGATGCTGGCCAGAGATATCGAGTTATTTGAAGAGTTGGACTTGGATATGATTGGCATCGGTCCGTTTCTTGCCCACCCCGATACTCCGCTTGGCGCGCAGGCCGCGGCGATCAGTGTCGAAGATCAGGTATTCAGCAACGAATGGATGGTTCTGAAGGCAGTGGCGCTCACTCGCATCGTCTGCCCGGAAGCCAATCTTCCCGCGACGACGGCGCTTGCCACCATCAATACCATTGATGGCCGCGAGCATGGATTGGAAAGCGGCGCCAATGTCTTCATGCCCATTCTTACGCCCGCACCTTACCGGCAGATGTATGAGATTTATCCGGGCAAAGCCTGCGTCGATGAGGATGCCACGCAATGCAATCATTGTTTGCGCGGCAGAATTGAGCGGCTGGGGAGGCTAGTTGGCGATGGACCGGGTGGAAGGCACACAAGATACAAGCTTACGAAAGATCAATCTCTTCCCGGTGAGTCCATCTTATCTCACCGAGACGAGATGGACTCGCGGATAGTCGTATTGCGGTAATCCGAATGCGCCGATTGCGGAGTGGAATTCACCGGCAATGGTACTAAGTGAACCGGATCGTCAAGTAATGGAACCGGGGCTTAGCGCTGGGAAACCGGAGGTTAGGATCGCCGTCCAGTAATCAGGTTGATAATCAGCACGATCAAAGCGACCACCAGCAGAATATGAATCAGGCCGCCGGCGATGTGAAAACTGAATCCCAGAAGCCACAAGACCAGAATAATGACAAAGATTGTCCAAAGCATATGTGCTCCTTTTTCTTTGCGGGCGAACGAAAATACAAGTGATTTCGCGCGCCCGCAAGCTCTTAGTATTGACAGTTACCTTGACGCGATCGCCTGATGCTTTGCCTCTCTTACTGCATCGATAAATGAGGCAGCCGCGGCCGGCACGGCGATTTCGCCGCGCAGGATGCGCTTTGTCGAAACATCGTGGCCATAGATGGCCTCGGTGGAATCATCATCGCGGCGAATCGAAGCGCCATTCAGCGTGATTCCGGCAAAGAGCCCCCTGGCGCGCGAGTAAGTGAGAACCTCTGTGTTCAGCTTCCAATCGGTGTCGGCCGAAGCATGGCGTCCAACTGGGCCGGCTGCCGCGGAAGCATCTCCGCCCAATTCAAAATTGCTGTTGATCAAATGCTGCATGCCGCGTTCGTCTTGAATAATCATGACCAAGTCAACGCCTTCAACGCCGATCTGCAAACCCCAACTGCCTCCAGTAATGGTGAAGAACGCCGGCGCGCTCCAACCGTCCGCAGTGCGGCAGGTGGCGACGCCTCTGCCATTTTCAGCGCCGAAAACAAAGCCGCCTTTGAGTAGATGCGGCACCACGGCAACGCACTTGGCGTGTTCCAGAACTTCTTCTGGAATTCCCTTGTCTGGAGCCAGCATGATCTCATGCAGAACAGCGCCCGCATGATCCAATCGGTCGACCGTTGCTTCGCGGCCGGTACCAGCCCAGCCAATGGTTGTCATACCAATTACCGCCACAAACGCCATAACTTTTTTCATGAATATCACCTTTTTCTACCCATGCGCAGCGTCACTTTCTTTCCGCGCACTAAGGCGCAATAGGTAGTTTCCACATTAATGGTGAAAGCGGATGAGGTCTGAGCAAGAACGCACAGCAGAAAAAGGCAGTGCCTGGCCAGTAAGCCACGGTACGATCATTTTTTCAATAAGTGAGCAAAAGAGGACAGACGCATATAGTTCAAACCGAATTAAACTTTCTGTAGGTGTCGGCATAGGCAAGTACGAACAGCGTTGCGAAAGATGCGCGAATCTGCTGCTTCCGGCAATACTTGGACCTGATGATTGCCGATGAATCCGCATTCATCGGCGCAACTGGCTCGTGAACCGCAGTGCTTGACTGTTGCGCATCCTTCCCTGCATCCCGCTTCGCCGCTGTGATTGAGATGGGAGCCGCCCATGATTGGACTAGCGAATTGCGCCTTTGATACAACTGCCTTTTTAGCTAACGGCGGTTTTGGACGCAGAATCGTCAAACTGGCGCCTGGCGAGACCCTTTATTCCCAGGGAGATCCCGCCGATTCGGTCTTTTATCTTCAAAAAGGCCGGGCGAGAGTGACAGTCGTTTCGGCCACCGGAAAAGAAGCCACAATCACGCTTGTTTCGGCGGGAGATTTTGCGGGAGAATCGGCGCTTGCCGCAGGGCCAGGGCTTCGTTTATCCACAACAACGGCTATCACTTATTGCACCGCTCTTAAAATCGGAAGAGAAGAGATGGTTCGCGTTTTGCACGACGAGCCCGAGTTTTCAGATATGTTCCGGAAATTTCTTTTAGCCCGCAGTATGCGAGTCCAGGCCGATTTAGTGGATCAGCTTTTCAACTCCAGCGAGAAACGGCTGGCGAGGATTCTACTTCTGATGGCGGACTTCAGTGAGCCCGGCGAACCAGAATCACTGCTTCCCAAGATCTCGCAGGAAACTCTGGCGGAGATGATTGGGACCACCAGATCGCGAGTCAGTTTTTTTATGAACCGCTTTCGCAAATTCGGTCTTATCGACTACAACGGCCGCATCACAGTGCGAAGATCCCTTCTAAATGTAGTTCTGCACGATCAACTTCCAGGCGATAACACTGGAAAACCGGCTGCAGCGTTATCGTTTCAGAGTCTCTCATAGCGCGTTTAATGGCTTTGTTACATCCCCTGTGCGGAATTGACCAGCAGGATATTTGTAATAAAGGCCATACTCTCTTCAATTCCCCGGACGTGAAAGTTGAGGAATCAGAGATGCAGAATTCGCTTGCAACACTCCTCATCGTAGACGACGAACCGTCCATACGGCAGTTGCTGTCGCAGATGCTGAATGAGATAGGGTACCGCGCGCGTTGCGCCGAAGACGGCTTCACCGCATTGCGTGAAATACGAAATGAAGCGCCCCAACTTCTTCTATCCGATCTTAGAATGCCGGGCATGTCCGGTTTCGAGTTGCTTTCGGTTGTGCGCCGCCGTTTTCCGGCAATCCAGACTATCGCAATGAGTGGATCATTTTCCGGAAATGAGGTGCCATCCGGAGTTGCAGCCGACGCTTTTTACCAAAAAGGCAGTAGCCTTCTTGCTCTGATGCGGATTATAGAAGGCCTGCCACAAATTGAACGGCAAACTCACCAATTGGCCAGCAACGAAATGCCTCTTTGGATTCATCGCAATTCTCATGACTATTCGCCGGGTGCATACGTCACAATCGCGTGCCCGGAGTGCTTGCGGACGTTTCCTCAAACTCTCGACACTGGTCAACAAAAGCGCAAGACAAACTGCATTTATTGCCGCACTTTGATTCACTATGCAATTGTGCCGCCAGCAGACCGGATGCCGTTACAGGTTTTTCAGAACAATGCCGCGGTAATACCCATTCGGCAGAGCGCATCCATCTCAAGCTACTGAAATAGCAACAGAAAGAGTGAACGATGCGTACAATCGCCGAACAGAATCTGCTTTTACGGGCACGAATTGAACTCCCTGAAGGACTCAGGTTGGCAACGGACGAATTTCGCGAGGGCTGGGAATTTGCTCGAGTTGTCAATGCATACAGACTGGAAAAACAAATCGCCGCGCACGGGTGGAGTTTTATCAAGATCAATAACGGACAACTGAGAAGCGGCGTCGGAGATACATCGCAGGAAGCGATCGCAAATGCACTCAATCTGGCTCTTCGCCGCATACGCCCGCATTTCAATGCCGCGGAAGTGGAGCATGTAGAGTTAACGCAATATCCGTGGTTTTATCTGGCCAGGGTTACAGTGTCTCCTCGCCGAATTCAGCAAGGAACCGAATTGCGTTTGTCTATTGAAGGAGACCCGATTCCAGCCGCGCGTCCTTCCAGGCGTCTTCCGCCCTCCGCAGCCGCACTGTACCCGTACTTTAGTAGCGCCATGCCCCAGCTTAAAGAGATGTTGATCTCCTCCAAGGCAGAACGGATCGGTCCGCAATAGACATTTTCTCGAAAGCAGTTATTTGCTTGCAGATTGCGAAAATTGCACTGGCCTTAAAAGCTCAGACAAGAATAATCGAAATTGTTAATCTCACAAACACCGGGAAGTAAATCAATAACTTCCATAACCGTAGGGAGAATTTATGAACAAGGATCGTATAAAAGGCATCATCGATGAAGTGGCCGGTAGCGTCAGGCGCAAAGCGGGCGAACTGACCGACAATCCCAAGCTTGAGGCGGAGGGCGGGATTCAGCAGGCAAAGGGCAAAGTTGAAGGTGCATGGGGCAAGGCAAAGGACGGCCTTCAGAACGTGCTCGCAGACACCGAGTTGCGGCTCGACGCTCACGTTGAACTCGGCGTGAATAATCCAACAGCAGATGCCACACTAAGAGACTGCAAGTAACTTTGCAGCTATTCAATAATGCTCTGATGAAAGAGGAGTTATATGAGTACCTTTCGTGCATTGCTGATATTTCTCGCGTTGGCCATACCGGCCGTCGTATTCGGACAGGCTGGAGTATTGATTCCGATCGGCCCACCCCCACTGCCAGTTTACGAGCAGCCAATTTGCCCAGCGGACGGATATCTCTGGACGCCAGGCTACTGGGCCTATGATGAGAGCATCTCCGATTACTACTGGGTAGAGGGCGCATGGGTATTGGCGCCGAAAGAGGGATTCCTCTGGACTCCGGGCTACTGGGTTTGGAGAGACGGCGGATTCTTCTTCAATGATGGCTACTGGGGCCAGGAAGTCGGATTTTATGGCGGAGTCAACTATGGCTTTGGTTATTTCGGCGAAGGTTATGGCGGAGGCCGTTGGGATCATGGACATTTCTTTTATAACCGTTCCGTGAACAACGTGAACATCTCCATCAATCACAATGTCTATAACACCGCAATTGAGAATCACAACGAGAATCGTGTTAGCTTCAATGGCGGAACCGGCGGTATTGCTGCACATGCAAACGCACAGCAAGAAGCAGTGGCAAGAGAAAGACATCTAGCACCCGTTGCTGCACAAAATGAACATGCACAAGCCGCGCGAGCAAACCCGGAAACGAGAGCGTCGGTCAACCACGGAAGGCCGGGCACCGGGCCAACCACCTTACCGGTAGGTTATAACGATCGCCAGACGGCAGCGCCGCAGCAGGCAGCGGAGGCATCCAAATCTCCAATGAACGGCGGCGAAACGCAGCCGCGATCTGAAGTGCCGACCGGGCCTTCCAATAGCACCACACCACGCGCTGTAGTCCATCCGAATGACCTTTCCCCAATCGCTCGACCCGCACCGGTCAACTCAGGAGATGCGAAGGCCGACAAAAAATACGAACAACAGCAGGATGAGTTGATCGCCAGGCAGACCCAAGAGAGGCAACAGTTGCAGGTGAAGCAGGACACTGAGCATCAACAGAAGATGAACGATGCTCAGACGCAAAAATTGGAGCAGAAGCATCAGCAGCAGACACAGGTGCTGGTGCAGAAACACACCATTCAACAGCAATCTTTGCAGGCCCGTCAGCCGCAGCCCCGCGCAGCCGAGCCAAGAGCCCGCAACTAGAGGAACCATTTTCTCGGATAGATAGAGTTAGTTATTGAAGACGATTTTGGCCGGGTATCATCTACCCGGCCATTTATTGCGTTTGCCTGAATGAACCGTTGCTTCCGAAGACAGTGCAAATGCGCGAAACAAAACGAGGAAAACAGAGCGACTCCAGTATCTAGCCCGCATTTACTCCTCCGCCCTGTAAAACAAGTTTCTTTGCGTCATCAATATTTCGCAGTCCTCGAATCTTCCAAACTCCGAAAGAAATTCCAGCTATGAGTAAACCCACAAATACGCACAACAGCGGAGTAGACCACTTCTGGAGGCTTCCAGACCATAAGCGGACGATACGGCGTCCGTAGATCACGCCGAGCCAGGCTATGAAGAAGTAGCGTAGACTGCGAGCCGCGCCGAAGATGGCGAGAAAGCGCCTGCGCGGTACTCCGAGGGCGCCGGAAGCAAGCGCAAACGGCAATAGCGGAATTGGCGGAGGCAGCATGGCAGGAAGAAAGACTGCCAAAACCGGATGATGCTCAACCCAAGCAACAACTCGGCTGAGGAGACGCGCCGGAACGAAGTGGCGCAGTGCCGCTTCGCCTCCTCTGCGGCCAATATGCCAGGTAGTGTATCCGCCCAGGATGCTGCCAGCTACAGCACAGGACGCCAGTAACCAAGGATCTCCGCCGTGCGCTACCAACCAGAGCAACAGCAGATCGGTACTGCCTGGAAGTGGCAGTGGGATGACCGAGGAATCTACGACCGCAACAAAGAATAGACCTAGCGCGCCAAGATGCGTAAGCCATTGCGGAGCAAGCGATGAATGCGGGCTCGGCACGGGAACTTGAACGTGAGGCTGGCGGAAAAGAATCATACAGAATTGCCTTTGTATTTGCTCGCTATAGTTTCTGAGAATCCGCGGCAACTAAGAACCTATCCAGCGTTTGCGCCGCGCAAGGTGATCCAATAATAGCGTCGCCAGCAAAACATGCAGCGAACCGGACGCAATGCAAACAGAGCTAACAGGCCATCGACCGAGCGCAACTCCGCCTCTTTGAATTTCACAGAGTTGCAACGCGGGCATTGATGCCGCATCCAAATAAGATGTGGAAGCCAGTCGGGCCAATTACAGCTTGAGTTACTCATATGCCAGTGCCTTTCGGACCTATCGCCGCGATCGTTAGAATGCTCGCCTCTCCGATTGACTACCGTTCGTGTCCAGCCAAGAGAGGAGACGGCTGATGCTGCCCGTGGCCAGAGCGATACAAGAATCGGCCGCACCGTAATACAAGTTGATTGTGTCTCCATCGACTGCGATGGTTTGTCCGCAAGGAAAGACTACATCATTCACATCTCCGTTCCGTTCATAGGGCGCCTCTGGCCCAAAGATCCATGAGTTTCCCCGTTGCAGGCAAATTTCCGGCTTTTCCAAATCGAAGAGAGCAAGGCCAAGCCGATAAATGCTTCCCGATGCAGTTTGCCGCACGCCATGGTAAATCACTAGCCAGCCTTTAGCGGTTTCAATCGGAGGCGAACAAAGACCAATCTTGTTTGCATCCCACCATCCACCACGCCGCGCTTCCAGGATAATCTTATGGCTTCCCCAATGCCGCAGATCTGGTGAATAGGAGATCCACATATGAGCGCCTAACGCGGTCATTGGACGATGAATAAGAGCCCACCGGCCACCAATTCTTCTAGGCAGCAATGCGGCATCTTTGTCCTCGGGTGGCATGATGACGCCGTATCTCTCAAAACTCCGAAAATCCTTAGTCAAAGCAAGCGAGACTCCTGGACCGCCTCGCGCAAACGATGTGTATGCAACAGCATATTGCTCCAGTTCCGGGACATAAGTAATGCGCGGATCTTCAATGCCCCAAATCTCTTCAGGAAATTCCAATGGACTTGCCAGCAAAGTCGGTTGAGAATCAATTCGCCAATTGTCAATTCCGTTCGCGGAGCGCGCGGCACAAAGATGGGACAAGCCGCTGCGATCTTCAACACGGCAAAGAAGCAGGGTTTCTCCGTCGGCCAACATAACAACCCCCGCATTCAAGACGCTGTTGATGGGGTAAGGCCAATTATCCCGGCTCAAAAGAGGATTGTCTGCGTAGCGCGCAAACAGTGGTTGATCGGCTCTATATGGCCCATGATTTTGTTGAGCTAGTACAACAGCCTCTGCCGAAACATCCGTTGGTTTGATAGGATTCAATGGGTGATACTCATTCCATGATGCAGTTCTTCAACGCTTGCAACTTTGGCCGCCTGCATTTCCAGCAGCGCCATAAGAAACGAGAGCGTGGACTCAGCGCCTTGATTCTCGTTCACGCGGTCAGGATGAAGGCCATCCCTGCAACCGCCTGTTACAGCATCATACAGGGGAACCAGCAAATCGTTTTTTCCCAGAAACCAACTAAACGCCTTCCGAGCCTCTTCAAGCCATTGGCGCTCCTCTGTCAACCTGTATACCTCTAAGCAAGTTGAGACGGTCGCGCAGGCCTCTACGGGTTGCTGATCGAAGCGTGCTTTTTCACTTCCCTCGATGAAGAACCCGTTGGATCCGATCGGAACGAAAACATTTTCATCGCCGCGGTGCTGTTCAGCAACAAGCCACTTCAAAGAATCCATTCCAGCTTCAATCATTCTTTGATTATCACTTCGCCAACCCGCCAAAATAAGCGCCTGCGAGAGTCTGGCGTTTGAGTAGGAAAGACTCTTCTCAAACCACCTCCACGTATCGGAGTGGCTGCGTTCGTAGATATCAAGGAGTCGATTCGCAAGCTCGTTGCGGACTCCCTGAATAGCTCTGTCGCCGGGAAACCAGTCCAGATATGCCTGCATTCCCAGGATGCAATACGCCCAGGCGCGCGGGCTTGTGAATGTAAGCGTCGCGGGAACGGCGGCCTCAAATAGCCTTCCCGCGGCACCTCTCAATCCGGCATTGCGCGAGGCTCCCAGCACCTTTCCGAGCGACCACAGTGCACGCCCATGGCTATCGTCGGATCCGAAATTCTCAAGCCATTTGCGGTCGTAGTCGAGAAAGTTTCTAAACCTTCCGGAATCGGCATGAAAGGCAAGCCAGAGAAAGGAAAGATAACGATGAGAGAGGTTAGGATATTCTCGCCGGTCTGAATGCTCGGGGCTTTCATCCAGAAGCACGGATACGATCAGCGCCCGCGCGTTGTCGTCTGTCGTATATCCCTCGCGCGTGTTTGGCACTGAGAAAATGGCGTGCTGAAGCATCCCTGTATCATCTGTCATGTTAAGAAGATGACCAGTGTTCAAAAAGGGCAATTGGCCAATCGAATTTATCATGGTGTAGTCTGTTTGTGCGGCTCTTGGGTGTAGTGACCGCTCAAAGCGTGCCCTCTGGAAACTCGCCATATAAGCTCGCGCCGTCTTCTCCCACGTTGTGCCTCGGGAGTGAAGATAGGCGCGCTTGCGCATGGCATGTCGCTTCGCATCGTTTTCCAGTAAATCGAGAACTGCCTCGGCAATCGCGTTTGGATTCTGAAATGGAACGATTACGCCTCGGTCCTCGGCAAGCAACTCCTTGGCATGCCAGTAGGGCGTCGAGATAATAGCCTTTCCTGCTCCGAGCGCAATCGCCAGTGTACCGGAAACGACCTGCGCCTCGTGTTGATATGGAGTGATGTAAATGTCCGCCGCGCCTACGTGCTCGACAAGTTCCTCCGAACTCACAAAGCGATTGTTGAGAATCAGGTGATCCGATACGCCAAGCTGTGCAGCCAGCGCTTGCAATCCCTCACGATAATGCTCACCTTCGTGCCGGCGAATATGCGGATGGGTAACTCCAGAGACGATATACACGACATTTGGCTGCCGCGCAAGGATCGCAGGCAGTGCCTGAATCACGTTTTCTATCCCTTTGTTAGGAGAAAGCAATCCAAAAGTCAGCAGAACGGATTTACCTTCCGTGCCGAATTTATCTTTGAAATAATTGGGGTCCATAAAGGGGAGATCTGGAACACCATGGGGAATCACATCGATCTTCTCGCATGGAACCGCATATACTCCGTGCAGAAGTTCCGCTGCCAGATCGCTCATGACAACCATGCGATCTGACAGCCGTGCAATTTCTTCAAGTACCACGCGCTGATTCAGGTCGGGGTCGCGCAAAACCGTATGCAGTGTAGTGACGAGCGGCATTTTCAATTTGCGCAGAAGCGCAAGAATGTGGCTGCCGGCGTTGCCGCCGTAAATTCCATATTCATGCTGCAAGCAGACAAGATCGTTGCCGTTGAAATTAAGAAAATCGGCAGCGCGTTCATAGGAAGAAATATCTTCTTGCGTGATTTCCAGTCTAACCTGTTTTGGATAGTCGTAACTTGAATCCGGGTCGTTGACGGGAACCGCAAACAACCGTCCGTCTCCATATTCGGCAGCAACCGCAGTGCAAAGATCTGTTGTAAAAGTGGCGATGCCGCATTCGCGAGGAAGATAGTTTCCAATAAACGCTATTCGAGTCGGCAAAGGCAGTCTGCTCGCTTTTGTCTCTTGAAGCGGAGTCAACTCAGAAGCAGTAAATGAATCTATATGGTCTGAGAACGTTTTTCTGGAAACTGACATTTTGTCACCCATTCTGTTTCAAATCTGGTCGAGTGGAAGTAGTGCGACGACAATTAGAAGGACGAGCTCACCTTCGCTCCTTAGGTAATATTTCCAATCTCTGCCAGCCAGCCACCGCAATAAAGCCGATAAGTGCAAAAGTGGAACAACCATCAAGGCAGTACTAAGCACATTTACAACTTCTACAATTGCAGAAATACAGAATTCCTCAGGATGCGCAGCGCTCTTGTTTCTGAATCGCGGCGCATCCCAAGTATTGCTAGTTTTGAGTCCCCGTCGTCACGCTGATCGGGCTGCCAATTGCATCTCCGGACACAACCAGTTCCACTCTGCGATTCTCTTGTCGTCCTGCCGAGTTGTCATTGGAGGCGACGGGCGATGTGTTTCCAAAGCCTATCGCATTTACAGCGCCTGTTGTCACGCCCTGTTCAACAAGATAGCTTCGCACGGAACTTGCGCGGTTTTCCGACAATGTCTGGTTCATTGCATCGCCGCCGACATTGTCGGTGTAGCCGCCGACCTCAATGTTAAGTCCAGGGTAGGAAACCAGAATACCGGCGACCTTGGCCAGTTTCTCGCGCGCGCCAGGCTTCAATGAATACTTTCCAGTGTCGAACAGCACATCGGACATGCTAACAATTAAACCGCGAGCGCTATCCCGGGTAGCAAGTATCTGGTTGAGCTGCTCGGAGAGTTGTGCACGTATTGCGGCCTTATCGGAATCCGCTTTTTGCAGACCCTGTTGCGCGATCTGTGCGGCTGTGCGGGCTTGTTCGGCATCCGCCTGCGCCGCGGAAACGGCAGCCGTTGACGCTGCCTGGCTGGCGGTCATGTCGGCTTGCGCCTTCGCTGTATCGGCTTGCGCGTTTGCAGCTGCAACTTGTGCATTTGCGGCATCGACTTGCGCATTTTCCTTAAGGCGCGTTGCTTCGTCAGCCTGGGCCTGCGATTTTGCCTGAGCGTCAATTGACGCCTGACGATCGGCCGCAAGGCGCTCCTCGCCGATCTTTTTGACCGCGATCTCGCGTGCATCCTCTGCCGTTTGCACCGTTTCGCGAGCTACCGCAATCAGGGGTTTCCGATCAACATGCTTGTCTGTCGCATCGGCATCGGCGTTATTCATCAATTGTACGGCGTGTTGGTAGCTAGCGCCGGCATATTGCTCAGCTCCTTCGGATTGGGCGATGCGCAATGCATTTCGAGCTTCGTAGAATTCCAAGGGAAGACTTGCGCTCAAAACAACCGGATCAAACTTGTAGCCTGTAGGGATGTAACCGCCGCGCTCCATCAACTCATATTTTGCGTTGACCGCCTCGACGGTCCCTTTGGTATCGGCGCGAACGATATTCTCAAGAACTACGACGTTGCTGGGCTGGCGGACAGCGTAGTACGGTTCTGCGGTTACAATCAAAGCAAAGGATTGCAGTTCTGTGGTAGCTGTCAACTTGCTTTGGCCATTTTCACCAACAAGAACTTCGCCAAGGTTTGCGGCCCGGCCTTCAGGCGAGATTGCCCACATAACATATGTGAGGTATTCGCCGCCAAAGGTCGTAGGAGTTTGCAAGCTCGCAAATTCCGCTTCGACTTCCATAGTACCGCGCTTGCTACGCACTTTGGCCTTGCCGGTTGCCGAAGGCAACAATGTTGTGCCGGCAAAATCCACAGTCGATGCGCCACCCTGATGCCGGTAGTCGACTGCCTGAATCGAGCGGCTGATTACGACCACGCGATAAGTGGACGTTGGGCCTGTGGATTCTACGACCACCGCCGCTGTCGGAATGACTTGGGCAAACGCGCTCAGGCCAAGGACACTCCCCATTGCAAACAAAAGCATATGCTTCAAGATTCCTCCTACCGGCAAAACTTTGCCGTACTGCGTTGGACTTCCATTGTGTCAATTATCAAGGCCTTCAGTGCCTATGCCATTCGATCAATCAGTGCCCAACCCGAAACTGGGAAAGATACTGAAATAGGCCGAATATTCTTAACAGCCAAAGAATTACGGCAATTACAACAACGGCATTCAGGATTCCCTTGATCTGGCTCTGCATGGGAATGTACCGGTTCACCAGCCAAAGCAAAAGACCTACTACTCCAATCGTGATAACGACATTGACAAGTGGCATTTGTTCATCCTCCATTTCCGACTTTGGTTGTAAATTAGGCGAATATTATTAGAGCGCGAACCGCGTGGTAGCTGTTTCGGGTTGAGGCGATAACAATTATCGCCTTTTTACAGCACTAGGAGTTTCATGCACAACCGACAGGATATTGTCTGTCTTGAAAGCGACGTCGTATTTGGAAATGCACATCGCGTTCTCCGATCCTGTTAAATAAATCTCAATCAAGCGGTGCCTTAGCGCCAAGATCGCGACCATGGTTGGGAATATCCGCAACACTCCAGTCAACTAAGTGTTTCATCGCGACAACCTAAGCGCTGGTCAATCGGATACATGCCGCAAACGGAGGATATTTCCGCGCCCCCTCATCGCGACATCATTTCCATTTCTTCTCACTGCATCTTTCATGAAATTCTTTGAGGCCCACGTCCCTCCCATTTTGAAACCTGTCTTTTCCTAATTGGGAAATGAATGCCAAGTCCTTGCCAACCACGCCGAAGAATCGTCCCCCATCGACCGATGTGAAACTCAGGGGAACAACCCAACGAACCCTATGCACAACATGCCGAAGATCGTCGCGGTAGATCCGTGCCAACGAGGAGGATGCGTGACAGGGAAGATTTTAATCGTTGAAGATGAACCGATTGTAGCCCTCGATCTGCAACAGGAGATTGAACAACTGGGGTGCGAGGTGGTCGGCCTTGCCGAGAGCGCCGATGAGGCTCTGATGGCGGTCAATGGCTGCCGGCCAGACCTGGCGCTGATGGACGTGCGCATCGTGGGCAGCATGGACGGCGTACAGACAGCGCGATTGCTGCGCAGCCTGTATCGGATTCCGTCGATCTTTCTCACCTCTTATTGCGACGATAAAACGATTGCGCGCGCCGCCCGCGCCATGCCCTACGGCTATCTGACCAAACCCTTCCAGAGCGGCGAACTCAAGGCGACGCTGCGCGTGGCGCTGCACAAGGCCAGAGTAGACGCGCTGCAAAATGCGGCTCACCGCCGGATGGCGGCAACCATGACCGGGATGCGCGAGGGCGTTCTGATGCTCTCACCCGACGCGCGGGTTCAATTCATGAATGCCGCCGCGGAAGCCATCTCCGGCTGGACGCTGAACGACGCCAAAGCCAAGCTGCTGATCGAGGTTTTGAGCCTGATCGACAACGACCAGAAGCCGGCGAATCTGCTGGAACTGAAGGCAGACTCGATAAACCGTGAGGAGTTTGGCTGGGCCGTCCAGCGCGCGGACCGCGCACCGGCACTGGTGGATCTCTGTATGACTCCTCTAGCCAACCTGGCCGGCCAGCGCAGCGGCTTTGTTGTGACCGTGCGCGATGCCGCCCAGCGCATGCGCACCCAGGCCATTGAAGAGACCTACAACGAGGGGCGCTGCTTCGATCAAACGCCGACCGCGATGGTGCAGTTGGATGAATTCGGCTGCATTGTGCGCGTCAATCAGGCCCTCTTGCGAGAGTCCGGCGTAGGCGCGGAAAGCCTGCTGGGCCGCTCGCTGACCGGGCTGAGCATGGACCCCGACCCGCGCATAGCCAAAGACCTGATGCACATGCTGCTGAAAACCGAGACATTCATGGCCTCGCCTCGGCCCCTCGCGGTTGATTGAAAATTTGAATGAAGAATCAATCCAGACCTGGCTCGCCTCTGGACTGATTTCCCGGCCTGTCTCATCTCCTGGGCCAGCCGCACCGCGCCACAACTCCCCGCCAAGTAGAATGGAAGCATGGGATTTGAAAGCGTGAAGAAGATTGCCGAGGCGGATTTCCCCACCCGCTGGGGATACTTCCGCATCTTTGGCTTTGAAGGCCGGCTGGCCACGCCGCGCCCCTGCGACCAATCTGGCGCGGGCGATGGGCAGGTCGAGGAATTGGTAGCGCTGGTCATGGGCGATATTCACTCCGCGCCGCCGGTCGTGCGCATCCACTCGCAGTGCTTGACCGGAGACGTTTTTGGCTCGTTGCGCTGCGATTGCCGCCTGCAACTCGAACTGGCCATGGACCGCATTGCTCAGGAGGGCGCGGGCATTCTGCTCTATGAGCAGCAGGAGGGTCGCGGCATCGGCCTGATGGCCAAGCTTAAAGCTTACGAGTTGCAAGACCACGGCCTGGACACGGTCGAGGCCAACGTCAAGTTGGGCTTTGCAGCCGACTGTCGCGAGTACGAACTGCCCGCCGAGGTTCTCAAACTGCTAGGCGTTTCGCAGGTTCGCCTGATTACCAACAACCCGGAGAAGGTTGCGGCGCTTGAGTCGGCCGGCATCAATGTGGTCGAGCGCGTCTCCGCCGAGGTCGAATCGCAGGAGAGCTTTGCCGGATACGTGCGCACCAAGCAGGTAAAGATGGGCCACATTCAGGATTCTCCGGCGAATGAGGCCTGATCACTCCAGCAAGCTATGGGCCTTCTCGGCGCTTTTCTGCTGTTCTGCAAGGCTGCGCAGAAACTCTGCCGCCGGAACAGGCCGTCCGAAGAGCCAGCCCTGCCCCAGCACCGGCATCTCCTTGCCGGCAAAGTAAGCTGCTTGCTCGATGGTCTCAATCCCTTCGACAATCACCTGTAAGTTTAGCGCCTGGGCCATAGCCAGTATCTGCGGCAGTATCGCCACGGCCACGGCATCGGTGCCGATCGCCTGCGGAAATGCCTTGTCGATCTTGATCGCGTCCACAGCAAGATCCTTGAGGTAGGCCAGGCTGGAGTAGCCGGTCCCGAAGTCGTCGATCTGCACACTATGGCCGCGCTGACTCAGTTGCCGGATCGCCTCGATCGCAGTTTGGTGGCGCGCCGTCGCTCCCTCATTGATCTCGATAACCAGAGAGCGCGGCACAATGCCAAATTGCTGCAGGCTGCCCTCCAGCATTGGCAGGAAGTTTTCGTTAGCCAGATCCAGCGCGCTGACATTCACGTTGATGCGGAACGTCGAATCGCGCCGCAGCAGTTCTCCACAGTCGCTGAGCGACCTTTTTACTACCCATTCCGTCAACTCACTCACAAAACCGCGTTCTTCGGCCAGGCGAACAAAAATCTCCGGACTTACTGCAAAGCCATCCTCATCGGTCCAGCGCGCCAGCGCTTCGGCCTCCACGGTTTTTCCCGTGGCCAGATCCACAATCGGCTGATAGTGAAGCCTGAGGTTTCCGCGCCGGATTGCGCGCCGCAACTGCTGGCTCATATTGCGGCTGCGCCGGTGCAGAAAGAGGTAAAGCAAAGCCAGCACCATGCCGCTTGCCGCGCCCAGCGAAGTATCCAGCGCGAGCGGCACTCGGCCGCTTCGCAGAATCTCCGCGGCAGGTTCAAAAACGCTGGTGCAGAAGGTACTGCGCGGCCAGCATACGGTCACATAATGCAGATCACCGATGCTCGCCTGAATATTACGGTCCAGAACGGCCCCGGGGCCCACAACCGTCTTGCCGCCGGGACGCACTCGCAGTCCGCTCTCCACATCCAGCATCGTGCTCTCAAACTCCAGCGACGGCGGATGCCAGCGATTCTTCGCGCTCAAGTCTTCCACTACATAGGAATCACCCTTCTGCAACAGAAAGACCACCCACTTCGGCGATAGATAGGGAGGCACATCTCGGTAAATCTTCAGCCCATCCTGCCCGGTGATTGCAGGATGAAAGGAGGCAGCCGGAAGATGGCCGCGGTCGAAGAGCGTCGAGCATTCGATGCGCCCGTCGCGCATCCTGCCTGCGTCGCGCAGGTACTCCGATTGCAAAAGCAGCCTACGCAGATAGGCAATCTCAGCCTCCGAGCAGGGAGGATAGGGAGAAGCATTCACCTGGGCCAGCAGCGCATCCGATTCATCCAGCAAGGAGACAAACGGACCGCCGGAAAGCCTTGCAGCCTGAGTTAGCCGTTCATTTGCCGCCCGCTGCAATGCGCTGCGGCCCAACTGATACCCGCACCCAGCGCCTGCAATCGCCGCCAGCAAGGCAACAGTGATCGCCAATCCCATCCGCTTGATAAATATTGACAACATCTAATATCTCTTTCGGCTCAAACGCCATGTTCCTTCATAGCCTTGCCCCCATTTGGTTTTTCCTTTTCCTCTGTGTTCTGAATCCATGCAAGAAACATCCGCCCTGCCGCATAAAAATGTCAACTCTGGCGCCAGTCTGGACAACGCGGACAACATGATCCGTTAGGAGCAGCCCAACTCGCCGCTGCAAGTTATACCTACAATGAACTCGCCGCCAACTTGCTAACTCGCCATCACCGCGCAGCGGTGGCTAACTTGCTGATTTTGTTTACAAACCATCCCGTCCGATCTGTTTATTCATGAGGTGACGCTTGTTTCTGACCAGCATGAATTCAGCAAAATCCGCAAGTTTTCATCCCTCGTAGAATTGATTTTTCGACATGGCGCCACAGGAACGCAAACAATTCCTGAGTTGCCTGGCATCGAAGCTGTATTCTGAGTTCGTCCTAATGTTAGGCCGGGAGGAGTTGCTGCCCCGAAAGGAGTGCCGTTTGATCAAGGCCGTTGATTGGGCCATGCGCCCAGATTGGTTTGGCGCTGGCTTGGGCGCAAGACTCCGAACGGGAGTGCGCAGGCACTGGCACTTGACCGCGGGCGGCGCCGTGCTGCTGGTTGCCGCGGCTTTTGGCGCGGATCTCCTGCTAGGTTCTCACTCTGGCCGTTTGGCGGCTGTGGTTGCGTCTTATCCGCATGAGTTGGCGCAGGTGAGCTTTGCCGTTGCGGGTGATGTGATTCCGCATGAGCCGGTGCGAGCCGCGGCTGAGGCTGCCGGATCGGGTGCCGCAGGTTGGGGCGCGCTCTTCTCCGACGTGAGCGACGTCTTCAAAGCGACGGACTTCGGCTTTGTGAATCTGGAGACTCCAGTGGCCCCGGCGCACTCGCATGGGTCGAAGCCGTTTCTCTTCGACGCGCCGATTGTGCTGCTTGACGCGCTAAAGGCCAATGGCATCAAGCTGGTCTCTTTTGCAAACAATCACGTGATGGATCAGGGCTGGGCCGGCTTCACTGAGACGCGCGAGCATCTGCACGAAGAGGGCCTGCTCTTTGCCGGCTCCGGCGACACGGCCGGGCAAAGCTGGCAGCCGGTGATTGTCGAAGCCAACGGCATCAAGGTCGGCTGGCTGGGAATGACGCGCTGGCTCAATGGCGGTCGCAATCCCGATAAGGACGATCAACCGCATGTGAACTTCTTTCCTTATCCGAATGAATCGGGCGGTGCGCCGGGAATGGATGAAGACGGCGTGCTTGTGGCGATCAAAAAGGCCCGCGCGCAGTGCGATCTGCTGGTGGTTTCCATTCACTGGGGCATCGAGTACGCGCCCGCGCCACGGCCTGAAGATGTGGAAACCGCGCACAAGATGCTGGAGGCAGGAGCATCGGTTATTGTGGGCCATCATCCTCATGTCTTGCAGCCTGTAGAGACCTATCGCACCGCCGACGGCCGCGATGCGGTCATCTTTTATTCGCTGGGAAATTTTCTCTCCAACCAGTCGCGCAATTATGTGGACGGGTTAATGCCGGATAAGGACGGCGATCCACGCGATGAGATGATTGGGCTTTTCACAGCGGTGCGCAAGGATTACGGGCCGGCCGGTGTGCGCGTTGAGTTGGGCCATGTGGGCGTTCTGCCAGTGTGGGGAGAAAACAACCGCAATGAGTTGGCCAGCGGCCACGCCAAGAGTGCGGTCATTCGTCCCGTTCTGATCGACCGCGAGATGCCGAGGCTGCAAGCGCGGCTGGATGAACTGACCAAGCTGAGTTCGCCCGCCGCGCCGTTAAGCGCCGCGCAGAAGCAGGAGTTCATCGATGTGACAAAGCAACTGAAGCTGCTGGACGATCGCCGCAAGCAGATTGTAGCGCGGGTTGGGGATGAGTACATTGCCGATCCGCCGAAGCTCGCGGTGAAGCCGTGAGGCAAGGCTGATCTGCTTTCAATTTTTTTACTGCACCGTCCCCTGCGGCCGCAGCCGTCTCAGATCCAGGGCGCAAGCTACAGCGTTTTGCGCTTGCAGGCGTAGATTGTCTGAAGCCGCCCAGAGCCAAAGCCGCGAAACCTGGCTAGGATTGCGCGCGCCCGCCTCTGGACGCAGCCGGACCAATACATTGTTCTGTCCGGTGGCGGCCAGATTCGAGGGCGAATCGCTCTCTTCCAAAATCAGTTCGAGATGCCCGCCGCTAAGAGCTTCTTCCAGCGCAAACCGCTCTACCGGTCGCTCCAGTTCGATAGCGATCGAAAAGCTGTGGCCATGGAAGACGGGCGCATGAATCACTTGCAGCGCCAGCGCGGGCCAGCGTCCAGCAGAGAGCGCGGCGTAGTGGCGGCGCACCCGCGCCTCAACCGTGCTGAGATCGACCTTGGCGGCTTCGCCCAAACCGGCTAGAAGATTGAAGGCCGATTGAGCGTCGTAAAGCTCTTGCGGCGGACCCTGAAAGTTGAGCAGACTCACGGTCTGCTGGTGCAACTCGTCCAGTGCGGCGCGGCCAAACTCGCTGGCCGGCTGCAAGAGCGTGGCAAAGGCAATGCGCACCGTGGCAGCCTGCTGAAGGCGTTCCAGCACCAGGGCCAGCGCCAGCGCCGCAGGATGCGCCGGAACCACGGCCGGGGTAAAGAGGTCAACGGTTGCCGCTTCCGATTCCAGCCAGGGCGCGCGCACCACCACGCCTGCCTCCTGATCCAAAGCGCCCGAGAGATCCAGCACCGTGGACCCGGCCCGCAGCGCCTCTCTCCAGTGCTTGCGCGTCAACTCTTCAGCGCCGCAGAAGAAGGTGAAGTCCATGCGCTCGAAGGCGTCGGGCGCAATGGCCTGGACGACGGTTACCTCGTCGCCCACTTGATCCAACTTGCCCTGTACTTCGTCTTCATCCAGCAAGGTAAAGTGGGCCGCGGCCAAGGGCGACTCCGACAGAGCTTCCTTCAACTCCCGGCCCACCAGGGTAGAGGCTCCGGCAATGGCGATCTTATACACAGGCATTCCTTTTTGCTTTGTCTTAATGAATAAATTCGGAAGCATTTCGCGTTAAAACTGAGGCAGCCTTGAGAAGCTGCCGCCCAGGGTTGGAGTACAGGCGGCGGGCAAGTGAAAAATTCCAAAGCGCCGGAACCTCTGCCTCACCGGAGTTTCCCATCCAAGGATACTCGACATTTTCCGGTCTGCGACCCTCGTCATCGACCTGCGGATGGAGTAAATCGATCTCCCGGCACAGTTGCCGAATCCCCGTCAGATCCCTGTACGCTCCGGTTCCGATGCGATGTCCATACTTTGCGATAAGGCTCGGCAGCACCCTGGCAATGACATTGTGCCTGAATCGCAGTTCACCTGCGCCATCTTCCTGCGTCCAGAGATATGCTTTGCAAAGTTTTTCCAGCCACATTTGCAGATAGTGCAAACGATGACTGCTGGGCAGCCCGCTTCCCTCCAGAACCAGGAACGCATCCATGTCCGAACTGGCCTGGGCGGCGAATGCTTCACTCCAGCTTGCCATGGATCAAGCCGCCGCGGGGTAGAGAGTCTCGCCAAGCTTCCACCCATAGGGCAATAGCAAACTTCCCGCGCGAATCTCTTCAAATTCCTTTTCCGTCACTTCAATCACTACCGACGGGAAAGGAATCTGCGGCGGATAAGCGCCGAAATGGATAGGCCAAATTCCGGATTCGAAAGTGTCGGGATTGACCTCCAGCAGCTTCACAGGCTCAGCGTCGCTGGAGTCGCGGTCCGCAACCAGGTGAATGATCCGGCTGATCGAAGGCTCAATGTTGCGATGCGCTTCAGCAAGCTTCTTAGCCATTTCACTTTTGCTCGTCATTTGGACCTCCTCTCCAAATTATAGAACGCAGGAATGAATAACGCCCGCAGCCTATGCACTATCTGTTCTGGTCCTCGTGCAGGCTCTCTGCCGGAAGCGTGTCAGGCGCGGGCGTCGAGGCCGAGCGCCAACGCCGCCGCCGCGACCAGGAATATGCGGTGCGCGCCCAGATGCCTGAGAACATGTACGTCAGCGCCCAGGCAAAAAGCACCGCCTGAGAGAATCTCACGATGAAATAGAGCACAATCGCGATGAGCAGCAGAACCTGGAACGGATGACGGCGCGACAGGCTCAGTTCCTTGCCGGACCAGAAGCGCCAGGTGCTCACCATCAAAAATCCGCTGGTGCCCACCAGCGCCATCCACAGCAGCGCGATCCACCAGGCCATGACAGGATAGCCGCCGCAGAAATGGACGCAAGCGGCCAGCAATCCCGCCGCCGCCGGAATCGGCATACCAACAAAATACTTGCGGTCTGGCCGCCCAGGATTGCGCGGCTGTGCGTCGTGGCTGATGTTGAAGCGCGCCAGCCGCGAGACTCCGCCGATCAGAAAGAGAAAGCAGATGAAGCCGCCGGCGTGGCGCAGATCTTGAAGCAACTGCGGGTTGATGGAATCGGGCAGAAAGTGAAAGCCCCAGATCAGGGCCAGCAGGCTGGGCGCAACGCCAAAGGTGATAGCGTCGGCCAGCGAATCCAGCTCCTTGCCAAAGTCGCTGCACGTGTTGGTCATGCGGGCGATACGGCCATCAAGCGCGTCGAAGGGGATGGCGAAGATAATGGCGATCGCCGCCCAATCCAGATGCGTATGAACATCACCGATGCCGGTCAAAGCCGCCATGGTCTGAGTAATTGAGAAGAAGCCCGCGCCAATATTGCCTACTGTAAAAAGCGATGGCAGCAGGAACATGCCACGGCGCAAACGGGCCTGCGCCCGAGCCTTGGCCAGCGCCGCGTCGCGGGGGCTCATGGACGCACTCCGCCAGAAATTGCCGCCAGCACACTTGCGCCGCCTTGAACGCGCTGGCCCACCTTGACGCGAAGCACCGCCTCAGCCGGCAGCAGCACGTCCACGCGCGAACCGAATTTGATCAGGCCCACGCGCTGGCCGCGGGCGAGCGTGTCGCCCTCGCGGAAGTTGAAAACGATGCGCCGCGCCAGCAGGCCGGCAATCTGCTTGAAGGTGACCTCGACGCCGTCGTCGCCGCGCACCGTGGCTATATTCTGCTCATTGCGGTCGGCCGAGGCGGGGTTCATCGCGTTCAGATACTTGCCCTTCTGATAGCGCACGGAGGTCAGAACGCCGGCAATCGGTGAACGATTCACATGCACATTGAAGACGCTGAGGAAGATGCTGATCCGCTGCCGATTTCCGTTGGGAGTTTGGATCACGGCCGTCTCGGTAACCAGGCCGTCGCCGGGAGAAACAACTAGACCGGGCTCGGAGGGAATCGCGCGTTCAGGGTCGCGGAAGAACCAGAGAAAGAACGCCGCCAGCAAGACCGGCACAAGGGCCAGCCACCAGCCGCCGGTAAGCCACCAAAAGGCCACCGCCAGCAACAAAAAGACCAAACCGTAGATGTATCCGTCTCGAACCATAGTCCCAGACGATTATACGGCCACGCGGCGCGTCCGCCTGCACAGGAATGCGCGGCGCGTGCGGCACACTATCCACACGGAGGCCGCGCATGGCTGGCACTCGGTCAAATCGCCTGCGTTCAACGCCGCTTGGAAGCCCTAAGCGATCACGGGCATTCTGCGTTCCAAGGCGAAAATAAGATCCTTGGCATGCAGTTTGAGCTTCTTCAGCTTGATTTCTTCAATCTCTTCTTCTGCGGAGAGATAGGGCTTTTCCAGCAGCTCTTCCAGCCGCTGAGCGTAGCTGCGATGTTCCGCGTGCAGGCGATCGAGCTCTTCGCTCAGCGTGGAATCCTGAATTTCATCCATCAAGCACCTCCGAATTGTTAAGGAACTCTTACATATATCGCCCCCGTGGCACTTTCGGCAAGTCAGAAATCGACCGAAAGTAACCGCCATTGTGGAATTCTGTGCCGAAATCTGCCTTATGTGATGGCAATCACCATCGGTGCGGCTCACCGGCCCAGAGTCCCCTGCCAGGCGGCCGACTGCGCAAGGCTCAAAGCCGAAGGCGCATCAGAACCGCATCGTCAACTGGAAACTGATAATAGCGCGTCCTGCGTCCACTTACAACAAAGCCGAATTCCAGGTAGAGCGCAAGCGCCGGCTGGTTAGACGCGCGCGCCTCCAAAATGATCTCTGCGGCCTGGGCATCGCGGAGTTCGACCGCTAACGAGGCCAAGAGCGCTCGACCGATGCCGTGCCGCTGAAACTGGGCTGCAACCGCGATGGACTCCAGTTCAGCCTCCGGAGCAAGCAGGCTGGCGATGGCAAAGCCCGCGACCGTGTTGGAACTGGCATAGCTGGCAACGAGCGCAATGCGTGGCGGCAAGCCATCCGGGTTCAGCGCGGCCGTATATGCCGAACGTGGCCATGCCGGCGCATCGCTGAGACTCTGGGCAATCTCGATTACGGGGTCCAGGTCGGCCGCCGTCATGCGGCGAATTTGCAAGGTGTGTTGCGCGGAGTTCATGGATGTTCCGAGGCGGCGACAGGCTCACCGAAGATTTCCGCATCGCTCTTGCGCAGGTAGTGGCCATCGAGCAGCGCCAGATCCGCGAACTCTCCAGATGCAATCCTTGGCGCACAGAGCCGAAGTGCGTCCGCGGCGGTCGGCGGAGCTACTCGAACTAGCTCCGTCGCCGGCCAGACTGAAGCCAGCAGCAGAACAGCCGCCTCGTCGCAGAGAGCGATTCGCGGCGGCGGCGCAAGCAGAGCAAGTTCATCGGCTCCAGCCAGCAATTCCACGCCCCGGCCGCCAGCCTCTTCAATCCGCAGATAAATCTCATGCCGATGCGCGTCCAGAGCCGCCGCGGCCAAGCCAGCCGCCGCGGCCAGCACCTCGAGCCGCGAGACAGCAAGCACCGGAATCCGCGCGCCCTCGGCGAGGCCTTTTACGGCGCTCAGGCCCACGCGCACACCGGTAAAGCTGCCCGGCCCGTTGACGGCGACGATTGCATGGAGCAGGCTCAATTTGGTTCCAGCTTGCGCGAGCAACTCACCGACGGCCGCAACCAGTGTAGAAGAGTAGTTGCGACCTTCGAGTTCGACCTGGCCGGCGATCTCGACCAAACCCCCGGAAAACCGTCCCAGCGCCACTGAACCCGTGGGCCCGCAGGTATCGATGGCCAGCAGAAGCAGCGATTCAGACATGAGCCACCTTACACCGCCCCGAGCGCCTGGTCCAGGTCGGCGATCAGGTCTTCCTTGTCTTCAATGCCTATCGAAAGGCGCACCCGTCCCTGCGTGATTCCCATCGAGGCGCGCACCTCGTCGCTGACCGAGCCGTGCGTCGTGGTGGCCGAGTGCGAGGCCAGCGACTCGACTCCGCCAAGCGACTCGGCACTGAGGAAGATCTTGATCGCGGCCAGGAAGCGCCCGGCGGCCTCGCGCGACTCCAACTCGAAGCTCATCATGGAGCCGAAACCCCTTTGCTGCTTGACGGCCAGATCGTACTGCGGATGAGTCCTCAATCCCGGATAAGCGAGCTTGCCGACCTTGGGATGCGTAGAGAGAAACTCAGCTACCGCGCGGCCATTCTCCTCATGCTGCTGGATGCGCAGGGGCAGCGTCTTGATGCCGCGCAGGACTAGAAAACATTCAAAGGGCGACATGACGCCGCCTGCGGCTTTCTGGACCAACAGGAAGCGCTCCTTGTGCTCGGGCGTGGAGCCGATGAGCGCGCCGCCGAGGCCGTCGGAGTGGCCGTTGAGATATTTAGTGGTCGAGTGCATCACGATGTCCGCGCCGAGGGCCAGCGGACTTTGCAGCACCGGCGAGAGGAAGGTGTTGTCCACGCTGACTTCGACGCCGCGCGCATGGGCGAGCTTGCTGACCGCTGCAATGTCGGTGAGGATCATCAGGGGATTGCTGGGCGTCTCGATGTGAATCAGCTTGGTCGCGGGCCGGATGGCCGCTTCAACCGCGGCCAGATCGCTGGTGTCAACGTACTCGATCTCGATGCCGTAGCCGGAGACTATTTGGTTAAAAAGGCGCACCGTGCCGGCGTAAACATCTTTGGAGCAGATGAGGTGATCGCCGGCACGCAGCATGGCGACGAGGGCGCTGATGGCCGCCATGCCGCTGGTGAAGGCGTGAGCGCTTGTGCCGCCTTCGAGAGCCGCCAGAGCCTCTTCCAGGCGGTCGCGCGTGGGGTTTCCGGCGCGCGAGTAATCCCAACCGCGATCGGTGCCGATGCCGGTCAGCTCAAAGGTCGAGGAAAGATATACGGGCACATTCACGGCGCCTGTCAGCGGGCAAGGATACTGGCCGGCGTGAACGGCAAGGGTCGAGTATTTGCAAGGGGAAGCAGTCATGGTCCGAGCTTAATCTCCTGATTTCTAGCTTATCGCAACGGGCGCGCGATGACGGCAAGCTTCGATTTGCGCCACGCTTGAGGAGACGGAGTCAGAATCATTCCCATCCAACTGAGCACCGAAGCCGAGCGCATGGCCGCGCCGGAGATGGGCAGCAGTGGACAGTGAATGGCGAACAGGGATCGAGGATTTTAACTGAGTGGCTGAAAATTGGGTTGGAGATTGAGAAGTGAGAGAATCTGGGCTGGATTCTGCTTTTAAGGCCCGATCAAGGCTGAAAAAGAGGCAAAATCTGCGTTTTTATTTACTTTTTAGTTACTATATCCGGCGATGTAATGTGCTGCATATTGTTGTATTGATTTATGTTAGCTTGGAACGGAGGACTTCAGGATTGGAAAAACAGGGTAGGGGGGGTGGGGATTTCGGCTCAAAATGACGGTTTTGGAGCCGGAGATCCGAGAAGGGTTGGAGCGCGCCTCTGTTCATTATCCGCGCTGGGTGGGAAATGATCTGCAAATTTTGTAAAAAATTCAGGATTCGCCGGCGGGAGGAGGTCCGCGGTTTGCCTGGTCCGAAGCTCCGGGGCTCCGGCATGGGGCAGAGACGGCTTCTGGCTGGGCCGTGATGGTTGCTCATGCTTTTATTGTGCGCGCATGAAGGGAAATGATCTGCAACCACCTGCGGTGGGGCAGACGCTCGCTTCTCGCTCGCAGAAGAGATGCGATATTTCAGGTTCCAAAAGCAACCTTGGACAAGGCGCTGATCCAAGCGATGCAGGCCGCCAAAGTTGATCTGGTGAAACCATAGCTGCTACGCGAATTTACACAAATTGACGGCCAGGTCTTTGACCGCTTGATTGGGTTCCTTGAAGTTTGGGTGGCGTGCTTCCATCCCCGGTCCCCAAAAGCTAGGGACCGGGGGCACCCTCATCTT